>NZ_CP108430.1:6476071-6784285 GCF_041435335.1 Streptomyces sp. NBC_01283
GACGAGGACCTGGGCGTCGCACGCCGCTCCCGCGCCGATCCCGACCGTCGGGATGTGCAGGGAGCGGGTGACCTCGGCCGCGAGCTCCGCCGGGACCAGTTCGAGGACCACCGCGAACGCGCCCGCGTCCTGCGCGGCCTTCGCGTCGCTCAGCAGACGGTGCGCCGCCTCGTCGCCGCGGCCCTGGACGCGGTAGCCCATGGTGTTCACGGACTGCGGAGTGAGGCCGAGGTGGGACATGACGGGGATGCCGGAGGAGACGATCAGCTCGGTCTGGGGGAGCGAGCGTTCGCCGCCCTCCAGCTTCACCGCGCCGACACCGGCCTCCTTCACCAGGCGCGTCGCCGAGCGAAGGGCCTGGACCGGGCCTTCCTGGTACGAGCCGAAGGGCAGGTCACCGACGATCAGGGCGCGCGACGTGCCCCGTACGACGGCCGCGGACAGCATGGTCATCTCGTCGAGGGTGACCGGCACGGTCGTCTCGTACCCGAGGTGGCAGTTGCCCGCCGAGTCGCCGACCAGCATCACGGGGATGCCCGCCTCGTCGAAGACGGACGCGGTCATCGCGTCGTACGCGGTGAGCATGGGCCACTTCTCGCCCCGCTCCTTGGCGGCGGTGATGTCCCGCACGGTGATGCGGCGGGAGCTCTTGCCTCCGTACAGCGCCTTGCTGCTGTCGGTGGACTGGCTCGCGGCGGGACTCGCAGGCTGGTTCTGGGCAGCCGGAAGTTGCGTCATCGCAACGGCTCCTTCTGTTATCTCGAGGCGCCCTGACGGCGTCCCCGGATCACCTCCATGGTGGCATCGCGTGCCGCCCGGCGGCTAGTGGACCCTTCGGTAAAGTCTTTACAATACGAGACGGTCTCGTATCGAAATGGGCCTAGGGTGGGAGCCATGACTACTCCAGCCGTCACCACCCCACGCATACCGGAAGCCGTTCACCGGCGCCGGTGGGCGATCCTCGGCGTCCTGATGCTGAGCCTGCTGATCGTGGTGCTCGACAACTCGATCCTGAACGTCGCCATCAAGACGATCTCGACCCCGGAGCCCACGGGTCTCGGCGCCACCCAGAGTGACCTGGAGTGGGCCATCAACTCCTACACACTGGTCTTCGCCGGGCTCCTCTTCACGGCAGGGCTGCTCGGTGACCGGCTCGGCCGCAAGAAGGTGCTGCTCGCGGGCCTCGCCGTCTTCGGCATCGGCTCCGCGCTCGCCGCCGAATCCGGCTCCCCGGTCCAGCTCATCCTGTTCCGCGCGGTGATGGGTCTCGGCGCGGCCTTCGTGATGCCCGCCACCCTCGCCGTCCTGATGAACGTCTTCGAGCGCGACGAGCAGCCCAAGGCCATCGGCATCTGGGCCGGCGGCGTCGGCCTCGCCATCGCGATCGGGCCCATCACCGGCGGCGTGCTCCTCGACCACTTCTGGTGGGGCTCGGTCTTCCTGGTGAACGTGCCGATCGTGATCGTCGCCATCGGGCTGATGATCTGGCTCGTGCCCGAGTCGCGCGACCCGAAGCCGGGCCGGATCGACCTGGTGGGCGTGGGCCTGTCCATCGTCGGCCTCGTCCTGCTCGTCTACGGCATCATCAAGGGCGGCCAGCTCGCCGACTTCACCGACCCGGCCGTTCTCGCGACCATCGTCGCGGGCCTCGCCGTACTCGTCGGCTTCGTGCTGTACGAGAAGCGCAGCGACCACCCGTCCATCGACATCTCGTACTTCAAGAACCGCGTCTTCTCGGCGGCGATCAGCTCCCTCGCGCTCGTCTTCTTCGCGCTGATGGGCGTGACGTTCTTCGCGGTCTTCTACACCCAGAGCGTCCGCGGCTACTCGCCGCTGCAGACCGGCCTGCTGATGCTGCCGCTCGCCGCGGCCCAGCTCATCTTCGCGCCGCGCGCCCGCCTCGTCGTGGACCGCTTCGGCGTCCGCGCCGTGTGTGCGGGCGGGCTGCTGCTCCTGGCCGCGATGCTCGCCGCCTTCACGATCCTGGAGGCCGACACCCCGATCTGGATCCTGGAGGTCATGTTCTTCCTGATGGGCGCCGGGATGGCGCACATCATGACTCCCGCCAGCGTCGTCATCATGCAGGCGCTGCCCCGCGAGAAGGCGGGCTCCGCCTCCGCCCTGAGCAACACCTTCCGCCAGGTCGGCGGCGCCCTGGGCATCGCGGTGCTCGGCTCCGTGCTCTCCGCGGCCTACCGCAGCGGCGTCGAGGACAAGCTCACGCTGCTGCCCGCCGACATCCGGCACACCGCGGGAGAGTCCATCGAGGCCACCCTCGGTGTCGCCGCCAAGCTCGGCCCGCGCGGCGAACCCCTGGTCACCGCCGCCCACGACTCCTTCCTGCACGCCATGCACATCACGGCGCTCTGCGGTGCGGGCGTCGCCCTGATCGGCGTCGTGGTCGTCGCCCTGTTCCTGCCGGGCCGCACACCCCAGGAGCCCGAGGCCCAGAAGCCGGAGGCCGACCCGGTGGGCGCGGGGCGCTGACCAGGACAGGGAGAATCGGCCCGGCAGAGCGCCGGACGAGGAGAGACGGAGTTGACGTGGGCCACATCGCCAAAGGCGTCCGGGGGCGCCCCCGCAGTGAGGCCGTGGAGCGGTCGATCGTCGAGGGCGTCCTGAAGCTGATCGAGGACGGTGTGCCCCTCGCCGACCTCTCCATCGAACGGATCGCCCGCACGGCGGGTGTCGGCAAGGCCACCATCTACCGTCGCTGGAGCGGCAAGGAGGAACTCTTCGTCGACATCCTGCGCGGCATCGACGACCCGCAGCCCGTGCTGGCCGGGGACTCGATGCGCGGCGACATCATCGTCTGCCTGGAACATCTGCGCAGGCGCGGCGTGAACATGCGCTCCTCCGCGCTCCTGCACAACGTGTTCGCGCAGATGAAGAGCCTGCCGAAGCTGTGGGAGGCCTACCACGCGACCGTCGTCGAACCCCAGCGCCGCGTCATGCGCGAGGTGCTGCGCCGCGGCATGGAGAACGGCGAACTCCGCGACGACATCGACATCGTGCTCGCCAACGACCTCTTCGTCGGCCCCATGCTCGTACGCACCGTGCTGCGCTCCGACGACCCGCTCGACGAGGACCTCGCCGAGCGGATCGTCGACTCCGTGCTCGCGGGGCTGCGGCCCACGGGGTGAATGTGCGCGTTTCGTCACAGCGGCCCCGTTGTGCGGCGAGATGCGGAACCTGCCGCCCCGCGCCGCTCGTCCTCGTCCCGTACGGCCGTCACGGACGGCGGGGAGGACACCCGATCATCGCCTAGGGTTTCAGGGGCGAGGACGGTTGCACGGCAGCAGTGAGGCGACGAGCGTATGGCGCAGGCGTATGTGACGGAGACGGGCAGCGGCGGCTCGGAACCCGGCCGCCAGGGGGCTCGGTTCCGGCGCCTGGTCGACGGGTGGCGGAACGACCGGGGCATCTGGCGGCGTGGGCTCGTCACCGCCGGGTTCGCGGTGCTGCTCGCCCTGGTGATGCTCTTCCACGCCCAGATCCCGAACGGCGTCGGCAACCTCGGCAGCCTCATCGAGACGTTCCTGCCCTGGCTCGGCTTCCTCGTCCCGGTGCTGCTCGTCATCGGCTTCGTCCGCAAGTCCGCCACCGCGCTGATCGCCGTGCTGCTTCCGGGGATCATCTGGGTGAGCTCCTTCGGCGGCCTGATCACCGACAAGTCCGGTGCGGGCGGCGACCTGACGGTCGCCACGCACAACGTGAACGCGGAGAACGCCGACCCGTCGGGCACCGCCCGTGACGTCGCCGCGTCCGGCGCCGACGTCGTGGCCCTGGAGGAGCTCACCGCGGACGCCGTCCCGACGTACGAGAAGGCCCTGGCCGGCACGTACAAGTACCACTCGGTGCAGGGCACGGTCGGCCTGTGGAGCAAGTACCCGCTGACCGGCACCAAGCCCGTCGACATCAAGCTGGGCTGGACGCGCGCGATGCGGACGACGGTCGCGAGCCCCAAGGGCGAGGTCGCCGTCTACGTGGCCCACCTGCCGTCGGTGCGGGTCAAGCTGGACGCGGGCTTCACCGCCAACCAGCGTGACGCGAGCGCGGACGCTCTGGGCGAGGCGATCGCCGACGAGCCGACCTCCAAGGTCGTGCTGCTCGGCGACCTGAACGGCACGATGAACGACCGGGCCCTGAACGCGGTCACCTCGCAGATGCGGTCCACGCAGGGCGCGGCGGGCGACGGCTTCGGCTTCAGCTGGCCCGCGTCGTTCCCGATGGCGCGGATCGACCAGATCATGGTCAAGGGCGTCGAGCCGCTGTCGTCGTGGACGCTGCCGGAGACGGGCAGCGACCACCTGCCGATCGCGGCCCGCCTGGAGCTCTAGGGCCCTAGCCCCGGGTCCCTCCTGCCACGTGCTGCACATGCGTTCTTAACCTCGCGGAATACTGGGCCCGAGAGGGTTTGTTCCGTACGTAAACTTACGGAACACCAGTCCCTCATGCGCTCCCCCGGAAGGTTCTTCATGCCCCTGGCCCTGCTCGCCCTAGCCGTGGGCGCCTTCGGCATCGGTACGACCGAGTTCGTGATGATGGGCCTGCTGCCCAACGTCGCGGACGACCTGGACATATCCATCCCCACCGCCGGGCACCTCGTCTCGGCGTACGCCCTGGGTGTCGTCATCGGCGCCCCGCTGCTCGCCGCGGTCACCGCGCGCATGCCGCGCCGCCGGGTCCTCATCGGCCTCATGGTGCTCTTCGTCGCGGGCAACGCGCTGTCGGCGGCGGCCCCCGACTACCACTGGCTGATGGCCGCCCGCTTCCTGAGCGGCCTTCCGCACGGCGCGTTCTTCGGCGTCGGCGCGGTCGTCGCCACCGGCCTGGTGGCCCCCGAGCGCAAGGCACGCTCGGTCTCGCTCATGTTCCTCGGCCTGACCGTCGCCAACATCGTGGGCGTGCCCGTGGCCACGGCGATGGGGCAGCAGCTCGGCTGGCGCGCGACATTCCTCGCGGTCAGCGCGATCGGCCTCGCGGCGATCGCCTCGCTGGCGCTCCTCGTCCCCGCCGACCACGGCCACGGCGAGAGCGGCGGCCTGCGCGGGGAACTCCGGGCGCTCGGCAGCGTCCCGGTCTGGCTCGCGCTCGGCACGACCGTGGCGGGCTTCGGCGCGCTGTTCTCCGCCTACAGCTATGTGACCCCGATGCTGACCGACGCCGCGGGCTACGCGGAATCCAGCGTCACGCTGCTCCTGGCACTCTTCGGCGTCGGTGCCACGGCGGGCAACCTGCTCGGCGGCCGGCTCGCCGACCACTCCCTGCGGGGCACGCTCTTCGGCGGGCTCACGGCGCTGGTCGTGGTCCTCGCCCTGTTCCCGGTCCTGATGGGTACGGCGTGGAGCGCGGCGCTCGCGGTGACGCTGCTCGGCATGGCGGCGTTCACGACGGGGTCGCCCCTGCAGCTCATGGTGATGGAGAAGGCGTCGGCGGCCCCGTCCCTGGCCTCCTCCGCCAACCAGGCCGCGTTCAACCTCGCCAACGCGGGCGGCGCCTGGATCGGCGGCCTCGCGCTCGCCGCGGGCTTCGGGGTCACCTCCCCGGCGCTGACGGGCGCGGCGCTCGCCGTGCTGGGCCTCGGGGTGGCCGGGGTGGCGTACCTGGTGGACCTGCGGTCGCCCTCGGTCGGCAGTGAGCGGCTCGTGGCTTCGGGGGAGCCGTTGCGGGAGTCGTCCCACGCCGGGTGATTCCGGTGGGTGGGCGGGACCAGGACGGTGCCGCCCACCCCGGGTCAGACGGACTCGCGCCAGCGGTTGGTGATCGGCAGCCGCCGGTCCTTGCCGAAGCCCTTCGCGGAGATCTTCGTGCCCGGCGGGTACTGCCGCCGCTTGTACTCGGCGGTGTCGACCATCCGCAGCGTCTTCACGACCAGCTCCCGGTCGTACCCCGCGGCGACGATCGTGTCCGCGCCCTGGTCCCGGTCGACGTACATCTCCAGGATCGCGTCGAGCACCGGATAGTCCGGCAGCGAGTCCGTGTCCACCTGGCCCGGGCGCAGCTCCGCGCTCGGCGGCTTGCTGATGGAGTTCTCCGGGATCGGCGGCGTCTGGCCGCGGTCGAGCGCCGCGCGGTTGCGCCACTCGGCGAGCCGGAAGATCAAGGACTTGTAGACGTCCTTGATCGGCCCGTACGCCCCGACCGAGTCGCCGTAGAGCGTCGAATAGCCCACCGCGAGCTCCGACTTGTTGCCCGGCGCGAGGACGATGTGGCCCTCCTGGTTGGAGATGGCCATCAGCATCGTGCCGCGCAGCCGCGACTGGAGGTTCTCCTCCGCGAGCCCGGTCAGACCGAGCGACCCCATGTACGCGTCGAACATCGGGGCGATCGGCACCGTACGGAAGTTCAGACCCGTACGCCGGGCCAGCTCCTCCGCGTCACCGATGGAGTGGTCCGAGGAGTAGCGGGACGGCATGGCGACGCCGTACACGTTCTTCGCGCCGAGCGCGTCGCAGGCGATCGCGGCGGTCAGTGCCGAGTCGATGCCTCCGGAGAGGCCGATCAGGACGCTGCTGAATCCGTTCTTCGCGGCGTACGCACGCAGCCCGACCACCAGCGCCGAGTACACCTCCTCGTCGTCGTCGAGCCGCTCGGCGTACCCGCCGGTGAGTTCCGGCTCGTACGCGGCGAGGGGCTCATCGGAGACGGTGACGTGCTCGATGCGCAGTCCGTCGTCCACGATGCCCGACGGCGGCCGCGGCGCGGCGGCCGGGAGGTCCAGGTCCAGGACCACACAGCCCTCGGAGAACTGCGGGGCCCGCGCGATGACTTCGCCGTCCCGGTCCACGACGACCGAGTCGCCGTCGAAGACGATCTCGTCCTGGCCGCCGATCATGGCGAGGTAGGCGGTGGTGCAGCCGGCCTCCTGCGCGCGCTTGCGCACCAGCTCCAGGCGCTGGTCGTCCTTGTTCCGCTCGTACGGGGACGCGTTGATGGAGAGCAGCAGACCCGCCCCCGCGGTGCGTGTCGCGGGGACACGGCCGCCGTCCTGCCAGAGGTCCTCGCAGATGGCGAGCGCGACGTCGACGCCGTGCACGCGCAGGATCGGCAGGGTCTCGCCCGGCACGAAGTAGCGGAACTCGTCGAAGACGCCGTAGTTCGGCAGGTGGTGCTTGGAGTACGTCAGGATGGCCTCGCCGCGGTGCAGCACGGCGGCGGCGTCCCGCGGGGCGCCCGCGGGCTGGCCGTACTTCGGCTTGGCCTCCTCGGTGCGGTCGAGATAGCCGACGACGACCGGCAGCTCTCCGTACCCCTCGTCGTTCAGCCGCGCGGCGAGCGCGCGCAGCGCCGCCCGCGAGGCATCGACGAAGGACGACCGCAGCGCGAGGTCCTCGACGGGATAGCCGGTCAGCGCCATCTCGGGAAACGCGACGAGGTGCGCTCCCTGCTCGGCGGAGTGCCGGGTCCAATGGACGATCGCCTCGACGTTCCCGGCGAGATCGCCGACGGTCGAGTCGATCTGATTCAGGGCGAGGCGTAGTTGAGGCACGAGGACCAGTGTAATCGTCAGAGCGACGCGATGCCCTGCGGGGCGGATGTGGGACGCCCCACTGGGGACGCCCCGAGGGGACGCCCACGGGGGGCGTCCCGCCTGGGGGTGCCGGTCAGCTGCGGTAGCCGAGGACCGTCATCATTCCTGCCTCCGAGTGATAGACGTTGTGGCAGTGGATCATCCACAGGCCCGGGTTGTCGGCGTCGAAGTCCACCGTCAGGGTGCCGTTCGGCAGGATGACCGCCGTGTCCTTGCGGGGGCCGCCCGCCACGTTGGCCAGGCTGAACGTGTGGCCGTGCAGGTGGAGCGGGTGCCACATCGCCGTCGAGTTGGCGAAGACCAGGCGGACCCGCTCGCCCGCGCGGACCGGGTGGCGGCGGTCGGGGGAGTAGGGCTTCTTGTCGAACGCCCAGTCGTACTTGGCCATCCCGCCGGTCAGTTGGATCCTGATCGTGCGGTCCGGCTTGCGGGACGCGAGCGCCACCGACGGGGCGGCGCGCAGCTTGTCCGCCGTCAGGAGGCGGCCCTTCAGCTCCTTGGGGCGGGTCGAGGCAGAGGGGGCCGCGCCGCCGCCCGTGCGGAGGACCGCGAGCGCCGCCGCCTTCTTGCCCTCGGCCGCCGCCGTCAGCGGGAACGCGCCATCCTTGGCGGTGACCAGGACGTCATAGCGCTCACCCATGCCGAGGAGCAGCGCGTCCGTCTTCGCATGCTCCACCGGGAAGCCGTCCGTGTGGGTCACCGTCATCTCGTGGCCGCCGAGCGCCACCCGGAAGGCGGTGTCGCCGCCTGCGTTGATGATGCGCAGGCGGATGCGGTCGCCGGGGCGGGCCTTGAAGGAGGAAGGGGCGTCCGGGGTGCGGCCGTTGACCAAGTAATGCGGGTAGGCCACGTCGCCCGCGTCGCCGCCCAGCAGGTCGCTCTTCGCGCCCATCATCATGCGGGAGGGGCCTGACGGCTTGGGGCTGGGGCTGGTGCTGGTGCTGGGCTCTGGGGACGCGTCCGTGCGGAGGGACATGTTCGACATGTCGTGGCCGCCGCCGTGATCCATGCCGCCGCCCGTGTCACTCCCGTTGCCCTCCATGTCGTCGCCGCCCATGTCGTGGCCGCCCATGCCCTCGCTGAGTTCCCTCAGGACGGCGTCCGGGGTCGAGCCGTCCACGCCGTCGACCCAGTCGTCCAGGACGACGACCCACTCCTTGTCGTACTTCAAGGGCTCCTTGGGGTCGTCGACGATCAGTGGTGCGTACAGACCGCGGTCCTGCTGGGTGCCCGAGTGGGGATGGAACCAGTACGTCCCCGGGTGCGGCACCGCGAAGCGGTAGGTGAAGTCGGCGCCCGGCTTGATGCTCTGCTGGGTGAGGCCGGGGACGCCGTCCATGTCGTTGCGCAGGGCCAGGCCGTGCCAGTGCAGGGACGTGGCCCGGGGGAGGTGGTTGGCGAGAGTGAGGGCGAGGGTGTCGCCCGCGGTGACGCGGACTTCCTTGCCGGGGAGCCGGTCGCCGTACGCCCAGGTCCTGACCGTGCGGCCGCCCAGGTCGAGCTTGGCCTGCATGGCCATGAGCTTCACCTCGCGGACGGTGCCGCCGTCCTTGGTCCGCTTCTTCTCCGCGGCGGCGACCTCCTTGCCGGAGGGGTCGACATAGCCCTCGGGCTCGGAGCCGCCGCCGTGTCCGGCGTGGCCGGAGCCGCCACCGGAGCCGGATCCGGAACAGGCCGTCAGGATTCCCGAACCGGCGACGGCGGTCGCGGCGCCGAGCAGGGCGCGGCGCGAAGGGGTGCGGCGGGAAGGGGTGCGCAGGGGCTGATTGCGCATGGCTGAGTACACCTCGTCGTAGTGGTGCGTGCAGATGGGCGCATCTGCTGCTTTTGATGCACCGCTCGACGCCCGGAGGTTCCCATCAGGGATCCGCCAGGTCGCGGGCAGTGCGAAGCAGCCGGTGCGCCGGCCTAAATGCGCAGCACCGAGAGGCGGGAGAGGAGTATGCGGGGCGGCGGCGGATTGGGCCGCGGCCCGTCGAGCAGCCGGGCGAGCGGGCGCACGGGGGCGGCGAAGCCGCCGGGCCGCAGCAGGCCCGCCTTCAGGAGCAGGACGAGGGTGAGGGCGGCGAGGACGGCCAGGCAGACGGACAGAGGGTCCATCCCGCCCATCCCCGGCATGGCCGGGTCGCCCGCGGTCGCCGGGTCGCCCGCGGTCGCCGGGGCGCTCACGGTCGTCGGGTCGCTCGTGGTCGTCGGGCTCGTCCCGCTCATCCGGTGTCGGTCGACGTCCTGTTCGGGGCCGCGTGCGTGACTCGCGGAGAGACCCGTTGCGGGGCCCGGTGAGTGAACCGTCGCGGCGCTCGACGAGTGAGTCGCCATGGAGCTCGATGAGGACGAGTGACGTGCCGTAGAGCTCGGTGAGTGGCCGGTCGGATGGCCCAGCGTATGCATCGTCACGATGCCGAAGAGCAGCGCGGCGAGCAGCAGGAGCTGCTTGCCGTTCGCTGATCTCTTCATGGCCGCCATGGGCGGAACCTTACCCCCGGCGGGTATTCCGCGACATGCGGGCCCCCGGTGCCCGACTGATCATGAGCCCATGACAAGTACGGACAAAGTGGTACAAGTCGCTCCGGTCGGGCCTGTCGCGTGCCGCGAGGAGCCCGGCTCCGATGTCGCCTCCTTCTCCGCTTCTGCCGCCGTTTCGGCCTTCCTCATGCTCGGCGCGGTCGCCTACAGCGCATGGCTCCTCGAAGCCTGCCTCGGCACGGGACTCTCGCCGCTGACGTCGTACGTGAGTGAACTCGCGGCCCGGGACCAGCCGTTCAGCACGCTGTTCCGCACGACCGACCTGACGGCCGGGCTGCTGATCCTCGCGGGCGCGGCGGGCGCGCTGCTGTGGCTGCCGCGCCGGTGGAGCACGGTCGTGGGGTGGGCGGGGCTCGCGCTGTTCGGGGCGGCCACCGCGGTCGACTCCCGCCTTTCGATGAGCTGCGCGCCGACCGCCGACGCGGACTGCATGGCCAGGGAGCGGGCGGGGCTCCTGCCCGCGACGCACGCGGCCCACGTGGTGAGCAGCAGTGTCGCGGTGACGGGGGCGCTGGTGGGGATGGTGGCCCTGACGCTCGCCGCACGGAGGCACGGGCTCCTGCCCTCCCTCGCGGACTCCACCGGCCTCCTTCTCCTGCTCCTCGAACTGGCCGCCACCGTCTGGACCCTGGCCTCCATCGCCGCCTTCGACGCGGGGTACGGCACGTGGGCGCTGGGGATGGGGCAGCGGCTCCAGGTACTGCTGATCGCGGTCTGGCTGGGGTTCCTCGCGAGGGCGGTGGTGCGGCGCGGATGAGTTTCGTACGGATCGGGGGAGTGCCGCACCACGTGCGGGTGACGGGGAGCGGCCCTGTGTGCGTGCTGAGCGCGGGGCTCGGGCTCGCGTGGTTCGACTGGGACGCGGTGGTGGAGATCCTCGCCCCGGCGCGGACCGTCGTCCGCTTCGACCGGCCGGGGTCGGGGCTGAGCGGGCACGCGCGCGTGCCGCCCACGCTCGCGGGCGAGGCCGGGCGGATCGTGCGGATCCTCGATGCGCTCGGCTTTGCGGGACCGGCCACCGTGGTCGGGCACTCCCTGGCGGGCTTCCACTGCGAGGCGTTCGCCCGCCTCCATCCGGAGCGCACGTCGGGCCTGGTCCTGCTCGACTCCAGCGTCGAGGAACGTCCGAAGGTACGGGTCCCGTGCGGGGTGCGGGTGGGGGCGGCCCGGGTGGGCGGGGCGGTGCTGGGCGGGGTGGGGCTGCCACGGGCGGTGGGGCCCGCGGTGCGGAGGGCGGCGGTGCGGGGTGACGTGGCGTCGGCGGGGGTGGTGAGGCGGGTCTACGGGGTGAGTCGTGTGTGGCAGGGGGCCCTGCTGGAGTACGCGACGTACGCGGACACGGCGCTCGAACTCACCGCCCTCCGCCGGGGCTTCCCCCTGCCGCCCCGACTCCCGGCGACGGTCCTCGCGGCGTACGCGAACGGCGCGGGCGGCTGGCTCACCCGCCAGCGTTCGCTCGCCACCTCCCTCAACGCGACCTTCCATGTGGCAACCCCCTCGGGCCACCTCGTCATGCGGGACGCCCCGGGGGCCGTGGCGGATGCGGTACTGACCACGGGCCAGCCAGGGTCCCTCCAGTGAACCGCCGAGAGGCGTCTGCGCTGTGCGCTGCCCTGGACCGCCGCTTCGCGCCGGATCTTTCCCACCCACCCAGCCACTCGATTACCCCGGGTCTAGTCCCGGTGGCAGGCGTGCCATCGCCCGGCGCCCACGCCGGGCCCTCGCTTGGCGACTGACGTGGGGCGTCGGCTACGCCGTGCGTGCGTCTGCGCTGTGCGCTGCCCTGGACCGCCGCTTCGCGCCGGATTCTTCCCGCCCCCACCCGATTGCCCGGCAGCGGTACAGCTACGTCAGGAGCGGCTATCACCCTGTAGCGCCTGGATGCCGGGCAATCGGGTGGGTGGGGTGCTTCCGTCGCGAAGCGGCGGTTTGGCGTGGGCGCCGAGCGGTGGCACGCCTGTCCCCCCGGGGACTCGACCCGGGGCAAACGGGTGGGTGGGCGGGAGACACCCGGCGCGGAGCGGCGGTTCAGGGCATACCGCCGGTGCACTCCGAAGCGGCGTCCCCCCAGCCCCCCGGCCCCGCCGGGCACGCGGCAGCAACGGCCCAGGCCCCTACGCCCCGCCTCCCCGCAGCCCCCGTACGCTCTCCCGGATCACGATGTGGGTGCCCAGGAGATGGCGTTCCTGGCCTGCCCGGGGCGCCCCCGCCAGGGCGAGGCGGACCGCCGTGCGGCCCATTTCCTCCGCGGGGATGTGCACCGTCGTCAGGCCGGGGGTGATGTCCGCCGCCACGGGGTCGTCGTTGTAGCCGACCACGGAGACGTCCTCCGGGACCCGCAGCCCATACTCCCGCAGCGCGATCATCGTGGCCGCCGCCACCCTGTCGTCGCCCGCGAACACCGCCGTGAAGTCCGGCTTTCCGTCCGCCTTCTTGAGAAGGTCCATGATCGCTTCGTAACCGTGGTTCTGTCCGAAGCCGATGCCGTGCAGGATCGCCTCCTCGCGCGGCACCCCGTGGTCGGCAAGCGCGCGCAGGTACCCGGCGACCCGGGCGTCGCCCGTGGTGTGGCCGGGCTGGTAGCCGATCAGGGCGATCTTGCGGTGGCCCGCGCCCAGCAGGTGGCTCGTGATCGCGTACGCCCCCGCCTCGTTGTCGTACTCGACGACCAGCGCGGGGACGTCCGGCGCCGGCGCGGGACGCCCGCACAGGATCAGCCGGGAGCCCGCCGCGGCCAGCGCCTCCGCGTACCGCGCCATCCGCTCGCGGTACTCGTCGTCCTCGATGACCCCGCCCACGAGCACCACCGCCTCGGCGGCCTGCTCGCGCATCATCTGCACCAGGGCCAGCTCACGGGCCGGATCACTGCCCGTCGACGCGACCAGCGTGAGCCTGCCCCGCTGGGCGGCCTCCATCTCCACGCCCTGCGCGACATGGGCGAAGAAGGAGCTCACCACGTCGAAGGTGAGGACCGCGATCGTCTTGCGGCCCGCGCCCGCCAACGCGCGCGCGTGCGCGTTGGCCACGTAGTCGAGGTCCTTGACGGCCCGCAGCACCTTCGCGCGCGACGCCGTCGACGTCGGGTAGTTGCCCGCGAGGACCCGCGAGACGGTCGCGACCGAGACGCCCGCCCGCGCCGCCACATCGCGGATGGTGACCCGCTCACCCACTGTGTCTCCTCATGTAGCAGTACCCGGTTCATGTAGCAGCACCCGGTCAGGGGCGCGTGCCCGGATCCAGTAGCCGTGCCCGGGGTCAAGTAGCAGTATCCGGGGCGGTGTTGCCCCCACGGCAGCCCGCCCCGGACCCATCATCCCGCGCCCGCGCCGGATCAGTGCGCGGCTTCGTGCTCCTTCGCGAACTCCTCGCGTGCCTTCTCGCCGCCCTGCGTCTGCCACTTCTTGTAGACGGCGTCCCAGTCGGACAGCTTCTTGCGGCCCGAGACGATCGCCGTGACCCCGTCCTCGATGACCTGCTGCATGGACGCGCCCTGCCGGTTGTACGTGTCCGACATCAGGCCCCAGTGGTCATCACGGACGAGGTTCGGCACGACCGCCTTCTCCCACGTGTGCAGCCGCTTGGTCAGGTCGGGGTAGCCCGGGAAGTACAGCGGCTGCGGTGCGTCCATCAGGTAGGCGAAGGGGAGGTTCGTCTTGTTCTCCACCAGGCCGAGCGAGGTGGGGATCGGGTCGCCGTTCTTGTCGTACTCGAAGTGCGTGCCCTCGACCCCGGAGTGCATCAGCTCGTACTCCTTGGAGCCGAACGGCGACGCCAGCCAGTCCAGGACCCGCAGCATCAGCTTGATGCGGTCCTTGGAGGCCTTCTTGATGACGGTGTAGCCGAAACAGCCGCGGTTCTGCTGGTAGACGGGCGTCGCGCCGTCGACCACGTACGGCACGGCCGCGTCCAGCGTGAACTCGTCCTTGATGCCCTGCGCGTTGGAGATGACCGCGCCCCAGCCGTCCGTCATCGAGCGGACGGTGCCGTTGTAGAACTGCGTCTTGAGGTCGACCTGGGAGATCGAGGTGGCGTCGGAGTTGTACGAACCCGCCTTGCGCATCTTCGACATGTACTCCAGGGCGGCCCTGAACTCGTCGGTCCCGTACATGTCGGTGACCTTGCCGTTCTTGATCTGCCACTGGTTCGGCGCACCGTGCCACATCGCGTGGTAGAGGTAGCCGAAGAAGCCGACCGACGAGGCGCCGAGCGCGGACTTCTTGTCCCGCGACGCCTCCCTGGCCATCGTCTGGAAGTCGGCCGCCGCCATGCCGGGCTTGTAGCCCGCCTTGTCGAAGGCCTCGCGGTTGATGAACATCGCGCCCTGCACCTTGGCGCGCTCGACCGGCAGGCCGTAGATGCCGCCGGAGACGCGGCCCATGCCCTCCCACGCGTACGTGGGGATGTTGGCGAGGTTCGGGTAGTCGTTCACCGCGTCACCGGACAGGTACTCCGAGAGGTCCGCGCAGCGCGACTTCACGAACTGCGACTCGCGGGGCAGGACGTACCCGCCACCGAAGTTGATCATGTCGGGCAGGTCGTCGCCGGACATCAGCGTGGACATCTTGGAGCGGAAGTCCGCGTCCGGCACGACCGAGAACTCGACCTCGACACCGAGGGCCTCGTTCATCGCCTGCCAGAACTTGTTCGATCCGACCGGCTTCGGCGGGGTGCCGTAGGTGATGGTCATGACCTTGATCTTCTGCTTGCCGTTGCCCGGCTTCTCGGCCGTGGCCCGCACCAGCTTCTCCGGGTACTTGGTGAAGCCGGGCTGTACGCCCTCGGCCGTGGGCGCGAGGTCCGGCTTCGGGCCCTTGGCGGGCGTGTACGTCGGCCAGGGCGTGGCCTTCTTGTTGGCGTTGCTGACCGAACCGCCGCCGCTCGAATCCGTGGAACACGCGGTGAGCAGGGAGGGGGCCGCGACCGCGGCCCCGCCGACGGCTATGGAGCGCAGCAGCGTACGGCGCGACATCGAGGAACCGGACACAGTGACAACCTTTCGAAAGCCGGGGAATTGGCTCAGCGGTATGGGCTCAGCACCTGAGGAATGGGCTCAGCACCTGAGGAACTGGCTCAGCTCTTGATGGCGCCGGTGAGCACGCCCTTGGTGAAGTACTTCTGCAGGAAGGGGTAGACGATCAGGATCGGCACGGTGGCGATCACCAGGACGGCCATCTGCATCGTCTGCGGGGCCGACACGTTCGACGCGTCGCTCAGCCCGGTGTCCGCGATCTGCGAGCCGCCCATGACGTACGTACGGAGGACCTGCTGGAGCGGCCAGTGGTCGGACTCCAGGTAGATCGAGGCATGGAACCAGGCGTTCCAGTAGCTCACCGCGTAGAAGAGGCCGACGACCGCGAGGGCCGCCTTGGAGAGCGGCAGCACGACCCGCCACAGGATCTGCCAGTCGTTCGCGCCGTCGAGCCGCGCCGCCTCGTACAGCTCCTCGGGAACGCCCTGGAAGAAGCCGCGCAGGACGACCAGGTTGAAGACGTTGATGAGGACGGGGACGATCAGCGCGCTGTAGCTCTCCAGCATTCCCATGCCCTTGACCAGCAGGAACGCCGGAACCATGCCGGGCGGGAAGAGGAAGGTGAACAGGACGATCAGCAGGATCGGCTTTCCGCCGTACACCTTGGGGCGGCTCAGCGCGTACGCCAGGAACGTCGTGCACGCGAGTGAGGCGAGCGTGCCGATGACGGTGACGGCGGCGCTCACGCCGAGCGCCTTGGTGACGATGCCGCCCTCGAAGACCTGCTCGTAGGCGCGCAGGGTCGGGTGCGTCGGCCACAGGACCCAGCCGCCGTTGTCGATGACCTCGCGGTTGGAGGCGAACGACGTCGAGACGATGACCAGGAACGGCACGAAGACCATGACCAGGATGGTGACGATCGCCAGGGCCTTGGCCACCTGGGTGACCGGCTTCGGCTTCTCCATCCAGGAGGGGCGTACGGGGCGCATCGACTTCCCGGGGCGTGCGGGGCGCAGGGGCCGGGTGGGGCGTGCGGGGCTCGTGGGCCGCGTCGCGACGGCGGATTTCGTGCTCACTTGTAGACCCCCTGCTCGCCGAGGCGATGGGCGACCTTGTTGGCCGCGAAGACGAGAATCGCGCCGACCACGCCCTTGAACAGGCCCGCCGCCGCGGCGTATCCGGTGTCGCCGCCGACGATGCCCTGCCAGAAGACGAAGGTGTCGAGCACCTCGCCGGCCTCGGGTCCGACCGACTGCCGTTGCAGCAGCATCTGTTCGAAGCCGACGGAGAGGATGTCGCCGAGCCGCATGATCAGCAGCAGGATGACGACCGGCCGGATCGACGGGAGCGTCACGTGCCAGAAGCGGCGCCAGGGGCCCGCCCCGTCGATGGCGGCGGCCTCGTACTGCTGCTCGTCCACCTGCATCAGCGCGGCGAGGAAGATGATCGTGCCCCAGCCGGCGTCCTTCCAGACGACCTGCGCGACGACGAGCGCCGGGTAGGCGTCCGGGTTGCCGATGATGTCGACGGAGTGCAGACCCGCCTGCCCAAGCACGGAGTTGAGGAGGCCGGTGTCGGCGAGCACCTGCTGGAACAGGGCGACGACGATGACCCATGACAGGAAGTGCGGCAGGTAGACCACCGACTGCACGAAGCGCCGTGTCAGGTCCGAGGTCAGGCTGTGCAGGAGCAGGGCGAGCCCGAGCGGGACCGGGAAGAAGAAGACCAGCTGGAGCACCGCGAGGAAGAGCGTGTTCCAGGTCGCGTGCCAGAAGTCCGGGTCGCCGAACATCCGGTCGAAGTTCTCGAAGCCGACCCAGGGGCTGGCCCAGAGGCCGTCGAAGGGCACGTACTCCTTGAAGGCGACGGCGTTCCCGATGAACGCGCCGTAGTGGAACACCAGGAAGTACGCGACTCCCGGGACCATGAGCAGCAGCAGGACTCGCGAGGAGTGAAACCGTTTCCATCGCTCATCGCGCTTGAGTTTGTTGCCTTTTGGCCGGTTACTGCGCTCGCCGGGCGGCTTCACCGCCTCGGTTTCCGTCCGGTCCTTCGTCACCGCTGGCACGGCAGCCCCTCCGTCGTCGGAACAAGGTGACCGGAATCTAAAGCGGTTACTACCGCCGGTCAACCCCCTTGGCCACGCGATCTCTTGACCACTGTCCCGACTTCGGCCTAGCCTCCAGGCGCTGTTGGGTAACCGGTTACTACGAGGGATGGTCACGCGTGGCAGACCAGGCAGAGTTGAAGGGTCCACCGATCGCCGCACTCGCGATGAGCTCGGATGTGGCGGACCGGGTGTTCGCCCCCGCCGTCCGCGAACGGCTGGCCCGCAGCGTGGACTTGGTGCCCGGCCTGCTCGCCGGGCCGCTCACCGCCCCCGACGCACGGGCCGTGCTCGCCGACACGGAGATCCTGGTAACCGGCTGGAACTGCCCGCCCATCACGGCGGAGGTCCTCGCCCACGCCCCTCGGCTACGGGTCCTCGTACATGCCGCCGGGTCGGTGAAACCCGTGGTGACGGACGCGCTGTGGGACCGGGGCGTGACGGTCTCCTCGGCGGCCGACGCCAACGCGGGCCCCGTCGTGGCCTACACGCTCGCCGCGGTCACCTTCGCGGCGAAGGGCGCGCTGTCGGCCGCGGCGGGCTATGCCGAGGGGTGGCCGCCCTTCACCGAGCGGACGGGCGGTGACGCCCGCACCATCGGCATCATCGGCGCGTCCCGCATCGGCCGCGGGGTCATCGCCGCGCTGCGCGCGTCCGACGTGGGCTGGCGCGTGCTGCTCACCGATCCGTACGTCACGGCGGAGGAGGCGGCCGGGCTCGGCGTGGAGCTGGTCGCCCTCTCGGAACTGTGCCGGCGCAGCTCGATCGTCAGTGTCCACGCGCCCCAACTCCCCGAGACGCGGGGCATGGTGAGCGAGGAGATGCTGAAACTGATCCCCGACGGGGGCACCGTCATCAACACGGCACGCGGCTCACTGGTCGACACGGAGGCGCTGGCCAGGGAGTGCGGGTCGGGGCGCCTCGACGCGTTCCTCGACGTGACGGACCCGGAGCCGCTGCCCGCCGGACATCCGCTGCTCGTGCTCCCGAACGTACTGGTCACCCCGCATGTCGCGGGGGCACAGGGGAGCGAGGTGCGCAGGCTCGGGGAGTTCGCGGTGGGGGAGGTGGAGAGAGTCCTGGCGGGGGCGCCTTTGCGGGGGAGGCTGCTGCGGGAGGAGCTGGCGCGGCTGGCGTAGGGTCCGGTCCGGCCGGAGGCGATCAGTCAGCCCGTCCGGCGTTTGAGGACGAACTCGGCGGAGCCGGTGATGCGCGGTGGCGGGGCCCTGCGGCGCCCTGCGGGGCCCTGCGGAGGGGTCAGCCCCCGGCCGGGGCGGCAGCAAGCCCAAGCCCAAGCCCCACCCCGCCCCCGGCCGACTGCCGCGAAGTCACGGCTTGGCGCCCCGCGCCTTCAGCAGGTCCGCCATCAGTTCGATCTCCGACTCCTGCGACGCCACCATCCCCCGCGCGAGCCGCACCTCCGCGCCCACCTCGCAGCGGTCCACGCACCCCTCGGCCATGTGGACCCCACCCTTGTGGTGCTTGGTCATCAGCTGGAGATAGCGCACCTCCGCGGCCCGGCCGCTCAGCTTCTCCAGGCCCTTGAGCTCCGTGTTCGTCGCCATCCCGGGCATCAGGGCGCCGTCCTTGCCCGGCGGCATGTCCCCCATCCCCATCCACTCCATCGGAGCCTGCTCGGGCACCTTCGGCAGCTCCCACAGGTCCAGCCAGCCGAGCAGCATGCCCCGCTGGTTCGCCTGGGTCTGGGCGATGTCGTACGCGAGGCGGCGGATCTCCTCGTCCTTCGTGCGGTCGCGCACGATGTACGACATCTCCACGGCCTGCTGGTGATGCGTGGCCATGTCCCGCGCGAAGCCCGCGTCGGCCGAATCCGTGGAGGGCGCGGACGTGCCGGACGAGCCGTCCGACGACGCGACCGCGACCGTGATCCCGCCGCCGGCCACGGCCACCGCCGCGACGGCCCCCACGATCCAGCAGGTGCGCCGCCTCACTGGCCCTTGCCGCCCGTGCAGGCGGCCCCCGGCTCGGGCGTCTGCTTGCCCTGTACGTAGGTGGAGAAGAAGGAGGCGACCTTCGGGTCGGATGCGCCGGTCACCGTGCGCTGGTGGCCCCAGGCCGACAGCATGACCGGGTCCTTCTGGTCCTTGACCGGACTCATCAGCGAGTACGGCGTCTGCTTGACCTTCGCCTCGAGCTTCTTCAGGTCCGCGGCCTTCGCCTTGTCGTTGTACGTCACCCAGACGGCGCCGTGCTCCAGGGAGTGCACGGCGTTGCGCTCGGGGAGCTCGTCCTTGTAGACGTCGCCGTTGCAGTTCATCCACACCTGGTCGTGGTCGCCGCCCACCGGCGGGGTCATCGCGTAACTGACGTCCTTCGTGACGTGCGTACGGCCCAGCTTCTTCGCGTCCCAGACCTTCTCGCCGTCCGCGGTCGTCTTGAACGTCGGCGCCGACTTCCCGTCGGCGGCCGTGTCGGAGTCGTCCGCCTTCTTGAAGAGGACGACACCGCCCACGACGAGCCCGGCGACCACCACCGCGCTCAGGGTGATCGTGATGATGCGGCCACGGCGGTCGCGGGCACGCTCTGCCCGGCGCAACTCCTCTATCCGGGCCTTGCGGGACGAGCTGCTCGTGTTCTTGGCGGAACCCATGATGTGTCCTTCGGCGATGCGGCGATACGACGGAAAGGGCGGGACGCGCGTGGCGGAACATGGTGGAGCGGTTCGCTGATCGTAATGGGCGAGCCCGGCGGGCTGTAGGGGCAGTCCGGGCCGCCCGCTGTTACGGCCGCGCCGATCAGCAGGCACTATGGGCACAGGGCGGCACATGGCCCGCAACGTGCCCGAAACGGTGTGGTGGGATGCTCATGTGCCCCGATGCGTCCTCAGCCGCGAGAACAACGCGCGCACAGCGCGGGAAGAACACGGACGCAGGCGGCCTGACCAGCAATGATGGGTGGAAGTGGAAGATGGACAAGCAGCAGGAATTCGTGCTCCGGACACTCGAGGAGCGCGACATCCGGTTCGTTCGCCTGTGGTTCACGGATGTCCTCGGCTTCCTGAAATCGGTCGCGGTGGCCCCGGCCGAGCTGGAGCAGGCCTTCGACGAGGGCATCGGCTTCGACGGCTCGGCGATCGAGGGATTCGCCCGGGTGTACGAGTCGGACATGATCGCCAAGCCGGATCCGTCGACGTTCCAGGTCCTGCCCTGGCGCGCGGAGGCCCCCGGCACCGCCCGCATGTTCTGCGACATCCTGATGCCTGACGGCTCCCCGTCCTTCGCGGACCCGCGCTACGTCCTGAAGCGCGCCCTGGCGAAGACCTCCGACCTGGGGTTCACCTTCTACACCCACCCCGAGATCGAGTTCTTCCTCCTGAAGGACAAGCCGCTGGACGGCTCGCGGCCCACCCCCGCCGACAACTCCGGCTACTTCGACCACACCCCGCAGAACGTCGGGATGGACTTCCGCCGCCAGGCGATCACGATGCTCGAATCGATGGGCATCTCGGTCGAGTTCAGCCACCACGAGGGTGCGCCGGGCCAGCAGGAGATCGACCTCCGTTACGCGGACGCGCTCTCCACGGCCGACAACATCATGACGTTCCGTCTGGTCATGAAGCAGGTCGCGCTGGAGCAGGGGGTCAACGCGACCTTCATGCCGAAGCCGTTCTCCGAGCACCCCGGCTCGGGCATGCACACGCACCTCTCCCTCTTCGAGGGCGACCGCAACGCCTTCTACGAGTCGGGCTCCGAGTACCAGCTCTCCAAGGTGGGCCGTTCCTTCATCGCGGGCCTCCTGAAGCACGCCGCCGAGATCTCCGCGGTCACCAACCAGTGGGTGAACTCCTACAAGCGCATCTGGGGCGGCTCGGAGCGCACGGCGGGTGCGGGCGGCGAGGCCCCCTCGTACATCTGCTGGGGCCACAACAACCGCAGCGCGCTCATCCGCGTCCCGATGTACAAGCCCGGCAAGACCGGCTCCGCGCGCGTCGAGGTCCGCTCGATCGACTCGGGCGCGAACCCGTACCTGACGTACGCGGTCCTGCTCGCCGCGGGTCTCAAGGGCATCGAGGAGGGCTACGAACTCCCGCCGGGCGCCGACGACGACGTCTGGGCCCTGAGCGACGCGGAACGCCGCGCCATGGGCATCGAGCCGCTCCCGCAGAACCTCGGCGAGGCGATCGCCCTGATGGAGCGCTCGGAACTGGTCGCCGAGACGCTCGGCGAGCACGTCTACGACTTCTTCCTGCGCAACAAGAAGCAGGAGTGGGAGGAGTACAGGTCAGAGGTGACGGCCTTCGAGCTGCGGAAGAACCTGCCGGTGCTGTAAGGGCAGGTCGGAGAGTTTTCCGTTCACTTCCCCGAGGGGGCCCACAGCCGACGGCTGTGGGCCCCCTCGGCTGTCGGCCTACGGCTGGGCCGTCTGTGGGCCGTCTGACGCTGGACCGAGCCACCAGACTCACCGTCACAGGGCTTGGACAGGTGCACGCCTTCCAACTGTGGTGGTGGGGCTTGAGGCTCCGAACGGGGCCGTTCACCTGCGTTCATGTGCGACCGGCCGTGAGAGTGGCTACCGACTTTCGTCCCGTCTGAACGGCCGTGAACGGCGCTGAATGAGACGGAGACTGAGACGGAAGCGGGCCTCCTCCTTCAGGGCCTGAGCCGGTTCTGCTGAGGGTCGAAGCAGAACAGCCCCATTGAGTCCGCGAGGGTCGCCGCGTAACTGGAGGCCTCCTCGGCCATGCTCCAGCGCATCGGGAAGTAGACGAGTGGGCCGCGTGCTTCCCCGATCAACGGCCCCGTTGACCAGGGGGAGGTGTCCTCCTCATCCTCGGTCACGTCACACCACCGCTCCAGGAGGGCAGCAACGTAAGCCGCTATGCGTTCGGTCGGTGGATGCTCCGCATCTGTATCGACGTAGCGCTCATAGAGGCCGGTGAACGCTCGCGCGGCTGCCTTGCCGTCCGGAGGGCGCTCGCCCTCCCACACAGCCAAGTCGTAGCTCATGCCCGGAGGCTCTCACGCAGCACTGACAGGCCGACCTTGTTGGTGACCTAGGGCTAGTTGTGCTTCTGAGACCGTGCGACTGCTTCGTCCCGAAGCAACTTGGGTGGGTGTTCGGCCTTTGGGCGGTGCGCTTCTCACCAGCTGCGACTGTCCGCAGACGTTCGCGGTTGTCCGCCGCTGCGCGTCGGCGTTGTCACGCAGTTAGACGCTCCGGAAGTTCGAATGGCTAGACCCGAGGTGCCATACCACCGGGAAGCGGACGTAGGGCACGGACGATCGTCGAAGCATGCTTGATGGCCAGGTCAGCCTCTGCTTTTGAGGGGGTGCTCCCTCCATGTGCAGCCATGTTCCTGACACCGGCGATCTGGCTCTTCACGACGCTCAGCTTGACGCCCGGCATGCCGCCCAGTTTCTCGCACAGGCCATGGAGGTTGATGATCCCGTTGACATCTTTGATCACTTTCTCGACGAACACGGCTGGGAGCCTTCTCCGTGTGAGCTGATCACGCACGTAGGAGGCCAGGGCCACTTCGGCGGCCGTTGCCGCATCAATGACTGCTTTGCGGTAATCGCCCCCTATGAGCGCATCCTTGGCGTACAGCAGCGTCCGGTGCTCGATGGGAGGGTGTTCTCCCTTCGAGGCGCAGCGCAGTGCTCCGCGTAGTTGCTCCCGGGTCAGGGGCCCCAGCCCAACGTAGAGGGTCCTGAACCGCGCGGGGCTTCCGACGAGGTGTCCACGCTGGATGTGCAGGTGGATGGCTGACGACCTGAGTTGGTTGTCCCAGTCCCGCAGGGGTTCGCCGGTACGCAGTGCGGCCCATTCTTGGACGATCCGGGACCAGGTGAAGAATCCCGCACTCAGCGTCTCGAACTCAGGGGAATCCCACATCTCATCCGACGGCGTGAGCAGTACGGAGCCTCCCGCAGTATGGACGGGACGCAGCCGGTCCGAACTCTGGTACCCCCAGCGGTCCTTGAAAGCTTCCAGGACAGCGTCGGGGAGTGGGGTGCCGGCGTAGCTCAGGGGCGCTGAGAGGCTGCCTTGACTGCTTCCGTCATCAGGCACCCGAGGCAGGGTCATGGTGACCTTGTGTTCGCCGATCATGACGGTCTCCATGAGGCCGAGATCATTCACGTCGACAGGAAGTCCCCAAGGGAAGTGCAGGCTCATTGTGTACCTGCGGCGGCGCGGTGGCATGCAGACAAGTATGGAAGGCCGCGGAGTCTGATGGCCCTAGTTTCGGGATACGAATCCACATGTTGGGTCGTAGCGCTGTTGGAGTGCACACGACTCCGGGGGGCCCTTCGCTCCTACGTATATGTGCAGGTCAGAGGGATCAAGATCCTTGAGTTTAGATGCCCAGTCCGCGAATAGTCCACGCGGGCTGATGCTGGCATGGGAGCTCTCGCTGGCACCGTTACGGCTGAGGGGCCCTGCCGTTATCCGCTCGTCATCTGTTGCACTACGGATCGTAGCTCTGAGTCATCTTGTTGATCACGCCAACAAACAAACTGGGCGCGAATTCCATTCTCTCGAGCTTGCAGCAATGCATTGGCTGCGGGCTGAGAAAGGCGGACGTTAGCCACCATGATTGCTTTCCCGATGGCTGAAGTCATTCCGATGAATCTCTGGATTTCACGGACTGAGACAAGAGAGGTAGCCGGACGGAATTTGATAGTGACGCTTACATGGTCCCCCCTTGGAATTGATAGACGCAAATCAAAACCTTCGTCCAGGGAAGCGAACTGCGCGCTCCCGCCAGACGGTAGGGCATCGGTGATACGCCGCTCGATCAATCGCTCGTAAACCTGCGCACTAAGTTGAATAAACCACGGATCCTTGCTTGCGCCTGGGTCTACAGCCCTGAGAGCAGCGAGCCTTTCGATAGCGGCTTCTGGCGGAGTTTCCTTGATGCGCTCCAGCTCTTGTTTGCGCCTCGTGGCCAATGCGAAGCGGAGTTGCGTGTCGCCATGACCGAGGCTTTGCAGTGGGTTTCCGCTGACCAGCATGACCAGAAAAAGAGCGCCCACAAGGACGAGGGCAACGCTCCCGGCCTGATTGTCTGTCGTGAAAACAGCGACTGCCCCGGCGCTGGTCAAAGGAACACCTACGATGCCGGCCAGCGTTCGGGCCAATGTAGGCAAAGCCTCTGCTTCGGGCTCCTCGGGCGAGTCGGGCGGATCGGGATCAGCGGGTTCGGGCACGGCTGCAGTGTAGGAGCGCTCCTAGCATTTGTGGAGAGGTCGCCACGCATCTCGTGCTGATCAGTCTCGACGCGTCGTTGGTTAGAACATTGCTGATGGGTTGCTCGTCGTCTCCAGCCGGGCAGAAGATCTTTCCCCTTGATGCGAACTACGGGCGGGGTGGTCGCTCAGGGCTCTGAACGTGGTCAGGTGGCCTGCGGCGGTTCATGACGTCCGCTCACAGTCGGTGCGGTTGCTGTACTGCGTTGCTGTACCTCGCCGCCTGCTACGAGGGCAGTTACCAGGCCGACGAGATCGACGTACCCGCTCACCGCGTCCGCCGGCGCTCCCCACGCGAGCACAATGACAACCACCACCGTGATCACCAACGGCTTGAGCCTAGGGTTTGACAAGCCCCACGGGGGCAGAGTCACACTCATCTTTGAGCCTCCAAAGGGTTCGTGCCCACCTCGTCACTCTCGCCGGGAAGCCTGCGTGACGGGGTGGGCTTTTCGTTCACCTCTGTCGAGTGTGACTGACAGCGTGTCGGGATTCACTGCCTGAGGGGGGATCAGGAAGCTGAATGTGCAGGAACATGGCCACTGGAGCAATCAGCCCTGGAGTGTTGCCTCTAGTACGTAAGTTCGGTAAGCCGATCACTCCGTCGCGGGATGCGCTCTGACCTTCGGGCTTCCACGGATGGTGTTGTGTAGACGGCGCAAGAGGCAGGGAATAAGTTGGGCGTTTGACTTAGTGTGTGAGAGTCGCTGTGGATTGTTCCTGATGACCTGTGCGACCGTCGGCCAACGCCACCTGCCGAAGAACTGGCGAAATTTCCGACATCTGGGCCAGTAGCCGTTGCTGGGAAGGCAGAGTGCTGCTTGTTATCAAGCTACTCCCAACGCTAGTCCATCCCGAGGTCACGTGCTACCTGATCTGCCTCGTGACGGCGATACCTTTCATTCCTTTCTGTGCTGTTCTTCCACCCCTCAGAAATCGCTACGATCAACGGGACGATGATTAGCAGACGGAAGAGCAGGACTTCTACACCCACAATCTGACTGGTGTAGCCCAACGGCTGTTTCCATTTTAGGATCATATCCACATCCGCCAGTGGTATGGCGTCAGCTAACTCCCAGAGATAGAAGGCTCCGATGGAGCTAGCCTGCACGCTCTGATTTCGTTCAGACTGGACCTCTGCAATTCCCGTAGAATGCAGGATAAACGTTAGCGACGCAAAGAAGACAATTGCGCAAGCTACGACATTTACGGCGTACATAATAGGTGCAGCCGTCCCCCATCGGGCAACCAGGCGATCGAAGAGCCGCTCTCGATTGCCGCCATTGGATACCTGCTCCAGTTGTCGAGCAAGAATGAGCCCCGAGATGATTAAGACTAAGCCTTGCATCGTAAAATGCAAGTGATTCATGATGAAGGAAATCAGAATGTAGGAAAGCGCTGCGGGGGCCGTGAGTCGGCCGAGTCGAGATAGGTGGCCAATTTTCCGACGAGCAATGGCCAGCGAATCGCTCATTACTCTTGAGCGATCCAATCGGGCCATGAAATGTAGAAAATGGCGAGTGAGTGGCGGCGGGTTCGAAACGAGTGTGTCCTCTTGCGCTATTCGCTCGAAGTCCAGCACGGAATCACCGGATTCCCCTTGTGATGCCGAACGGGTATGCATAACTTCGAGAAATTCCCGCGCGACCAAGCCGTAACCGATCGTCGTTGGATGTACCCCGTCGAGCGAGAACAAGCCGCCCTTGACTCGCTCCATGGTATCCGACACGAAGAATCTCGTGTCAGGTATAGGAGTCAGTCTGGTGATGGCGGGTGGGAGGATTTCGGCCAACGTCTCAGGACTCTGGAGAGTTCTGCATGACAGATCATCGAACAATGCGGCGATATCTACTAGCCGCCAATCTCTGCCATTCAGTCTCGCATCCCGAACGGTCTTGGTGATTGCCTCGTTATAAGAGTCGATCGCTTCATCTACTTGACGAACGTCGGTTCCTGTTATGTGGGGATGCCTCATTGGCTCAAACCGACGCTCGAAAGCCCACGGGCGTGCGTACTGTGGGTAATATCGCGTCCCAGAAGGGCGTGGACCTACACCTTGCAGGATAGGTAGCACCGTTAGTGAAGGGATAGTTGCCCATAAAACTTGTCGAGTCTTAATGTGACTCATCTCATCTGTCAATTTTTCCAGTTGAGCGGCGAAATGCTCCGGCCGTAGCATTGTATGGTAAGGATCGGTCGAAAAGGGTTCTTTCGACCAGCGTAAGAGCAGATCTGTGGCCGGCCTAATTGCGCAATCCCACCCCATCCATACGAGAAGGGTTTCGATGCCGTCGCCAGGGACTCCCTCGCGAGTCCCGTCATCACCTAGAGATTGTGCACATTGCATTGCGGTCAATGCGTGCTCGCCTTTTCTAGCCGCCCCTAAGATCTGTAATGCACTTATGTACGTTTGATGAGAAGGAAGCGTCGGCACCAACACCCTCGACGGTGTGGGGTATGAGCCAATTCGCTCGCGCGCCACATCTGCCGTAATGTGCATGAAGTCCGGAATCTCAAACCCGTACATCGATAGATTATGGTAGATATTTGGAGCCTGCTCTCCTGCACCTTTGAGGATTGAGTAGGAGTGTGCGCGGATCTGTTTTACGAAGCGAAAAAGAGATATATAGGCCGATGGGATATCGAGCCAAGTTATCCTGTTTCCGAACTGCTCGCCGAGTGCCCGTGAGAAAAATTCGAGATTTAGAGGGATCCCGCCCGGTCCTCCATATTTCGGATGGTTGAATTCATGAAGGATTCCGAGCTGTCGGGCAATGAGTGCAGGCACCGATAGATGTTCGTTGAAGACCGCTCCGCTTTGAAAATTCTGCATGAAGCTGTCGCCTATCGCGACCAAGCGATGCGCTGGCGTGCCAACTGTCTGCGCCTGCACGGTGATTCCTAGTGTCGGATCTCCATATGGCATTTTCGCCCTCCCCACTTATGCGTGCAGTGCACTGCCAGGAGAAGCTAAAGTCAAGATGACGCCTCGGAGTGCTGTGATGACCAGGTCGGCGTAGCGACTTTGGTCGGGAGCTGCTTTGGCGCGAGTGATCATGGCCCCGTAAGCTTCCGGCGCGTGGGCAGTCTGTTGACCTGCCCGTTAAAGCACGACGTTGGGGCCATGATCTTCGAGGCTCGCGCCAAAGTGGCTGGCTAAAGTCGCGGAGCCGACCGCCCTAGCCACGATGAGGTTCCTCCCGCGTCATGGCTGCGTTCGCCGTCCGGCGGTGTGGTGCGTGATCAGTGGGCCGTACGAACGCCCGCGCATCTGGCAGCGTCGGCCCGCGTGCCACCGCCACCGCGATCCGGCCTCTTTCGGTAACACAAAGCGTCTTTGACCTGCACTGCTGGGGATCACTGCTCGCCCCCGTGCCTGTGTTGGGTTTTGGCCGCTGCGTGTGGCGACGGGCGGGCGGCGACGTGCGGCCGGTGGCGGAGACATGGAGGCGGCGCGGCGGCGACCGACCGGCGCCGCCGCGCTTGGCGCGGCCCTCGGTTGATCCGACCTACTGATGTAGGCAACTGGGTGGAAAGGGGTGTGGTGTGGCCCCTGATACGAGGGCGTTAAGGTCGAGCTGCTGTTGCGTCTTTCCCTTCCTGAGGCCGGATCGCGGTGGCGGTGGCACGCGGGCCGACGCGGCCGCTGATGCGCCTGGGCGGAGTCTGCGGCGGTCGGGTTGGCGATGATCGACAAGCGCCTCGCCCGGGCGAGCGCAGCGAGCCTTGATGACGTAGGGAAGGTTCTAACGGGACGGGTGCTGACCCGAATGCGTGTCCGTCATCTGGTACATGCTGTCCACGGCGTTGCGGGTGCGGCTCTCGCTACTCGGCATCAAGTGTGTGTACACCCGGAGCGTGAAGCCGGGGTCCGTGTGCCCAAGGTAGGTGCTGAGGGCCTTGATGCTCTCGCCCGCATCGAGCAGCACTGAGGCGTAGAAGTGCCGCAAGGCGTGCATGCCGTGTTCGCGGGCGGCCAGGAAGTCCTCGCCGGGCTTGGGCTTCGGGATGACGCCAGCCTCTACGAGAGCCGGTTTCCAGAGCCGCTGATTGAAGCTTGTGCGCCACATGGCGCCGTCTCCGGCGGGGCCCGTGAACAGCAGTGGCTTTGTGACGCGTGGGCCGTCCGGTCGCAGCCACGGCAGAGTGACCAGCACAGGCGGGTACTCCTCGATGTGGACCTTCAGGGCAGCCGCGATCTGGTCCGGCAACGGCACGTCCCGCTCCTTTTCCCGCTTCGGGGGCGCGAACACCTGCTTGCCGCCCGCCATTTTGACTTGGTAGCCGACGTGTAGCCATCCCGTGTCGAACCCCACCTCGTCCAGGGGAAGACCGAAGATCTCCCCCTGCCGGAGCCCGCAGCCGGCGCCCAGATCGACCATTGCCCGGTAAGGCTCGGGGAGCGCCGACCGCACGGCGAACGTGCGCTCACGCGTCCACGGCTTGATGCGGCCTGGGTTCGGGGCGGGGATACGCACGCTCTGCGCCTTGCATGGGTTCTGCCTGAGGTATCCGTCTTCGACGGCAGCGGAGAGCACGGTGGAGACGGTGCCGAAGATGACGCGGCGGTAAGACGACGCGGGGATGGCGCGTTCCAGTTCAGCCAGCCATTCGCGGATGTGCTCGGGCCGGAACGAGCCGAGGGGACGCGGGCCCAGGTAGGGGATTGCGTGGCGGTGTAGATGGACGCCGACGGGGCTACGCGTTGCCGCGTCGGCAGTGTGGGAGTTGAGCCACTTCTCGGCGTACTGCCGGAACGTGGTCTGACTCGCCTTCGGATCGACGTAGCGGTTGGCGTCCATGTCCGCTTCGATCCGGGACAGCCACTTCTCGGCGAGTCGCTTCTGTCCGTCGCGGAAGCTCTTTGACTTCTCGGTTCCGTCGGGTCCGACGTAGCGGGCTCGGTAGCGCAGGCCGGAGCCGTGGCGGTCGGACTTGGTGCGGACGGTCTTGCCGTTGTCGTCGGTTTCGGTCTTGAACCAGCGGTCTTGGATGTGGCCGGCCATGTGGTGGCGGTCCCTTCTCGAAGGAGAAGGGAGGGCCACGGATGGCCCTCCCTGGGGGAGTTGAAAAGCCGTCGTGACTGGGTCAGTCAGGCGGCTTCAGCGTCTTCATGGCGGAGCTTGGTGACGTAGGCGTGTACGTCGGCGGGGTCATAGCGCAGGTGCTTGCCGACGCGGAAGGCGGGCGGGCCCGTGCGCTTCTTGCGCCACTGGTAGACGGTCTCCTTGGGCACCTCGAACATCTCGGCGATGTCGTCGGGCGTGAGGTAGCGGTCTGGGAGTCCGGCCCGGAGCGTCGTCTGGGGGTCGGGTTGATCGGAACGGGTTCGGCCCATGGGGTCCTCGGGAGTTGGGTCACGCTGCTGTTGGTTTCGAGGGCTGCTCAGAAGCTCGCGTCTGTCCGAGGTTGGGATTTCTGCGTCATCGCGTCACCTGCGTCAATCAGGCTTCTGACCTGTGGGTTTGGGTGACGCGGCAAGTCGGGCCTTGCGTCACCTGCGACACGGGCTTTCGTCATGGGGTGACGCGGATGACGCGGTGGTGACGCAGGATTCGCCGTCTGCGTCACTGTTGTCCGTACTGGTCAGCGGCCGTCTGTCGGGCTGTGGTGACGCGGTGACGCAGATCTTCCCTACTTAGGAAAAAGAGGGGGTGGTTTCTGTGGTCTTACGTCGCCGCTTAGGACTTGAAGAACGAGCCGCTTCGCGGCGCGACCCCTTGCAGGGCGGCTGGCGCCGCCGAACAGCAAGAGGAGCACACCCAGGCCGGGGTGTGCTCCTCTTGCTTGTCTGCCTGTGCGGGCGGTCAGAACGCGTTCTGCTGTTGGTGCGGCGATGGCGGGGTCTGACGGCTGAGCTCGATGTAGCGGGCGGCGCTGGTGCGGCCCCATTCGGCCAGGACGCCCCGGGCGGCCAGTGTGGGCTGGATGCGCCGCAGCCGGTCGGACAGCACCTTGCCGGTGGTGGGCCAGCCCTTGGGCAGGGGGCGGCACTCCTCGCCGCTATAGAGGGTGGTCAGGCAGTGCAGCCACTCGGCCGACGTCATCCGTGCCTCTTCGCCGGGGGCGAGTTCGGCGGCGTAGCGAAGGACGGTCTGCGCCAGCAGGTCGCCTTCGATGACGTCGTCGTTCAGGTCGTCCAGGCTGGCTCGGTAGGCGGCCAGGGTTCCGAAGCTCATCGCTGCGTCGAGCTGCGCGCACAGGTGGGCGAAGTCGGCCATACGCAGGTCGGTGGGGGTTTCCGCCTCGGCCGCGCGGACCTTGACGGTGAGATCCAGGAGCGAGCCGAGGACGGTGGGCAGGATCTCGGCGTACTCCGCCCACAGCTCCGCCTCGGTGCGCCGCACCCGGGGGCGCTCCAGACGCAGGGTAAGGAGGCGTTCGGCGAGGTCTGGGCGGATGATGCCGACGTCGATGCCGGTGAGCAGCACCGGGCGGCGGTAGCGGGAGCGGACGACGTCGCCGTCGGTGAACAGGGCGCGCTTGATGCTCTCGGCTCCGGTGATGACGCAGCACATGAGGTCGGACAGGTCCGGGGCCAGGTGCGAGAGGTTGTCCAGGGCGGTGATCCATCCGGCGGCCACGGCCGTGATCATGTTCTCTTCGTCCTTCGGGGGTCGCCGCAGGTCGCTGCTCATCCCCTCGATAATGCGGATGAGCATCCGCCCGGCGGTCGATTTGCCCGCGCCCTGCGGGCCGGTCAGGAACGGTGCCGGGACGGGCACGGACGGCTCCAGGCAGCCGATGAGCCAGGCGATGGCCAGGCATTCGGTCTGGGCGTCGGCGAAGTTGCACAGCCGCAGCAGCTGATCCAGGCCCTTGCCGTTCGTGTCCTTGGCAGGAAGGGGGAGTTCGCCGGTGAGCTGGGTGCGCCGCCAGCAGACCTCTTCCGGCGCGGGGACGCGGATGTCCCAGCCGGTGGGGTGGATGCGTACCGACTGGCCGTCGTCGCGGCCCAGGTCAAGCCAGGTGGCGCCGTCGAATCCGGGGGCAACACGGATGTGGGTGGGCTGTACCTGCTCGGTCAGTGCGAGTGCTTCGATCAAGTCCAACGCCTCCTTGAGGGCTGTTCCGTTGAAGACGCCGACCCCGTCGCGGAAGAGGCCGACCATGAGTTCTTGGCGGTGGCTCCCGGTCGTGCCCTGGGAGCGGATGGGGCGGGCCACGGGGTGGCCGGTGCGCTGGGCGTACACAGTGCCGTCGACCGTGCGGAAGTACCGGAAGTGGGACTGCGCGTAGTCGGTGATGACCTTGCGGGCTGGGTCCTTCTCGTCGTCGGACACGCTCACAGTCCCAACTGGGCGCGGGCGTTGGTCCACGCATCTGTGCAGTGCCGGGGCCTTTCGCCCTTGGACTGCGCGGCGGCGAACAGCTGGGCGACGTGGGTGTCAGTGAGGCAGCCGCACCGGCCGTGCGTGGAGAGCACGGCCAGGAAGGTGCGGTAGACGGTGGCGTGCACGCCGCTGGTGGCCTCGGTGATGCGCTGTTCCGCCATCGTGAGGCCGCGGGCCAGGTAGGCCGGGGTGCGGTGCGGGCAGGACCCGCCTCCGTCCGGGGCGGGCGTGGCGGTGATCTCGGGCGCGGGCCGGGCTGGGGTGGGCTTCACGGCGAGCGCGCGGACCTCGTCCGGCAGGGCGGTGAGGCGGCCGGTGCCGGGTCCGAGCCAGCGGGCGTATGACATGCGGGACTTGATGTCGACGCCGGGTCGTACGCCGTTGGAGGAGGGCATGGTGCCCTGGTAGATCCAGTGCTGGCCGCGTGTGGTGGGCACGGTGCGGGTGGGCGGCAGGTGAGCGTGAGCCCAGGTGACGGCGTCGGCGTGGTCGAGGTCGACGACGGTGAGGCGGACGCCGGCGGGGTGGTACGCGACCGCGGTGGCCTGCCGCCAGGCGCTCGCCCACGCCGCAGACCGGAGAGTCTCGGAGTTGCTGGTCGCCGCTGCCCAGGCGTGGCAGGGGCGCGGGCAGGTGCAGGGCCCGGCCTGCTTCATGTTCGGGCGACCGCCGCACGCGTTCTTGGCGCAGGTCGGGCAGTTGTTGAAGGGGGCCTTGCCCACGCGCAGCGGCAGCACGGGCACGCCCCGGGACGCGAGCGTGAGCGCGGTGGTCAGCGGCCCGGTCGGCTCTGGCCTGAGATGATCTCGCCGGGGCCGGGAGGAAGGGGTCATGCTGGGTGTCTCCAGTCCTGTTGCAGGGTGCTGGTTGGCAAGGGCGGTCCCGCTGTCATTGGCGTGAGGTGGGGGCCGCCCTTGGCGTAGCTAGAACGGGGGCTTCTCGGCGAACTTCGCGTCGGACGATGCGCCGTCGGTGGCCCACGCGTCGTTGGATGCCCCGGTGTTGGCTGGGGTCTTGCCGTTGATGGCGACGGTGGTGAACCGCAGGGAGGCGCCGATCTCGTCGATCTCGACGGCGAGCATCGAGCGGTTCTCACCCTCGGGGGTTTCCCAGTTGTGCTGGCGGATGCGGCCGAAGGCCACGACGCGGGAGCCCTTGGCCAGTGAGTCGGCGATGTGTTCGGCCAGGGTGCGCCAGGCGGCGCAGCGGAAGAACGTGGTGGTGCCGTCCTTCCACTGGTTGCTCTCGCGGTCAAAGACGCGCGGAGTAGAGGCAATGGTGAACTTCGCCAGCGCGGCGCCGGAGGGGGTGAACTTCACTTCCGGCTCGGCGGTTAGGTTGCCGATGACGGTGATGGAGGTCTCTCCTGCGGACATGCGGGACTCCTCAGGCGTGCTCGGGGACGTCGGTACGGATGACGGCGAAGGCGTCGTGGATTTGGTCGTAGTGGACGTGGATCGGCCCGGGGGCGCTCGTTCGCTCCTCGTCGGCGCGGTGTGCGGCGACCAGGGAAGCGCGGGGGTTGCCGACCGGGTAGGCGTCGATGCGCACGGGGTGGTATCCGGTGCAGGCGCGGCAGGTCATGGCGCTATTCCTGGCCGTGGGTGCGCTGGTCGGTGATCTGCGTGCGCTCGGGCTTGGGGGTGGTGGTGCCGCTGTCGTCGCGCTGCCCGATAAGGGCGGCAACGGCGAACAGGATCAGGACGATCAGGACTCCGAGCTCTGCGGGCCGCCGGGGCGGGTCGACCGGGGTGATGCTGATCTCGTAGCTGACGGGGCGGCGCTTGCCTAACAGCACGGTGAAACCTCCGAGGTGAGAGTGTTGCGAGTGAGGCGATCGGGGCGTGTGCGGTGGTGCTGGAACGACGTCGCCCCGCCCTGGGATCAAGGGCGGGGCGGGGTGTGGCAGGTGCGTGAGCGGTTCAGGCGGCGTGGTCGATGACGTTGGGCGGCATCTCCCAGCCCCACTCACGACTCGCAGCGGGGGCGAGTGGGGGCGTCTTGCCCTGGGCTGCGTCGCGGCGCTTGGAGGTGAAGCACAGGCGCTTTTCGTAGTCGGTCACGAGGGTCTGGACGAGGTTGACGTGCCGTCCGGTCTGCCAGATGGCCTGTCCCCGTCCGAGCAGGGGGATCTGATGTACGGCCCAGTCGGGCAGGGAGAACAGGCCGCGGCACTGCTCGGCTTCGTCCTCGTCCATCTGGTGCAGGACCCGTGTGGAGGCCAAGCGCAGGAGGTCTTTGGCCTCTTCGGAGTTGGCGTCCTTGGCGCTGTGCGCGACCGAGGTGACCGAGAGGCCTTCGCGGCGCGAGTACTTCATCATCCGCTGCAACAGCGCCGCTGTGGCGGGGTGTTTGAGGATTTGCCAGGCCTCTTCGACGATGAGCGTGGAGTGGATGCCGTGATCGGCCCCGCCTTGCGCGAGCCACACCGATTCCAGGAACACCCCCACGACAGACATCAGCGCGGGCAGCGCCATCGAGGTGCGGTCGATACCGGAGAAGTCGAACACCGTCAGCTTCTCGTCCAGCGATACCGACGTTTCTCCGTCGAGCATCCCGCGGGTGGCCGAGCGGATGAACGGCGAGAGCGCTTGGACCACTTCTTGCCCGAAGGCGAGCAGCTGGCGCTGGTCGAACCGTCCGGGGATCGCGTCGGCCTGAAGGGAGGTGACCGCGCCCATCAGCCCCGACAGGGTGTGGGCGGCGGGTGACTCCATGGCCGCATCCAGGGCCATCCGCGCTCCGGGGGACAGCGGCCGGTGTCCGCCGAGTTCGGCGAGCACGGCCACCAGCTGCACGCGGTGCAGCGGGGGAATCCGCGCATCGAGGGGGTTCATGCACACCCCTTCGCCAAAGCGGACCGGCGCGATGCCCAGGGCTGCGGCCACCGCATCCCACTCGCCCACGCCGTCTTCGCCCTTGGCGTCCAGGACGGCGTACCGGCGCCCCGGCCGGGCCATGTCGCGCAGTGCCATGACCTTGGTGTTGGTGGACTTGCCGTTGCCCAGCGTGCCCAGCAGGGCCATGCCGGTGGACGGCAAGACCTCCTGGTCGCAGTCCACGGGGGTCAGGCGGAAGGGCGAGCCGTCCAGCAGGGAGGCGCCGATCAGGGCGCCGTCGGTGATGGGCTTGCAGGCGTAGCCGGGGAAGAGGCCTGCGGCCTGGCGGGTGGTGGTGGTCAGCATGTGATCTCTCCTCCCGGAAGCGGCAGCGCCGAGTGCCAGCCCCTCTCGTGTTCCTTGTCCATCCACGTCAAATGGGCGCCGGCCGACACGGCGCTCTGCTCCAGGTCCCGGCGAAACTCCTTGAGTTCGGCCGCATCGCGGGCCTGGATCATGATGCGGGCGGCGACCTTCACGTAGGCGGCGCCGTCGGAGATGTCTTCCTCGTGGAGTTCGGCGGCCCGCTTTCCGGTGCGGGTGGAGGTCTTCTCCCGCCGTACGTCCTTCTCGTCGCGGGCGGTCGCGGTGCGCAGCATTTCCCCGGTCTCCAGCCGTTTCTCGGCCTTGCGCCGATCCAGCGGTAGGTACTCGACGACCGTCGTGCGGGTGACGCGGGGCAGCGTTGTGATCATCGGGCGCCAGAAGTCAGCGGCCCGCTCCCCCCGTCGGAAGTCGGCGACTTCCGCGGTCGCGGTGACGTAGTCACCGGACCTGAAATGATCGTCGTGGATCTCGTACAGTTCACGGCCGCTGATCGTCTTCAGCGCGATATCCCATGCGGAGCGGGGCCACAGATGGCCGGTGTCGATCCCGCACACCTGCGCCTGTTCGTAGGCGGCCTGAGCCCAGGCCGTCTCCTCTTCGACGTCGGGGCCGTGGGCGGGCACGGACAGCAGGATGACGGTGGAGTGCACGTCGCACGCCGCATTCACCATCTCCATCAACTGCCGGTAGGAGGCTGCCAAGTCGCCTTCCGGCTGGGCCCGGACGTCGCGTTCCCCCACATAGGGGGTGACCGCGTGCACGATGCGCACACAGGATCCGTGGCCGGTGGCCGCGACCCACTCCAGGAACGCGGCCAGCGCATCGTGGGCGCGGTCGCGGTGGGCGCCGTCCTTCAGTGCGGCGCCGTCGGTGACCCACTCGAACGCCGCGAGCAGCCTGCCCCTGACCTGCGGGAAGCCGTATCCCTCACGTTCGTGCCAGACAACGTCATTGATCTTGGTGAAGACGTCGTGGTGGGGCAGGGCCCCCTCCGCATCGGATGTGGAGGGGGCCCTGTCGCTCTCGTACTCCCGAACGGCCTTGTCCAGAGCGCGTTTCCTGACCGCGTGGCCGCTGTGCCGGGCCACGCGCTCGACGACGGTCGACCCGCCCGCCTTGACCAGGGCCAGCGCCCCCGCCAGGGCGGCGGGGACGATGCAGGTCAAGGTGCCCAGGATGCCGGGGACGGCGACGCCGTGGGTGACGCTGAGCGCGACCCCGGCCCCGATGACCGCGAGATCAGTACGGGAAGGGGGGAGCTTGAGCGTCTCGGTCTCGTACAGCGGATCGAGCAGGTACGTCCGGGACGCGGACATGACCAATCCTCTCCTGTCGTTGGGGGGACTTGCGGGCCGTGCGGGTTTCGGCGGGCTGCGATGTCTGCGCCGCGTGTGCGGGCGCCTGCAGCGCGGCCCGAACTCCCTTGCCGCTGCCGGGGTAGGGGCGCCGGCGGGCAGGGTCGTGGACGCCGGTCGCCGGCCCAGGTGCCTTCCTCTTGCTGCCGCGCACGGCCTGGGCGCGGGCCAGCCGCTTGGCGTGGGCCTGGCGCTCGGCGTCGGCAGGCAGCTTGGTGACCGCCGTGCGCCCCTCGCTCTGTGTCTTGAGCTTGGGGGCGCGGGTGACTGCGGCGGCGACGTTCTTGGCCATCTCCGGAAGGCTCAGCAGGATGTACAGGCACACGAGCGTGGTGCTCGCGGTGAGCAGCAGATCGGTCAGGGCGCTCTTGGGCAGCACCCTGCGGAACATCAGCACGATGGAGATCGGCACCCGTGCCAGGAACACCGCCGCGACCAGGTGCAGCAGCGTCTTGCCGCTGCGCGAGCGCATCCAGCCCTTGCCCACCCCCAGTGCGGCCGACAGCGGCAGAAAGACCACTGCCGCGAGCACGGCCACGGGCGAGATGACGCACAGCAGCCACAGCGGGCCGACCGAGAGCAGCACCACGAAGGCCTGCGCGAGACGGCCATACGGGCTGCCGCTCGAGCCCAGCAGCGACTTCTCCATGCCCTTGAAGGGATGGTCGGCCAGGTCGGCGTACATGAGCGTGGAGAACTGACCGAACGCGAACGCGATCAGCCCCACCGCCATCGGGATCACGGTGACCAGGAAGAGCAGCCCGAAGAACCGCCCTCCGGCCGAGCCCGCCTTCTTGAAGGCGGGCCCCGAAGGGCGGGCGATCCAGAAGATCAGCCCGCCCACCAGAACGACAGCACCGATCAGCACGGCGATGCCCGCCACCGGGTTGTACACCTTGGCCAGCGCGCCGCCGCTGATGCCGCCGAGCGGATCGGCCGCCGCCATCATCGACTTGTCCATCAGCCGGTAGAGGGCAGCGGCCTGGTCAGAGAGCCAGTCGGCGGCGGAGCCGAGCGGGTCCATCGATCCGGGCATCTCCGGCGTCAGATCGTCAGGGCCCGCTCCATCGCCGCCACCGCCGTCCTGGCCCTTCTCGCAGTATTTGTGGGCGGGGCCTTTGATGCGGTCGCAGGGATCATCGGCCACGGCTCAGCCTCCCAGCGCCGTGGCGATGGACGGGCCGATAGCCAGCACGCCGAGCAGCAGGACGATCAGACCGCCCACGGTGATCGCGGTCTTCTTCAGCGCCGAGCCGTCCTTCTTGAACCCGGCCTGGATGCCGCCGCGGCCGGCCGAGATGACCGCCCCGGCGGCGATGGCCAGGATGACCGCGCCGATCAGGACACCCATGATCACGCCGTACAGCGGCAGGAACCCGGAGACGGGCGCCAGGTCCGGGCCGGTGTCGTTGACCGTTTTGACGACCTGCTTGGCGCCCTCGGAGCAGTCCTTCTTGCCGTCGGACTTGGTGATGCAGCCATCACCGGGACCTGCGACGACGATCGTTCCGGTGTACTTGGCCATGATCAGAACTCCTTCTCAGTGGTGGCGAGCGGGGTGTCGTGCTGGGTGTTCAGGCGCTTGACCGTGGAGCCGAGCCGGACCGCGACGATCGCGGTCGCGGCGCACATCAGGACCAGGAAGACGGTCAGCCCCGTCAAGACGGCGACCGTCGTTTCCAGGCTTTCGGCGGATGCGGCCACGGAATACATGGCCTGAGTGGTGGCGATGCACTGCCCGTTCGCCATCACACCTCCTTGGTTTTCGTGGACTTGGGATAGACCCGGCCCGCACCCATGTAGGTGCCCCACCAGATCTTTTCGATACGGACTTTCGCCCCGGTGCGGGGCGCGTTCAGAAAATGGCCCCGTCCGATGTAGATGCCGACGTGGTCGATGTCGGCGGGAGTGGCCTTACCGGCCTGCTTCTTCTTGCTGAAGAAGACGAGGTCCCCGATCCTCAGATCGCTTTTCTCGACAAGTGATCCGTCATTGTCGAGGTGCGTGTACTGGGCGCTGGCGACTCGGGGGAGCGTGACACCGGCCTGGGCGTAAGCGGCCTTGGTGAGGCCGGAGCAGTCGAAACCGCCGTCCGCATCGCCGTTGCCGCCCCACACGTAGTCCTTGCCTATCTGAGCGGACGCGTAATTGACCGCCTCGACGGCGACGTTGGACTGTCCGCCGACGGCTTGGCCCATCTTCGCGGCGGACGCCATGATGGTGGAGACGTAGTTTTCCGTCTCCTTGTATGGCGGTATGCCCCGGTACTTTTGCACCGCTCTGGGTCCGGCGTTATACCCCGCCAGCGCGAGACGCGTCTTGTCTCCGGGCACATCCTTCACGTCCCGGGAGACCGAGCACATGTACTTGGCAGCGGACGGGATCGCGTCTTCCGGATCCCACACGTCCTTCTTGCCGTCCTTGTTTCCGTCGAACCCGGAGTTCTTCCAGGTTCCGGGCATGAACTGCGCTATCCCCATCGCCCCGACCGGCGATTTAGCCTTCGGGTTGAAGCCGGATTCCTGTTTGAGCTGTGCGGCCAGAATGCTGGGGGTGATGGCGTCACACTCATTACCCCAGGCGTTGAACAGCCGCTCGTAGCGTGCGGGCACCGATCCAGGCGCCGTGCGGTTGGCCACCGAGTTGGCCTTGCCGCTGACGGCCGGGTTGCCGGTCAGGCTCGTGGCGGTCACCGCCAACAACCCCGATCCGACCACCACCAGGCCGATCGCGGACCCTTTCATGAACTCCAGCTCCTTCACTGTGTTCTAGCAGGTAAGGCCCCGTGCCACAGGCCGTGACAAGGCTGTGCCGCCCCCTGTGACGGCACGGCACTGGAACGGGGGCGGCACGGGGGTGGCACAAGGTGCGGCACGGGTCAGCGGCGGAGGATCTCCGCCAGCTCGCGGCCTCTGACGCGCTGGCCTTCGATCCGCTTCTGCGCCTGCGGCACATCGCGGCCGAAGTGCTCATAAAGCCATTCACCGACGGCTATTCCGGTTTTTCCCGCGTCCTCTCCACCGGCGATGTTCACTCCCATCTCGCGCAGCCGGGAGGCGAATTCGACGGTGGAAAGGAACGCCGCACCGGCGTACGCCTCGCGGACGAGACGCACGTGTTCGGGCTCGGTCTCGTGGAATTCCTCTGCTCGGGCATCGATGGCTGCGTTGAGTTCCTCGTCCGTGACAAGGAATCCGCGCATCTCGCAGTTCTTGTCCTTGACCTGGAGAATTGCTGCACCGTCGATGCCGGGGAGCTTGGAGGCGTCATGACCGGCCCGCGCTGTTCCGCCCCCGAGGATGACGTCTGACTGTCCGGTCTCCGCGCAGCCGAAAGCCAGGCGCACACGATGATTCGAACGAATCGACGTGTTGATGACTTCCGATTTCGGATTCTGCGTCGACAGGACGACGAGGATCTTCGAGGAGCGGAACTTGCGGGAGGCGGTCTTCATTTTTGCCTCGAATGCGGTCGCCTCCTTCTTCGAATCGGCTTCATCGGTGTAAGTGCTGACCTCGTCGATGATGAACAGCAGCGGCCGGTGTTTCGCCTTGCCGTTTCCGGCTCGCACCGATGCACTGTTCTCCGAAGAGCGCTGCTCGTGTTTTCCCTCCACGAAGGCGATGATTTCCATCATTCGTTCGTGGTCGGGCACCTCTTCGTAGATCAGGCATGCCTTTTCCGTGTATGCGAGGTCGCCGTCACCCTTGGCGTCGACCAGGACGATGTCCCAGCCATTGACCAGGGCGAAATAGACGAGCCACTTGATCTCTTCGGTCTTTCCGCCACCGGACGATCCAGCGATCAGCATGTGCGTATCACCGACCGGGGACTTGATTTCCACCAGGTGGCCGTACATGTCGTAGCCGACCGGAATGACACCCCGGCACGTTGCTCCCACCGGATCGGGGAGGGCGGGGATGCGGCTGTAGATCGGCTCATCGAGGACGGTGATGACGACCTGCCGGGAGGTGGCCCCCGGGCGCATCGTCACCTTCGTGGCGTCCACGTCGACCCACGAGATCACCCGTTCCCGCTTACCGGCCACATCCCCGTACACGCCACCGGGCGGCAGCTCAATGACCCACTCCTCGCCCAGCTCGACGCGCCCCCGGCTGAGCGTGCGGGCCTTACCCGCCGCGTAGTCGAGCTTCAGCGCAGCCGCCAGCTTGGGGGCCTCATCACTCTGGAGCGACGCGGCCACCTCTCCCGGCATGGCCGGGGGCGCCCCCCACGCAGTCCCATGCGGGGCGGCAATGCCCTCGTCAGGAACCTCAGCGGAGCCCAAGGAGCCTTGCGGTTCGGGGCCTTGAAGCTCTTCTGAGGCGACCGCGTCAGGAACCTGGCAGGCGCCAGGAACCTCACGGGCCCCCAAGGGGGCGTGCGGTGGCACGTCGTGCAGCCCTTCGGAGGCGAAGGCGGACACGACCTGCGTCCTCTTGCGCTGACGCGGCCCCCGGGCGCGCCGGTAGGCCCTGGTCATGGCCAGCACACACGATCCGATCAGCAGCACGGCGATGCCGAGCAGCCAGATGCGGTTGTCGTAGACCCAGGATTCGATCTCGTCCCGGTAGACCAGCCCGGAGGCGGGCCCCGTGACAGCGAGCCCGCCGATCAGCCATCTCGCCTCTTCGGACAGTGGCTTCTTCGCCACAGGCCTTGCCGGTTTCGGCGTCTCTTTGGCTTCCTTCTCTTCGACCGCTTTGGCGGCCATACATCCTCATTTCTCGCTAGGGCGGGCAGGGATGAACTCCCCGTGGCCGCTTGCGGATCTGCTCGGCGGACCTGCGGGACCTGCGGACGCATGTCCGCCAGCCCGCCAGCCGCCGGCCAACCGATGGCCAGGGGATGCGGTGCATTCGACTGTCTTCCGGCAGTCGTGACGAAGGCCGTCCCCAACTCGACTGGGGGACGGCCTTCATCAGTGGTGCCGGAGAGTTGCGTCGAGGTCAGAGCTGATTAGGTTCGAGAGCGAAGAACGTGACGTTGGCGCGGGCCAGGTCCGGGTTGTCCCGCGCAAGCTCGTCCCTGATGGCTGCGAAAGCATCCCGGCGGGTCCAGCCCTGTGGCGGGGTGAAGGTGCTGGACTGTGTGCTGGTCAGCCGCCCGGGGATCTCCAGCGTCACGACCCAGTGGTGGCTTCCCTGGGGCTGGATAGCGGTTTCGGTGGGCTGCTCGGTCCGTGCAGACATGGTCTGTCTCTCCTGTTGGCTGGTCGGGATGTGTGTGTCGGACTACGCGGGCTGCTCGGCGAACTCCGCCTGGAGCTGCTCGTAGGTCTTGGCCATGCGCTCGTAACTGGCCTTGGCGCCTTGGGCCTTCATGGCCTTGATGAACCCGTTGAGCGACTTCGGTGGCGCCAGCTCGGTGAAGATCCGACGCCCGGTGAGGTAGAGCTCCTCATCGCTCAGGCCCGGCTTGCGGCCCGGACCCTCGGAAAGATCCGAGGCCCCCTCGGAATCACCGTCGGCCACCTGCGACGCCCCGGCATCGGCGGGGTGTTCGTGCAGCTCAGCGGTTTCCGAGGATTCCGAGGACCCCGTCATTCGCGAGGCGGGCGTCGGTTCGCTCAGACTCGACCCCGAAGCGAGCTGCGAGCCCTCCTCGGAACCACGGGGCGAAGCCGTGTCGATTCCGAGGGGGGTTTCCGAGGGGGCGGTCAGGACGTGCAGCGAGCGGGCCGCGAAAGCCTGCGCCGCCTGGCCGTGCTTGGTCTCGGAATCCTTCAGCTTCTTCTCGGCCTCCGCTCGGGCCTTGTTGATCTTCTTTTGCATGCCGGTCATGGCCTTGGCCTTCACCGCCTGGCGGTGGGCCTCCGCGAGCGTCTCGGCCGTCTCGATGACGACCTCGTTCTCAGCCCGCGCCTTCAAGTGCCGGGCATTGGCGTAGGTGAGGGCCAGGGTGTTGCGGGCAGATGCGGACTGCTCCTCGATGACGCGGGAGGTCGCATCATCCGCGAGCATGTGGTCCGCGAAGATCCTCAGCCCCATGAACACGGCGGTGGCCACCGGGACCAGAGCAAAGACGCGGGCATGCCCCATCAGCAGCAAGATCGCGACCGAACCGGCCATCGAAAGGGCGGCCACTGACAGCATCACAGCCATCCCAACGGCGCTGCGCTGCCGGATGGCCTGCTCGCTCATCTTCAGTGCGCCGATCCACAACGCGTCAAAGACGAGGGCGATGAACCAGGCCGCGGCGGTTCCAAGGCGTCCGTCCAGGCCGAGAATCGGGGCGAGCTGGCTGCCCACGGTGACCGCTACGACGGCCAGGGCCGCCAGCGTCAGCAGCTTCTCGACGACGGCAAACGGGTTGAAGCCCCCGATCCTTCCGGGGGCGGTGGATGTGCGAGTCACAGTCACTCCTGGGTCAGGGGCGCTTCTGATTGGACTGGCTTGCGTTGTAGGCGTCTTGGAGCCGGGCGAAGCGCTCGTGAAGCGGCGCTCCCTCGGGACAGTCCTGGCTGGCCTGGCAGGCCGCACAGCCATCGGTGTGCCGAGCGGACTCCTTGAACGCGCGCATGTAGCGGACGTAGAGGTCATCCGTTGGCGGCTTGGCCATCAGCGGCCGGCCTTCGCGACGCTCGGCCGCTCGGGTACGCGGGCGTCGCCGAAAGCGTTGAGCCGCACCGTGGCGCCCGTGACGTCGACGTACGCCTCCAGCACCCACGTCTCGCCATCACCCTGGGAGTGGAAGTCCACGGCATCACGCGCGATGTGCAGAGCCAGGCGCCAGGGCTCAAAGGCCCCCAAGTCGTCGTGCAGGGACAGCTGCAGCCGCTCCGGGTAGATCGGGGAGATGTGCACGGTCGGGGCGGGCAGATCGGGAAAGTCCAGGGCCAGCACGCGCAGGGCCCGCAGAGGAACCGCCAGGCCCTCCATCGCCAGATCTGTCTTCATGCCGCCACCGCCAGGCCCTGCGCGCCGCACACGGCCGAGCGCCGCGCCGCAGCCTTGCGGGCCCGCCGGGGCCGCGGCGCCGGCGTGGGCAGGTCGCTCGCCTTCAGCAGCTCACGGGCGTAGGCCGCGGCCACCGGGTCGGCCTCTCGCAACTCCCTGAGCACGTCGCGGGCCACCGACAGCCGCGCGGTCCGGTCCTTCTCGGACTCCTCGGCGGTGCCGGTGAACAGCTCCGTGTCGAACCCAGCCGCACGCTCGGAAATGCCCAACGCGAGCTCCGCGAACTCCTTTGCCGTAACAGCGGCATGACCAGCAACGATGCACTTCATGGGTCGTGTCTCCTCTGAAATCAGGTGGGATGGGCACGGCTCGAACAGCGCCCCCCGGAGTAGCCGCTCCGGGGGGCGCAGGCCGTACGAGGAAAAAGCCATTCCCCAGGCCGGATGCGAACTACTTGTTCTGCTCGAACTCCGGCTCCCCTCGGCCTCGCCCGTACGGCGCGCTCCGAAGAACGACCGGACGGGCGAAGGAGGCAACCGGCGCAGCGCTAGCCGCCGCGATTCGGTGAAAGGTGACCGGTTGTCTGCGGCGTACTGCTCTGCCCACAGCTGTGGATGAAACGGCGTCGCCGTGCCGGTCGATCACGGCGACGCCGGGGTATGTCGTCGGTTCACACCAACCCCCTTACAAGTGGAGGGACACGGCTTCACCGGTACGTCCGCTGTCGCGGAGCGCCGATCCCGAGCCGGGAAAATCGGGTGCGTCAGCATCACTGCGCTGACGCCAGCAGGGCGGCCACACCGGCCGGCGCCCCACGTTCAGGGGCGTTGCTGGTGTGTTTGGCGTGCCGCCGACGACATCACCCGGTCGTCGCGGGGGCGGTCTCACTCTTGCCGCCACGTGCGTTGGGGCCCCGCTGTACCTCCCCCCACCCAAAACCGGGTGGCGCCTGCCAGGCGCGTAGGGGGAGAGCCACGTTCATCGCGGTGGTTTGCCCCCGGACCCTCGCCCTAGGCACCTGCCACGACCGCCGCTCTCGCGTCAGCCCCGCACGATCACTCTTCAGTTCTCAAACAACGTCGCTACGAATCCGACAGGCGCGGTAGCCCCAGATCAGGGCTCCCGATTGCTCGGGACCTATCGGCGCGCACGTTTACGCAGGTCAAGCACTTGCAACCGCCGCTCGTGAAGCCCTTCCGGGATCCGTCAGCGGCGTAGGTTCAGATTGGCCTAGGTCAGTTTTTCGCGCAAGGGGTTCCGCGGAAAAAGTTGGATTGACCTAGATCGGTTAAGCTCTAGGGATGGACTGGATGGAGTGGGGCGGCGGCAGCGCACCGACGGCGAAGGACATCGCGGCGTACTACCGATCCCGGATCGCGGCCGGTGAGTTGGAGCCATTGGCTCCGCTCCCGCCCGGCCGGAAGCTCGCCAAGCACCTGAAGGTTGCTCTCGCGACCGTCCAGAGTGCCTACGACGTGCTGAAGAGCGAAGGTCTGGCGGACTCCCGTCCCGGCAGCGGCACCTACGTTGCCGAAGCCACCGAGGCCGGAAGTGCGCAGGATCGAGCCCAAGGGTTTCGCGAGTTGCAGGGCCAGTTGAGTGCTGTCACCTCTCAACTCGCCGAGCTTTCCGAGCGTGTGGCGAAGCTCGAAGGAGACCGGACCGACTCCGCGTAGGGTCCGAGCGGTGGCCCTGCCTTCGCTGCGTTGGCGGGACCCTTTCGCAGGGAGCCCCTTGGAAGCCATCATCAAGTGGTGCTGCTCATCTGCAGGCAGAGGCATAGCCGTACCCCTTCGTGGTCGTTTCGGATGTCTGGCTCCCGACAACCACGACGCTATGGGCCCCTCATGACCCGACCCCGGAAAATCCTTCCGGGGTCTATCTGCGAACCGAGGCGAGGCTGAAGTCATGCGAGGAATGACGCAGCAACTGACGATCGGCGAGCGGGTTGCGTGGTACCGCCACCGCCGCGGCATGTCCCAAGAGGTGGTGGCCGGACTGGTCGGCCGCACCGCGGACTGGCTCGGCAAGGCGGAGAACAACCGCATCGAGCTGGACCGACTCTCTGTAATCCGTGCACTGGCTCACGCGCTGGACGTCTCCATCGGAGACCTCATCGGCGAGCCGACTCTCTTGGAGTGGTCGACAGACAGCGGGCGACGTACGGTCCCTGCGCTGCGCGAAGCGCTGATGGACTACCGGCAGTTGACCCCGCTCCTTGGGGCGCCGACGGATGGCGAACCCCCGGCTCTGTCCGCTTTACGGTCCGACGTGAGTGAGGTGTGGGATGCCTACCAGGGGTCTCAGTACGGGTTCGCGACCCGGCAGCTGCCCTTGATCCTCTCGGATGCCCTGCTCGCAGTGCGTGCGTACGCGGGGGAGGAGAGAGAGGAGGCGAACGCGCTGCTGGCGTTGACGTACCAGGGGGCAGCGATGGTGCTCGGCAAGCTGGGTGAGAACGAGCTGGCTTGGATGGCGGCGGATCGCGGACTTGCTGCCGCACAGCAGAGCGGGAACAACGTCATCGTCGGATCGCTCTTCCGGTCGGTGACGCACTGCCTCCTGTCCACCGGACGCTACGAGACTGCGGTGCAGCTCGTGAGTGATGCGGCCGGCTTCCTTGAGTCTGGACTGGGGGAGGCGACCCCCGCATACCTGTCCGTCTACGGAACCCTCTTCCTGACGGGCTCGATGGCCGCGGCTCGTGCAGAGGACCGTGCGACGACGCAGGCCTTCCTGCGTGAGGCGGATGCGACGGCGTCACGGCTTGGGACTGACGGAAACCACATGTGGACGGCCTTCGGGCCCACCAACGTGGCGATTCACAAGGTGGCCACCGCTGGTGAGCTCGGCGACTTCCAGGTCGCGGCGGAACTGGGGCCGCAGGTCGATACAAGCGGGCTTCCTGTCGAGCGCAGGGTGCGGCACAACCTCGAAGTGGCGCGGGCGCTCAGCGCTTGGAATCGCACTGATGACGCGCTCAGCATGGTTCTCGACGCAGAGGAAATGGCGCCGGAGCAGGTCCGGCACCACTACATGAGCCGAGAGATCGTGCTCGGCTGGGTCCGTGGAACGCGCGGACGGCCAACTCGCCCGGTAGCCGACCTGGCCGAGAGGCTTCGAGTGGTGTGAGCTGGTTAGGCTCGGTCTCGTGAGCGAGACCGAGAACGAACACGAAGCGAAAATGGCGCGCCCGCGGATGGCCTCGGGCGCGCTGTTCTTTGATGCCCAGGGCCGCGTCATGCTCCTTGAGCCGACGTACAAGGACTACAGGGACATCCCAGGCGGGTACATCGATGCGGGCGAGTCGCCGCGACAGGCGTGCGTCCGCGAGGTGCAAGAGGAACTCGGTATTGCGCCTGAGATTGGGCGCCTGCTCGTCGTGGACTGGGCACCCAGCCCTTCCGAGGGGGACAAGGTGCTGTACCTATTCGACGGTGGCACTCTCTCTGACGAGGTAGAGGCACAGATCAGGTTGCAGGCGTCAGAGATCAAGGCGTACGAGTTCCATCCCGTCGCGGCGGTGGCTAGCCTCACCATCCCCCGCCTCGCACGCCGCATCCGAGCAGCTGCGGTTGCGCGCGATGAAGGCGCCGTGGCGTATCTCGAGCACGGCCTCCAACCTGAGCTATGAGCGTTCGAGATGAGGTGCTGGCGACCGGCACCCACAGAGCCCTTACAGCCCCAGAACGGAGCGCACGGCCTGCTCGATGCGAGTCATGGTCTCTTGGCCCACTTCACCCAGCAGCTTGGCGTTCTCGAAGCGCCGAGCCGCGTACTGGGTGACGTTTACCGGGACCGCGACCGCTCGCACGGGGTCTGCGATCGGCACGGATACGAGGGTGTCGGGGTAGGCGCCGGCCGGGTGCAGGAGCAAGCAGACGGCGGCCTGGAACTTCGTGTTCACCTCGTCGATGGAGAGCACGACTGCGGTACGCGTGCTGTCGCCAACCGGGATCTCCCAGACTGTGCCGCGCTTCAACGGATGTCCCCCGCCGGGTCGTCGTCGCCGGTGTCGACAAGGAGAACGCCCTCGCTGTCCACAGCGGCCAGGGCTTCGCGCAGGGTCTGATCTCGTAGCGTTCGGACCATGTAGGCGTTCAGCGACAGCCCGGCGTCGGCCGCTGCCTTCCGAACCTCTGCGTCCAGATCATCTGGTATGCGCACGGTGAATACACTCATGCCACCACTGTAGTAGTGACCCTCCGCACCGGGAAGGGGCTATCGCTGGCGTAGTCGGGTGCCGGTCGGCGCGCGCAAGACCTTTTCCTGCGGCCGCGCCGGAATGTCGCCCCGCATGGCTAGTGCGGATGAGACACCGAGCGAATGACCGAACGAGATTGCCGCAGCTCAGAGACGTAGACTCCCGCTCCGCTTACCCGCCTCGACCCGCTGCGCTTCCTGGAGCGGGATCTCGCGCGCACCCGGGCGCGAAGAAGGCTGTCCGGTCCACGCAGGAGTACCCGGTGGAGTAGCCAGCCGTGCATATGCGCATCCAGCCTCGTGACGTAGCAAAGATGCGTGGTAATTCACTCATTCGAGGACGAGTGGCGGAGGAGGGTGGAGGCAGGACGCACCGCCCGCGATGAGCTCCCCTCCACGGCCGGTGCAGCCCGACTGCGGGCGCCGGCGTTGCGGGAATGCGTCTGCGCCCGCAGGATGCCGAGGATCTAGACTCGAACATGTGAACGATCCCGCTCCGCTTACCCGCCTCGACCAGCTGCGCTTCGCCCGCCGCGTCGTCGAGCAGCAGGCCGCACGCGCCCTCGCGGAGATCGACCGATGGATCGCCGGCGAGGAACGCCGGGAGGCTGAGCGGGTGCGACGCGAGGAAGCCCGCCCATCCGCGCCGGACTGGATCGTCGAGCGAGGCATCGGGGACGGCGGCCCGCCGGTCGAGGTGCACCGCGGAGACTGCGGCGCGGCAGGGAAGCGGCGCACACCGGTCACCCGAGATGAGGCGCGGTGGGAGTTGGCCCGCGGCATCCGCGCCTGCATCCACTGCCGGCCGGACACCGAGCTCGGTGTGCTGGATTGACCGCCCCCACATGCTCCAGGCGGAGCGCCAGGGTGAGGTCTAAGGTCAGTGTCTAAGCCTTGGGGGTCCATGATCCTGATTCCGATCGGCTATCTCGTGCTGTTCCTTGTGTGGACGGTGCTGCCCATCGTGTTCCCGAGGGATCGACTCGGAACGTGGATCACAGCGGCGCACCTGACGTTCTCAGTAACCGGCCTCCTGCTGGCCTGGCTTACTGACCTCCCCTTGGCGGCACTCGCCGCGATCCTGGGCGCACTGGGCGGGTTGATCGCCGCCGGGCGACTACTTGTGCAGCGGGCATTCGCAGACAGCCGGAGTTGAGGCCGGACACCGAGCTCGGCGTGCTGGAGTGAGCGAGGCGGCGCTCGCTGGAGACATGAGCAGCGCGCCGATAGTCGTCCACCCGCCGCAGGGTAGCGGCGGCCGGCGGGTGACGGTGCGCGGGCAGATCCTCGGCCTCGCGCACTCCGACGTGGACGTCATCGAGTTCCTCCGCCGTGCCGGTCTACCGGACGCAGAGGGGCTGCTCGATGACCCGGTGTGGGTGAAGTGGCGGGGCGGGCGCGCGCACCACTACGAAGCCGCGTGATGCCACCGCGTGCCTAGAGCAGGCGCGAGAGACGCCGGGGGCTCATGAGCGCATCACGGACGGCCGGTACGTCGTCTTGGTGCTTCTCGTCCTCCACTAGAAGGGTCTGACCGAGTAGATCGCCAAGCGGCACGCGCAGGATGCGTGCCAGTTCCGCGAGCATGTCGATTCGTGGCGGCTTCCTGCGGCCGGTCTCTGCTTTCGCGAGCCAGTCAGTGCTACGGCCGACCAGTCCGGCCAGCACCTCTTGCGTGTAGCCGCGACGCTTTCGGTAGAACGCGATGCGCTCACCGATGCTGAGGTGATCTCCAAGACCACGCATGGGGTGCTGCCTCCTGCTGGTTGGGGACTGAATTCACGGTACCGAGACGATGACCAGGCCGGTGGCTGGCCTCGTTCGCTCCTCGGTCAGACCCACTGTGAAGGGGCAAATGCCTAGAGACCCGGACACTGTGTCCGGGTCTCTCAAGGAGTGGAGAACACTCAGAAGCTGTACTCAGCGACCTGTTTCGCGGGCATCATCTGAGACATGACGACCCCGCCGAGCCCGTCAGGACAGCAGACGAATCTTCGAAAGGTCTTCTACCAGTGCCAACTGGGGAAAAGTGACCTTGACAGCTTGTTCGCAATGGCGTGTGAGGGAATACCGCTGCCAGAGGTAAAAATCTCCACAACTGCCGGTGAGACGCTCTTCTGGAAACCCTCCCTAGAGGAGCTCGTCGAAAGCGTCCATCGGGAGGCTCCGGAAATTCATGAGGATTGGGCGAATCTCACACTACAAGCTGACACCACTTCCCGAGAAAGAGGGGTAAAGATAAGCATAGACAAGGAGCGGACGGAGGTGAACTTCTCGGGGTCCGATACCACCTGGGCCTACGGCCAAATAGCCAGAATCGAAAAGTTCCTAGTTTCGAGAGGAGCGGTGTTCAGTTCCCCTCGATACGAAAACTTCATCACGTTCACCATGCTCGCATTCTTTGTGGGATTCGGGATATTCTTCCTAACTCATGGGGTAGATGACGACACTGTTGCCGATTGCATCGAACAGGCGAAAAAGGCCAAAAGGAATGACATCGCTTTCAATGCATTCATGGCGGTGGCCTTTTCTTTCGGATTGCTTTTCCCCTTCTATCAATTCCTGAAGCGGCGGGCTTCTAGGGCACGACTGAAGGTAGATGTGGATGTGTCAAGGGATTCCTGGTGGTCACAGCTCTCCAGTGGAGAGAAGATCGCGGCAGTAGTGGTTCCACTGACTGCACTAGGAGCTATTGCTGCGGCGACTACGGCCGCCAATAATCTGTGGGGAAAGTGACGGGTACCTAATAAGCTGTGCCATACCGCCTGATCAGTGACACTGTGTGCCGATCGGTGCCCGTGCGTCAGATACCGTCATCCTCCGCTTCCACTTCAGCGATCCGCGCCCGAACATCTGAATCGTTGGCGATGCGCGGTGGAAGTTTGGTTCTCGAGTCAACTTGGGTCGTGAGGATCTGGGTTGTGGCCACTGCCGCGTCTGTGAGGTCGGCTCCTTTCAGATCGGCTCCATCCAAGTCCGCCTCACTGAGAGTCAAACCGACCAGTTTTGTTCGGTACAGAATTGCGCCACGTAGGTCGGTGCCGATCAAGTCCGCGTCGCGAAGGTCCGAGCCTCTTAGGTCCGCTTTGCGCAGGTCGGCGTCGGATAGGTCCGCACCGCGCAGGTTTGCTATGGCCGGCGTCGCTTCCCTGAGGTCTGCGTCGCGCAGGTCGGCGTTGGCCAGGTTGGTGCTTGCGAGCCTTGCACCTCGAAGGTCCGCGCCGCTCAAGTCTGCGTCGCTCAGGTCGGCGCGGCGGAGGATTGCTCTGCGCAGCTGGGCCGGCTTGCGGTCGGAGGGCCACTGTCCCAGTTCGACGCCAGGAAGGTGGGCAGAGCGAAGGTCGGGAACGAAGGAGCGGTCATGGACAGAATTACGGCTACTGATCACATCAAGCGCAGCCAGGACGTCGGGCGCGACCTGTCGGTCCACTTTCGGCGGAGTGCTGGCGTGCAGGCGAATGTAGGTGGCAAGCACGTTGGCGATGGTGGGGTGGTCACGGGGAGAGTCCTCCATGATGCGCTGCAGGGCATAGATGCCGCCCAAGCGCACGTCCACTGCGTCGTCGCCCAGGTTGCCCACGGCGGCGGTGTAGCGATCGGTGACCCACCCCTCCCTACCGTTGCGCAGCTCTTCTCTGCTGATCCTCATTTGGTCGCTCACCTGATGGTTGGAGAACCATAGGCTCAGCACGGCCACGACGGTGGCAAGCAGCACCGAAGCCAGCTCAACCAGGCGAGCCCAATCGAGCCCCTGGCGCTCAGGGACACCACCGACTCGTTGCGAGCCGTCACTAGCCTCGGCGGGACGAGACCTGGTCATGGGGTGCAGTGCAGCTCTCCGCGCAACTGCCGGCAATGTGCTGGGCGGACGGCGGGAGCTGGCAGGCGAACCGCTCCCAGCCTGGAAGGCCCGCCTGGCCGCGCGGTGCAGCTGGTGACTCCGTCGATAGCCCACGGTGCATTACACCGCCATCGCCGGCCGCCCTCAGTGGTTTCTGCAAAAGCTATGACGTATCCCCTGATCCATGATGCTGTGTGCCGAGGTGGCTCAGCCAAGGGCAGTGGGGGCGAGGCGGATGGTGTGCGGCTGCAAGGAGGGCGACAGGACTGGTTATGAGAGCGGATGTGATGGCGGGGCCCATGCGCTCTGGTCTTCCCTTGCTGCGCATGCATGAGTCTTCGATAGGCCGGAACAACTCACTACCCGTAGGGCACAACAGCTTCAGGCGGGCTCCACGCCAACCAACGCCAGCAAACACCGCTTAGTTTGGTCAGCCATTTGGCTTGACTATCTCCGCTGATGATGCCTGAAGGGGCAGCACCACGCACAGGGGCTGGCCCTTCGTAGTGAACCGGAACGAGTCGCGGTCTCACTTGGGACCTCGGTCCCCCCAATCCTGGGACCGCATCCAAAGACCAGCGGCTGAGGCACTGGGCCGTCTCTGGGCCGTCCAAGGGCGTCCCAGGTCGACCAACGACGACCGCCAACAACCGCTCCGCCGCTGGTCATCGGCGTACCTGATTGCGAACCCCGAGGCAGTAGATCCGGCACATCAGTTCCTGCGCAACAAGAAGCAGGAGTGGGAGGAGTACCGCTCGGAGGTCACGGCCTTCGAGCTGAGGAAGAACCTGCCGGTGCTGTAGGGCCCCGGCAGGGGGGGGGAACGGCGCGCTCAGCCGCGTGCTGAGCGCGCCGTTCCCCGCGCCCCCTACGGGGCGCTGGCGATCGCCTCGCGCAGAGGTGTGGTCGCCCGTACGCGGTACTCCTGGATCGCCCAGCCGTTGCCGTCCGGGTCCTTGAAGTACATGAACGTGCCGCCGTCCTGCGGTGCGTGGGCCACCGGCTCCGTGATCTCCAGGCCGCGGGCGGTCAGCTCGTCGTGGGCCGCCTTCGCGTCGGCGACGCAGAGCTGGAGGCCCTGGTAGGAGCCCGGGGCCGGGGTCGGGCCGTCCATCGTGTCCCAGAGGGTGTCGGCCAGCGCGATGGAACAGCCGGACCCCGGCGGGGTCAGCTGGACGATGCGCATGCCCGGCATGACCTCCGCGTCGATGTCCACGTGGAAGCCGAGCTTGTCGCGGTAGAACTCCTTGGCCCGGTCGACGTCACTGACGGGGAGCGGGATCACCTCGAGTGTGTAGTCCATGGGCCGAGTACATCAGGGAGCCCACGGCTTGTCAGCGCGAATGGCGGCCTCCGCCCGCGCCCCCTCACCCGAAGCGCCACCGCGTCTGGCTGAACGGTTCTCCCTTGCCGAAGCCGAACGCGGTGCGGGGGGCCACCTCGAAGACGTACGCGTGGCCCGGACCGTGGTGGAAGCAGCCGTCCCGCACCTCGTAGTGCCAGAAGCTGCCGTACTTCTCCTCCCAGGCCGCCGCGAGCCGCCGCAGCCTGGCCTCGTCGGTGATCCGGACCGCCGAGCCCTCGACGACCAGGTCGTATCCCTTGTCCCAGAGGTTGATGCCCGTGGTCAGCACGGTCTCGGGGTTGGCCGCCAGGTTCCGGGCCTTGCGCTCCTCGGGGCCCGTGCAGAAATGCAGCGCCCCGTCCAGCCAGACCGCCGGCAGCGGTGTCACGTGCGGGCGCCCGTCGGGGCGTACGGTCGAGATCCAGAAGAGCTCTGCCGCCTTGAGCTGCCGCACGGCGTCGGACCATGGCGTCGCCGCCGCCCCCGGACTGCTGTACCGGGCATCCAGCTCCGTACGGGGTTCCTCGCTCGACATGATCCGCCTCCTGACGCCGTCACCCATGCTCCCGTCCAAGTACGGACCGCGCACGCGGGCAGAACTCATCGGTCAGGCCGTAGGCTCGGGCCAGGGATGATCGAACGGAGGCGCGGGGATGACGGTGCCGCAAGGGCGCAGAAGCAGTACGTTCACGCGGCTGCTGCGGCATGGCTTCACCGATCCGTCCACGGCCGAGAGACTGCTGGGCGCTCCCGAGCTGTCCGCCGTGCGGACCGACCCGGTGCTCCTGGACGCCCTCGGTGCCGCCGCCGACCCGGACCTGGCGCTCCTGGGCCTCGTACGCCTGGTCGAGGGGCAGCCCGACGACACCAGCCGCCAGGAGCTGCTCGACACCCTGGTCAGCGCCAAGCCGCTGCGCGACCGGCTGCTGGGCGTGCTCGGCGCGTCCGAGGCCCTCGCCGACCACCTGGCCAGGCACCCCAGCGACTGGCAGGCCCTGGTCACGTACGAGCTGGCCGACCTGCACCCCGGCGTCGAGGAGTTCGAGCGCGGTCTCGCCGACGCCACCGACCCGGTCTCGCTCCGCGTCTCCTACCGCCGCTGCCTCCTTGCCATAGCGGCCCGTGACGTCTGCGGCACGACGGACCTGCCCGAGGCCGCCGCCGAGCTCGCGGACCTGGCGACGGCGACCCTGCGCGCCGCGCTCAGCATGGCCGAGCAGGCGGCCCCCGCGGACGCCGCGCAGTGCAGGCTCGCCGTCATCGCGATGGGCAAGTGCGGTGGCCACGAGCTGAATTACGTGTCCGATGTGGACGTCATCTTCGTGGGTGAGGCCGTCGACGGCACGGACGGCGCCGATGAGGGCAAGGCGATCCAGGCCGCCACCCGGCTCGCCTCGCACATGATGCGGATCTGCTCGGAGACGACGGTCGAGGGCACGATCTGGCCGGTCGACGCCAACCTCCGCCCGGAGGGCCGCAACGGCCCCCTGGTGCGTACCCTCAGCAGCCACCTCGCCTACTACCAGCGCTGGGCCAAGACCTGGGAGTTCCAGGCGCTGCTCAAGGCACGCCCGGTGGCGGGGGACCTGGACCTGGGCGAGGAGTACGTCGCCACCCTCGCGCCCCTCGTCTGGCACGCGGCCGAGCGCGACAACTTCGTGCCCGACGTGCAGAAGATGCGCCGCCGGGTCGTGGAGAACATCCCGGCGGGCGAGGTCGACCGCGAGCTGAAGCTGGGTCCCGGTGGTCTGCGGGACGTCGAATTCGCCGTACAGCTCCTGCAGTTGGTGCACGGCCGCGGTGACACCTCGATCCGCAGCGGCTCGACCCTGGTGGCCCTGGAGGCGCTCGCGGCCGGCGGCTATGTGGGGCGCGTGGACGCCGTCCAGCTCGACGACGCCTACCGCTTCCTGCGCTCCCTGGAGCACCGCATCCAGCTCTTCAAGATGCGGCGCACCCACCTGATCCCCGAGGATGACGCGGACCTGCGGCGCATCGGCCGCTCGCTGGGCATGCGGACGGAACCGATCACCGAACTGAACCGCGCGTGGAAGCGGCACACCTCGGTCGTGCGCCGTCTGCACGAGAAGCTCTTCTACCGCCCGCTCCTGGACGCGGTGGCCGAACTCGCCCCCGTGGAGACCCGGTTGAGTACGGAGGCGGCCCGCGCGCGTCTCGTCGCGCTCGGCTACCACGACCCCGCGGCGGCCCTGCGCCACCTGGAGGCGCTCGCCTCCGGCGTCACCCGCAAGGCGGCCATCCAGCGCACCCTGCTCCCCGTGCTCCTCGGCTGGTTCGCGGACTCGGCGGACCCCGACGCGGGCCTCCTGAACTTCCGCAAGGTGTCCGACGCGCTGGGCAAGACCCCCTGGTACCTGCGGCTCCTGCGCGACGAGGGCGCGGCGGCCGAGAACCTGGCCCGCGTCCTGTCCGCGGGCCGCCTGGCCCCCGACCTCCTCCTGCGCGCCCCCGAAGCGGTGGCCCTGCTCGGCGACCAGCGCGGCCTCGAACCGCGCGACCACGCCCACCTGGAGCAGGAGGTCCTGGCCGCGGTGGGCCGCGCGGACGGCGCCGAACAGGCGGTCACGGCGGCCCGCGGCGTCCGCCGCCGCGAGCTGTTCCGCACGACGGCGGCGGACATCATCGGCTCGTACGGCACGGAGGAGAGCCCCGCGGCGGCGGACCCCGGCGCCCTCCTCGACCGGGTGGGCGACGCGGTCTCCGACCTCACGGCGGCCACGATCGCGGGGACCCTGCGCGCGGTGGTCCGCGAAGGCTGGGGCGACACGCTGCCGGTGCGGTTCTCGGTGATCGGCATGGGACGCTTCGGCGGCCACGAACTGAGCTACGGCTCGGACGCGGACGTCCTGTTCGTCCACGAGCCGCGCGAGGGCGTCAGCGACCACGAGGCGGCGAAGGCGGCCTCCCGGGTGGTCTCCGAGATGCGCAGGCTCCTCCAACTCCCCAGCTCCGACCCGCCGTTGCTGATCGACGCGGACCTGCGCCCGGAGGGTAAGAGCGGCCCGCTGGTGCGGACCCTCGCCTCGTACGAGGCCTACTACCGCCGCTGGTCACTGGTCTGGGAGTCCCAGGCGCTGCTGAGGGCCGAACCGGTCGCGGGAGACGTCGAGTTGGGCCGCGCCTTCATCGAGCTCGTCGACCCGCTGCGCTATCCGGCGGAGGGCCTCGGCGAGGACGCCGTCCGCGAGATCCGCCGCCTGAAGGCCCGCATGGAGGCGGAACGCATGCCGCGCGGCGCCGACCCCACCCTGCACACCAAGCTGGGCCGCGGCGGTCTCTCGGACGTCGAATGGACCGTCCAGCTCATGCAGTTGACCCACGGCTGGGTCGAGCCGGGGCTGCGCACGACCCGGACCCGGGAGGCTCTCGCCGCTGCCTGCGCCGCCGATCTGATCCCGACCGAGGAGGCGGCGATCCTGGACGAGGCGTGGGTCCTGGCCGCCCGGGTGCGCAACGCGGTGATGCTGGTGCGCGGCCGGGCCGGGGACACGTTCCCGTCGGACGGGCGCGAACTGGCCGCGGTGGGACGCTACCTGGGCTACGACCCCGGGCACGTGGGGGACATGCTGGACGACTACCGGCGGACCACGCGCAGGGCGCGGGCCGTGATGGAGGAGCGCTTCTACGGGGCGTAGCCGCCCGGGGGGCTACGGTTCCTGCCGCCGGGCCCCCGCAGGGACGGGCGCCCGGCGGCTGAGCCACCCGGAGGGTGTGCTGCGGACCGTGGTCGCCCCCTGATAGCCCCCTGGTCGCCCGCGTGGTCCCCCGCGTGGTCGCGGCGGTGCTGCTGGGCGCGGCGCTGGTGCTGGTCGCCACGCGCATCGACGTCTTCACCGGGGCGAGCCCTTCGTGAATACCATGCGGCTGCGCCTCGCCCCCTGGTGCATGACCGGCATCGACAAGGAGGGCCTCGACGCACCGCCTGGCTGGAGCGCGCGGACTGCCACGGGCAGGGCACCGACGCCTTCCGGCCGGACCCCCGGCCTACGCGGACGCCGTACGGCACGTGCTCGACCCCGTGGAGGTGCCCGCCGGCGAAGTGGCGCAGGCCCAGGTCCGCCTGACCGTGTCCGGCGGACACGTCACTCAGCGTCACCTGTGACAGCAGAGGGAGCAGGCCTCCGCCCAGGCCATGAAGCTCAGGCTTATGAAGCTCAGGCTTTGAACCGGGCCCAGAGCTTGGCGGGCAGCAGAGGAGCCCGGCCCTCGCCCTCACGCAACGCCACCTCACGCGGCAGCCGGTGCGGCATCGTCCCGTACCAGGCCCAGGCCACCGCGAAGCCGAACGCCAGGCAGAGCATGCCGCCCACCGCGTCCAGCCAGAAGTGGTTGGCGGTGGCCACGATCACGATCAGGGTCGCCGTGGGGTAGAGCAGGCCGAGCACCTTCGCCCACGGCGTCGAGGCCAGGGCGAAGATCGTCAGGCCGCACCACAGGGACCAGCCGATGTGCATCGAGGGCATGGCCGCGTACTGGTTCGACATGTGCTTGAGGTCGCCGGAGGCCATGGAGCCCCAGGTCTGGTGGACCAGGACCGTGTCGATGAAGTCATGGCCGTTCATCAGGCGCGGGGGCGCCAGCGGATACAGGTAGTAGCCGAGGAGGGCCACCGCCGTCGTCGCGAAAAGCACCATGCGCGTGGCCGCGTACCGTCCCGGATGGCTGCGGAACAGCCAGACCAGGACACCGAGCGTCACCACGAAGTGCAGCGTCGCGTAGTAGTAGTTCATGCCGACGATGAGCCATGTCACCGAGTTCACCGCGTGGTTGACGCTCTGCTCCACGGCGATCCCGAGATGCTGCTCCGCCTGCCAGATCCAGTCGGCGTTCCGCAGGGCCTGGGACTTCTGCTCCGGCACCGCGTTGCGGACCAGGGAGTACGTCCAGTAACTCACCGCGATGAGCAGGATCTCGAACCAGAGCCGAGGGCGCCGGGGCGTGCGGAGGCGACGCAGGAATGCCCGCCCATTGCGGTCTTCTCGCTCGCCCGCGATGGGTGATGTGGTGGGCCGCTGCTGGCCTTCCAGTGTCGTCACAGTCATCTCACCCATAGGCACAGAGTCTGCCAGATACCGACCCTCCGACCGATCATCCCAAGGTCTGGTTCAGGCCGCATTCTCTACGCCCTACGGACGAGTGCGTCCCCGAGGGGAAGAAGCGGTTGAACCTCGAACGACCAGTTCCGGCATGAACACGAATTCGCTGTGCGGAGCGGGAGTGCCACCGATCTCCTCGAGGAGTGTACGCACCGCCGCCTGCCCCATGGCGGGAACGGGCTTACGCACCGTGGTCAGCGGCGGATCGGTGAAAGCGATCAGCGGGGAGTCGTCGAATCCGACCACCGAGATGTCGTCCGGGACCTCGAATCCGCGCTGCCGCGCCGTCCGTATCGCCCCCAGGGCCATCATGTCGCTCGCGCACACGACGGCCGTGCAGCCCCGGTCGAGCAGTGCGGACGCGGCGGCCTGGCCGCCTTCCAGCGTGTACAGCGAGTGCTGGACCAGCTCCGACTCGATCTCCTCGGGAGGCAGTGCCAGCTGGTCCCGCACCGTGCGTACGAAGCCCTCGATCTTCCGCTGTACGGGCACGAACCGCTTGGGACCCAGGGCGAGTCCGATGCGTGTATGACCCAGGGAGACGAGGTGGGTGACCGCGAGGCGCATCGCGGCCCGGTCGTCCGGCGAGATGAAGGGCGCCTGCACCTTGGGGGAGAAGCCGTCGACCAGCACGAACGGCACGCCCTGGGCCCGCAGCTGTTCGTAGCGCTGCATGTCGGCCGAGGTGTCCGCGTGCAGGCCCGAGACGAAGATGATGCCGGAGACCCCGCGGTCCACGAGCATCTCCGTCAGCTCGTCCTCGGTGGAACCGCCCGGCGTCTGGGTGGCGAGGACCGGCGTATACCCCTGCCGGGTCAGGGCCTGCCCGATGACCTGGGCGAGCGCGGGGAATATCGGGTTCTCCAGCTCCGGCGTGATCAGCCCGATCAGGCCCGCGCTGCGCCGGCGCAGCCGCACCGGACGTTCGTAGCCGAGCACGTCGAGTGCGGCAAGCACTGACTGGCGGGTGGCACCGGCGACGCCGGGCTTGCCGTTGAGCACCCGGCTGACCGTCGCCTCGCTGACCCCCGCCTGCGCTGCGATGTCGGCCAGTCGCGCGGTCACAGGATTGGACTGTACCGGTCACATCTCAGGCTGCCCACCAGACCGTTGAATCCGCGGGCAGGATCGTCCCGTCGGTGCCGGACGCCGTCTCGGCGCTCGCCACGAGCACGGTGCCGGGGGAGGGGACCGTGACCGGACCGGCGGTGAGGTTCACCGTGCAGACCACCGAACCCCGCGGGGTCGTACGGCGGAAGGACAGCACGCCCTCGGGGGCGTCGAGCCACTCCACGCCGCGGCCCGCGCCCAGAGCCGGGTGCTCGCGGCGCACGGCAAGCGCGCGGCGGTAGAACTCCAGAGTCGATGCGGGATCGCCCTCCTGCGCCCGCACCGAGAGGTCCTGCCACTCCTCGGGCTGCGGCAGCCAGCTCGGTCCGCCCTCGACGGGACCGAAGCCGAACGGCGCCCGCTCCCCGGACCACGGCAGCGGCACCCGGCACCCGTCCCGCGTCCCGTCCTGCCCCGTGCTGCGGAAGAACGCCGGGTCCTGGCGCACCTCGTCCGGCAGTTCGGTCACCTCGGGCAGACCGAGCTCCTCGCCCTGGTAGATGTACGCCGATCCCGGCAGCGCCAGCATCAGCAGCGTGGCGGCCTTCGCCCGGCGCAGGCCGCGCGCCGCGTCCCCGTCGGCGAAGCGGGTGGAGTGGCGCACGACGTCGTGATTGGAGAGCACCCAGGTGGCGGGCGCCCCCACGGCGTTCATCGCGGCGAGGGAACGGTCGACGACGGCACGCAGCGCCGCCGCGTCCCAACCAGTCGTCAGATACTCGAAGTTGAAGGCCTGGTGCAGCTCGCCCGCGCGCAGGTACCGCGCGCTGCGCTCCACCGTCGGCGTCCACGCCTCGGCCACGGCGATCCGGTCGCCCGGGTACTCGTCGAGGATCCGGCGCCAGTCGCGGTAGATCTCGTGCACGCCGTCCTGGTCGAAGTAGGGGACGGCCTGCTTGCCGAGCAGCTTCACCTGCTCCTCGTGGCCGATGTCGGGCAGGCCCGCCGCCTTCACCAGGCCGTGCGCCACGTCGATGCGGAAACCGTCGATGCCGAGGTCGAGCCAGTAGCGCAGGATGGAGCGGAACTCGTCGTGCACCGCCGGATGTTCCCAGTTGAAGTCGGGCTGCTCGGGCGCGAAGAGATGGAGGTACCACTCGCCGTCCGCGACCCGCGTCCAGGCGGGCCCGCCGAAGACGGACTCCCAGTCGTTGGGCGGCCGCCGGCCGTCGTCGCCCTTGCCGGGCCGGAAGTGGAAGCGCTCGCGCAGCGGCGACCCCGGGCCCTCGCGCAGCGCCCGCTGGAACCACTCGTGCTGGTCCGAGCAGTGGTTGGGCACCACGTCGACGATCACGCGCAGGCCGAGCGCGTGCGCCTCCCGTACGAGGTCGTCGGCGTCCGGCAGTGTGCCGAACATGGGGTCCACCGCGCGGTAGTCGGCCACGTCGTACCCGGCGTCGGCCTGCGGGGACGCGTAGAAGGGGGACAGCCAGACGGCGTCCACGCCGAGCCGTTCCAGGTGGGGCAGGCGGGCCGTGATGCCCGGCAGATCGCCCATGCCGTCGCCGTTCCCGTCGGCGAAGCTGCGCGGATACACCTGGTAGATGACGGCATCACGCCACCACTCGTGGCGCGTGGAGTCGTCGTCCGGGGCGTCTGCGGGAAGGGCGGCGGTGACGTGCTGGGTCATGAGGTCCCTCAGGAGTACGGGGGCGGGCGGCACTCCGTTGAACGCCCCGTGGAAGGCGAAGGTCACGACGATGGCCCCGCCGTGCTCCCCGTCCGGGCCGAAGCCGGAAATTCTACTGGCAGGCAAGTGGAACGTGCGGCGAGTTCGACGACCTCCACCGTTCCGGGTCGTACTGCCGCCGTCTGCTCCCGGGGTGCCCGGCCGCGCGCTAACTTGAGGAGGCAGGCACGAGCCGGCCTGCGCCGTTCCGCGCCGAGGGGCTGTCCCGCGTGAGCGTCAAGGGCAAGGCAGTGAGCACGGTCAGCACGGTCCTCGTGGTCGACGACGTGCCCGCGAGCAGGTACGCGCTCAGCGCCGTCCTGCGCAGGGACGGCCACCGCGTCCTGCTCGCCGCGAGCGCGAGCGAGGCACTCATCGAACTCGACGTGCGGATGCGGGCCGGGGACCTGCCGGACGTGGCCCTCGTCGACGTCGGCCTCCCGGACATGAGCGGCTATGAACTCTGCCGCCGCATCAAGCAGCTGCCGCCCATCGCCGGTCTGCCCGTCGTCCACTTCTCGGCGGCGTCCCGCCCGCCCGCCGACCGGTGCCGGGGGCTCGACGCGGGCGGCGAGTCCTATCTGACGGTGCCCGCCGAACCCGAGGAGATCCAGGCGGTCGTACGGGCCGCCGCGCGCGGGGCACGTACCCGCAGCGACGCCCAGCTGCGTGCCGGACGCCTCGCGTTGCTCGCGGGGACGATCCTGGCCGTGCAGTCCGCGCGCTGTCTCGGCGAGCTGGCGGACGCGGCGGCCACCGGTGCGGAGCGGCTGACCGAATGCCCCGCGACGGTGTTCGTGCTCGGCGTGGGCGGCGAGATCCACCGGGGGCTCTCCCGGCGCGGAGCCGTCGCTTCGCTGCCGGACCACGGTGCGCACGAAGCGGTGGCCCGGCTGATGCGGCGCGTCATGTCGGGGCGTTCGGGCGTGCGCCACACCCTCGTGCCCGCCCCGCTGTGGCCGTCGGGGTTCTTCCGCTCGGTGGGCGCCACCGGACAGTGGGGCGACGGGACGCCGGAGGAGGCCGACCTCGTCCTGGCCCGGCTGCGCGAAGGGCGCACGCTCGTGTGCCTCGCGACGCCCGCGTACCGGGAGGGTCTCCCCGACGAGACGGGGCACCTCGTCGAGCGGCTCGCGCACGCCACCGCGCTGGCCGCGGAACCGCTGGTGATGTACGAGGAGGAGCGCCACGTCGCACTGACCCTGCAACGCAGCTTCCTGCCGTCGAAGTTGCCGGAGCTGCCCGGCACGGACGTCGTCGTCCGCTATGAACCCGCGTCGCGCCAGACGGAGATCGGCGGAGACTTCTACGCGGCGCTGCCGACGCCGGACGGTGTCCTGGCCGGCATCGGTGACGTCGTCGGGCACTCCCTGGAGGCGGCCACCGTGATGGTCGAGATCCGGCACGCGCTGCGCGCGTACTGCGTCGAGGACGCCGACCCCGGCGCGCTCGCCCGACGCCTCGACCGGATGCTGCAGCAGTACTACCCGGGCGTGACGGCCACGATGTGCCTGAGCCTGGTCGATCCGGCCACCGGACACACCCGGATCGCCAACGCGGGGCACATCCCGCCGCTCGTGGTGCGGGACCGCGGCACGGCCGCGTACGTCGACGTGCGGGGGCCGCTGCTCGGCCTCGGTCTCGACCGGCCGCGGCCGAGCGAGATCCGCCTGGGCCGGAACGAACGCCTGCTGATGGTCACGGACGGGCTCATCGAGACGCGGGGCACGGACCTGGCGGTGTCGATGGAGCAGCTGCGGATCGCCGCGGCGGGCGCGCCACGCGGCGTCGCCGACCTGTGCGACACGCTCCTCGCGTGCTTCGGGCACGAACGCGAGGACGACATCGCGCTCCTCGCGCTGCGCAGGAAGAACTGACTCCGCACCGCGCGACACCGTGCGGCACACCGCCAAAAAACCGCCGCAGAGATCTGTACCCACACGCCTACCCGTCAGTACATTGACGCCATGTCTAATACGCAGAGCCGGGAGCCGAAGCCCGTCGCCTCCGAGCACATACCGCTCAAGGCGCGCAAAGTCTCCTTCTCCTGGGAGGACACCCCGCTGCACTGGGTGCCGGGCGACCCCTTCGCCACGCACACGATCAACGTGCTGCATCTGCTGCTCCCCGCGGGCGAACGCTGGTTCGTCCACGTGTACAAGCAGGTCCTGCCGTACATCAGGGACGACCGGCTCCGCGAGGACGTGATCGGCTTCATCGGCCAGGAGGCCATGCACGCGCAGGCCCACGACGAGGTCCTGCCGCACCTCAAGGAGCAGGGCCTGGACCCCACGCCCTACACCGCCCAGGTCGACTGGCTCTTCGAGAAGATGCTCGGTGACCGGACGCTGCCGCCCGGCAAGGCCCGCAAGTGGTGGCTGATGGAGCGCGTCGCGATGATCGCGGCCATCGAGCACTACACCGCCTTCCTCGGCAACTGGGTCCTGAACGCGGCCGAGCTGGACCGCAGGGGCGCCGACCCGACGATGCTGGATCTGCTGCGCTGGCACGGCGCGGAGGAGGTCGAGCACCGCTCCGTCGCCTTCGACCTCTTCATGCACGTCGACGGCAGCTATCGCCGCCGCGCACGCACCTGGGCCACGGCCTTCACCGCCCTGGTCTTCCTCTGGCAGCGCGGCGCACGCTTCTTCATGGAGAACGACCCGACGCTCATCGGCGGCAAGGCGTCGTTCAAGGACTTCTACCAGGGCGGCAAGCAGGGCACGCTGCCCACGACGCCGGACATGATCCGCTCCATCCCCCGCTATCTGAGCCGCGCCTACCACCCCTCCCACGAGGGCAGCACCGCCCAGGCCGTCGCCTACCTCGCCTCCTCCCCGGCGGCCACCGCCGCCGAGACCGCGACGGAATCGCTGCCGAAGGGAGCGCACTGACATGCCCCGCATCCGCACCGTCCTGCTCGTCACGGGCGCCGCCCTGCTCGCCAAGCGGGCCATGCGGCGCCGCATCGACGCCTCACCGCTGTGGCCGCTGCCCGCCCTGGAGGAGCCGGTGTCGGGCCGCCCGCGCTCGCGCGCGCTGCGTCTTCTCGTCACCCGGCACGAGACGGTCGCCGACGGGGTCGTCCAACTGCGCCTGGAGGGCGACCGGTTGCCCGCCTGGAAGCCGGGCGCCCATCTGGACCTGGTCCTTCCCTCGGGGCTCGTCCGCCAGTACTCGCTGTGCGGGGACCCGGAGGACACCTCCTCGTACACCGTCGCCACCCGCCTCATCGGCCCGGAGCAGGGCGGGCGCGGCGGTTCGCGCGAGGTGCACGAGCAGCTCCAGGAGGGCGCGGAGGTCGAGGTGCGCGGCCCGCGCAACCGCTTCCCGCTGGCCGAGGCCGACGCGTACGTCTTCGTGGCGGGCGGCATCGGCATCACCCCGATCCTCCCCATGCTGCGGGAGGTCGAGGCGGCGGGCCGCTCGTGGCGGCTGCTGTACGGGGGCCGCTCCCGGGCCTCGATGCCGTTCCTGGAGGAAGTGGAGAAACTGGCGGGCACGACGGCGGGCCGGGTCACGGTCGTCGCGGAGGACGAGGGCGGACGCCCGGACCTCACCGCCTTCCTCGCGGACCTGGCGCCCTCCGCCGCGGTCCATGTCTGCGGCCCCGAGGGCCTGATGGAGGCGGTCGCGGCGACGCTGCCCGAAGGCGCCGCACTGCACCTGGAGCGCTTCACGCCGCACACCTCCACGGAGGGCAACGGCACCTTCGAGGTGGAACTGCGCCGCAGCGGACGGACCCTCTCCGTGGCCGCGGACACCACGGTCCTGTCCGCGGTGCGCGCGGAGCTGCCCAACACCGCGTACTCCTGCGAGCAGGGATTCTGCGGAACCTGCCAACAGCGCGTCCTGGAAGGGGAGATCGACCACCGGGACGAACTGCTCACGGACGCCGAGCGCGCGGACTCGATGCTCATCTGTGTGTCGAGGGCGGGCGGTGACCGAATCGTCCTGGACATGTGAGACATGTGAACGGTTGGTGCGCACCGGCCCCCTTGGACGGCTGGATCTGCTCGGTAAGGTGTTCGTATGACTACCGGGGTGCGCCGCAGAATGGGTGTCGAGGAGCGGCGGCAGCAATTGATCGGGGTCGCGCTCGACCTGTTCAGCCACCGCTCGCCCGACGACGTGTCGATCGACGAGATAGCAGCGGCCGCGGGCATCTCGCGACCGCTGGTCTACCACTACTTCCCGGGCAAACTCAGCCTGTACGAAGCGGCGTTGCAGCGGGCGGCCGACGACCTCGCCGACCGCTTCGTGGAACCGATGCAAGGCCCGCTGGGGGCGCGCCTGCTGCGGGTGATGGGCCGCTTCCTGGACTTCGTGGACGGCCACGGCCCCGGCTTCTCCGCGCTGATGCGCGGCGGGCCCGCCGTAGGCTCGTCCACCACCAACGCGCTGATCGACTCGGTGCGGCAGGCGGCGTACATCCAGATCCTCGCGCACCTCGGCGTCACCGACCCGCCCGCCAGGCTCGAACTGGTGGTGCGCTCCTGGATCTCGCTCGCCGAGTCCACGGCGCTCATCTGGCTCGACGGACGCCGCATCCCGCGCGCCGAGCTCGAACTGCAGCTCGTGCACGACTTCGCCGCGCTCGCCGCCGTGAGCGCCGCCTACGACGAGGAGATGGCCGCGATCCTGCGCCGCATCCTCGTCGAGGAGCCGCCGGAGGGCCCGTTCGCCGAGCTCATCACCCGCCTGATCGCACTGATGCCGCAGGAGCAGAGCAGTTGACCCACCGCCTGGCCGACGAGAAGGACATCCCCACCCTCGTCGCCCTCTACGACGGTGCCGCGCACTGGATGCGGGCCCGGGGGATCGACCAGTGGAAGCCCGGCGAGAAGGGCGCGGAGCACTTCCGCGGGCGGATCGCCTCGGACGAGGTCTGGCTCGCGTACGACGGCGAGATGGTCGCAGGGGCGTACGAGGTGTGGTGGGCCGACGAGCCCGCCTGGGGCGAACAGCCTCCCGTCGCGGGCTATGTGCACCGCCTGATGACACGGCGCGGCGCCCCGGCGGGAACGGGCCGCGCGATGCTGGCGCGCGCGGAGCGGCGGATCGCCGAGGCGGGCCGTGAGCGCTGCCGCCTGGACTGCGTGTCGTCCAACCCGCGGCTTAGGGACTACTACGAGGCCGCGGGCTACGAGGTCGTGGGGGAGCTGCCGGGGAAGGTGGCGGCGGACGGGAGCACGTACGGCGTGCTGCTCCTGGAGAAGGACCTGCGGGAGCTGGACCCGTCCGGCGCCTGACGGATCACCGCAGCGTCGACACCTTCGAGCCGTCCGCGAGCCGCCCGGTCAGCCCGGCGCGCGCGCCCTGCCGCAGGGGGGCGGCCACGGTGTTGCCGGGAATCTGGGACCCGCCGGACGCCCTGACCGAGACGACGTCCTTGCTGCCGCCGCCCAGCAGGTACCAGTTCCCGCCCCGGGACTTCCACCGCACTCCCGCGAGCACCGACGGCTCCCGAGCCCCGCACGCCGCGGAGTCCTCGGCCTTCGCAGCGACCGCCGCGGCGCCCGCCGCCTGGAACTGCGCGAGGGCCCGGCCTCCGTCGCCCCGCCAGGTGTCGGCGCGCGTGCAGAGCCAGACCGCGGGGCCGTTCGCCTCGGGCAGCGCCTGACGGGCGTACTGCCAGGAGTTCACGGAGCGCACGCCGTTCGAGCGCGCGTCGGTGAGCGAGCAGGCGGCCGACGACCAGTTCGCGGCCGTGGCCTCGCGCGGAGCCTGCGGGCGGCCCGCGGTGAGATGGGCGGGGACGAGCTCGCCGAGGTCGGTGGAGAGTCGATTCGCCCCGGAGTCGTCCCGCAGCTGCAGAGCGTTCCAGGAGGTGCACGCGCGGGCCTGCGCCGGACTGGCGAACGGCTGCGTGACACCGTCGCCGTCCCGCTTCAGGGCGTCGGCGCTCTTCTCCGGCTTCAGCAGGTCGCGTACGGCGACAGCACCCACCCAGGGCGCGGTCAGGTACCGGACGTTGCCGTCGACGCGGTTCACCACCACGGCGCCCGCCTCGGCGGCCGTCGCGCCGTCCACGCGCGCGAAGTCGAGCGCGGCTCCGCTGGTGCCGTCCTTGGGCTCGGCATACCGCACGATGCGCAGTCCGTCGTACAGGAGCACGACCCGGGCCGCGTCGACCTCACCGGCGAAGAGCAGCTGCGCGGGGCCGGGAGGGGCGCCGGCCGCCGTGCCGGGCGTGGCGGAGACCTGCACCGATTCGCCGGGGCGGGCCCAGACGGCCAGGGCGCGCCGCAGCAGGGCGTGGTCGTCGGTGAGGGCGCCCCTGGCGGGCCACGCGGAGAAGTCGGCGCGGGCGGAATGCTTCCACGCACCGGCCGCGACCTTCGTCAACTGCCCCGGGTCGAGAGCGGCCTGCCCCGCCGGGTTCCGCGCGTAGGCGGGCGCGGCGGCCCCGTCGGGGCCCCAGCCGCCGCCCGGCAGGCCGAGCAGCGCGCCGCAGACCAGGGTGGCGGCCAGCGCGATGCCCGCGGCCTTCATGTGCTGCCTGCGGCGCATCAGGTCGGTGGGCCGCGCCTGCAGCGAGCAGGGGTCGAACTCGGGGGACCTGAGCAGGTCGTACGCCGCGTCCACCCCGTCGACCTGGGCGAGGGCCGCCGCCGGGTCGTCGACTCCGGCGGCGGCGAGCACCTTGCGTACGTCCCCGTCGGGGAGGCGCTCAAGACCGCGCAGCACGTACGCGGCCCGAGCGGGGCCCGAGAGTGCCGCGAGCCTCTGGTCGAGGGCGAGTTCGTCGGCGCCCCCCGACCGCGGAAAGAGCCGGAGCCCCCAGACCTGCGGAAGCAGCGGGGGCAGCTGTGAGCGCTTGGGCCAGGCCTTGCGCCGCAGCGGAAGCCCCGCGTCAAGCGCCGTGCGGACGACGCGCAGCCGTACGTACGCGTATCCGGGGTCGCCGTTGCGCCCTTCCCCCGAACGCTGCTCCGGGATGACCTCCGCGTCGCCCGGCCTGCTGTTGCGGGGCAGTGCGCGCTGGGTCAGGGCGTGGGCGGTCAGGACCCGCCGGTTGCGCCCGAGGCTGGGCGGCAGCACCAGATAGGCGAGCCGCACCAGGCGCGGGTAGTGCTCGACGAGGGCGGCCTCGGCCTGCTCGACATCGACGACGGCGGAGAGATCCTGGGGCGGGGAGGGGGACTTCACATTCGACGACACGTTCAGCAAAACGAGCGAATCGTCGGATGGTCACCTCTCCGTGAGCTGTCGAGCATAGTTTCCCATCGACCGCTGGTAGCGGGGGAGGTGGGCCGCGAGGGCCTCCAGGACCAGGGCCAGGCCCTCGCGCTCGCGGCCGAGGCTGGCGAGGCAGAGGGCCAGGGTGGCGCGGACGGCATCGTCCAACTCGTCGCTGGGAGCGCCGAGTTCACGTTCCAGCAGCGCGACGCCCTCCTCCGCCTGCCCGATGTTCCGCAGGGAGCTGCTGAGTTGGATGACGGTGCGCCGCCGCCGATACCCGTCGAGCCCCTTCGCCAGGGCCTCGCGGTACAGGGGTACGGCGCGGTCCGAGTGTCCGGTGGAGTCGAACGCGCAGGCCCGCTCGAACGGCCCGATGGGGCTGTCGGCGGGCAACTCCTCGACAAGCGAGTCGATGACTTTCCGGAATTCCTCGCCCCGGTCGTCGTACGCCTCCACCGTGGCCCACGCTTCGGCCACCCGCTGCTCCCACGCAATATCCATGGCCACACTGTCGCACAGCGTTACGCGTCGGTGCGGTGCACCAACCCCTCAGGCCACCCCCCACCCACTGAACGACACGGTCCCCCGCTCCCCGTCGCCCCCATTGGTCGCACTCATGAACAGCCCCACATCCTGCGCCGCCGCGACCCCCGCCACCGGAACACTCGCCACGACTTGCCAGTTGGCGCCCCCGTCCGTCGAGCAGGAGCCCGTCAGGGTGTCGCCCGACCGGGACAGCCGCAGCAGTACCGGAGCCTTGAGTCCCGTGATGCGCTTGTACGTGTCCAGGGTTCCGTCGCCCGTGGTGTCGTAGGACAGGACCACCCCGTTCGAAGGGGTGACCGCCAAGTTGACGAAGCCCGGGGAGCCCGGCACCTCCATGGCGTTGCGGGCGATCAGGCCCGCCCTGGCCCAGGGGCCCGTGACCGCCTGGGTGTCGACCCGGACCGTCACCGAGACGCCGCTGCGCAGCGCGCCCTCCCGGTACAGCGTGCCGAACTCGGTCGTCCCCTTCCACAGGTCCGCACCCGCCCCGTCGATCGCGTACCGCCCGTCCAGTTCGCCGAACACCGCGGCGTTGTTCGAGTAGCGGTGCCACCCCGCTCCCACCGGGCCCGCCTCGTAGAGCACCCCCTCGTGCACGGCCTCCACCCGCCGCTCGCCCGCGGGGCCGTACCGCACGGCGATCTCGTACGGAAGCGGCCGCAGCGGACGGTCCAGCGGGGTGTCCGGCGCGCTCGCCCGCCACGCCACCTTTCCCGTGCCCGCCGGAGCGACCCGGGGCAGCGACACCGGACCGGAAGGCTCCGCGTCGATCCCGGTCAGCCGGAAGTCGACGCGGCCCGTGGCCCGCAGTCCGTTGACGTTGCGGAACACCGCCTCGACACGTGCGTGCCCGCCGGGCGGAAGCGACGCCGGGTCGGCGGTGACCTTCAGGGACCCCTGGTAGGGGGCCCGGGCCAGCACCTCCCGTACCCGTGCGGCCGTCCGGTACGTGTCGCCGGTTCCCCGCAGCGGATAGTCCTTGCGCTCCCGCGTCCACGGCTCCTCCACCGCGAACCAGTCCACCGCCTTCGGCTCCCGCCCCGCGGTCAGCGCGTCGGACAGCTCGTCGAGCCACTTCTGCCAGCGGGGCACGTAGAAGTCGGCCATCAGACCGGACCACTCACGGTTGCCGTACTCGTGCAGCTTCCCGCCGTCGGACGTCGACCGGCCGCCCCACACCGTGATCAGCACCTTGGCGGTCCGCTCGAACTCCGCGCGCTCCGCCTCGCTCGTGCCCATCCTGCGCGCCGACTCGACCCAAGGGCCCAGCAGGAAAGCCGGGTTGGTCCCCGTCAGCTCGTCCGAAAGACGCATCAGCCGCAGCCACAGCGTCGACAGCGTGCGGAAGGTGTCCGCGTCCCCGCGCCGGTACGCGCTCCGCAGCTGCGGCAGCAACTGCCGGCTCCGGTGCGCGAGCGCCTGCCGGGCCACGTCCACCAGGTCGTACCGGTACGCGGCACTGCCCCGCAGTGCCCCACGCACCCCGAGGAGCCCGGCGAACGCCGCGTCGAACCGGCCGGGGTCGTAGGCCAGGGCACGCGGCGCGTACTCGGCGGCGCGGTTCGCCGCCAGGTCGGGGCGTGCCGCGAAGAGTGAGTCGTGCGGGTCGCTCCGCTCGACGGCGTTGTGCTGGTAGGCGGTGTCGTACAGTGCCCGCCAGGCCCGCAGCGCGTCGGCGTCACGGCCGCCGTAGCGGAAGCCCGCGTAGCCGTCGAACCAGGATTTCAGGTCCAGTTTCTCGTCCGACCAGGCGAGTTCGGAGAAGAGCTCGAAGGCGGCCGGGTCCCGGTCCGTCGCCTCCGGCATGAACGCCGTGCCCACGAGCGCGCTGCCGCCCTTGTCCCGCCACGCGAAGAACTTGTCGTTCCAGATGTGGGCGCGGGCGCCGATCGTCGTACGGCCCCCAAAGTTCGGGATGGTCCCGAACGCGTACGGCGTGCCGCCCCAGTCCTTCTCGCGGTCGGTGACGCTCTTGAACCGGTCGGAGACCCCGTCCACGATCAGCATCCGCCGCCGGTCGATCGCGTCGAGCAGCTCGGGCAGCGGATTGGCCTCCCAGCCGAGGATCACCCAGGTCGCACCGGGGCGGGCCTTGCGCAGGGCCGCCTCCACGCCCCGCGCCGCGTCCGGCACCGGGACGTCCCCGGCCGTGCCGCCCTCGTGCAGCAGGTCCATCTTGAAGTTCTCGGCGGCCCCGAAGAGCTGCTCCTGGTGCCGGTAGAAGGAACCGGCGACCTTCGCGAAGGACGCGGTGCGGGGGTCAAGCCAGTCGGGCCGCTTGAACCCGTGCCAGGTGCCCTGCGGCACCACTCGCGCGTCCCCGCCGTTGCGCGCCACGAAGCCGTCGGGAACGTGCCCGTAGTAGCCGGGAAGCACCGGCGCCATGCCCAGCGAGCGCAGCCGGTCCACGATCTTGCGTCCCAGCTCTGCCCGGTCCGCGATGACCTCGGGGGACAGCGGCCCGCCGTACCCCGAGAGGTTCTGCAGCAGCCACCACGCCTGGTGCGACGGCGCGGGCAGCCAGGCGCGGGCCTCCGCGTCGCTGTAGCCGAAGTCCTTGAGCACCCGGTGGTAGACGGCCTCCGCCCCGGCGATCACCAGGACCTCGTTGCAGCCGTGCAGGGCGAGGATGTCGATCATCCGTTCCCAGTACGCCCAGTCGGCGTACGGCGCGGTGTACCCGTCGTTCGTGTCGTTCAGGGCGAACCGGTGCGGCAGCGAGGTGGACCGCTCCAGCGGCCCGGAGGGCGCGGGCAGCCTGTCCGGCAGGTCGAGCTGACTGCCGTTCCACGCGACGTGGGCCCCGCAGACGTACTTCAGATACCAGTGGACCCCTGTGAGCAGCACGGCGGGCGTCGTCCCGGACACATCGATCCGCCCCGTGGTGCCCGAAACCCGGAAACGGTCCGTGCCGCCCTTCGCGGGGACGAGTCTGAGCCGGAACTGTTCCGCGTGATGCGGCAGGAGTCTGTTGAGTGCTGAGCGTGCGGAATCCGTATCGAGGGCGACGGCGGGGCCCCGGACGGGCCCCTCGGCGGCGTGGGACGGAACCGCCACCCCGCCGACGGCGGCACCGAGGCCGATGGCCCCGGCTGTGCCGAGCACGGAACGTCGGGACGGATCGGTCATGTGTACCCCCTGGGTCGAATGGTGCGGCGCACGGTATCCGTGCGGCGTCCGGCGCTCAACGGTGCATACGGAGATGGCGAGTTCACCTCGCCTGGAGGGACTGGTGGGACGATGAAGGCAGCGCGAAAGCCGCTTGCGGACGTGGGCAGGGGCATGCGCGGGCACCGGCGCATGCGTACGGGCATGGGTGTAGGCATAGGTGTAGGACTGCTGATGATGCTTGGGGCATGCGGCTCGGACGGCGACGACGCGCCGCCGGACACGGCGAGCGGCACCCTGGAGCAGCTGGCGGCCAAGGCGCGATGCGAGCCCGACATCCAGACGGACGCGGCCGAATTGCGGCAGGCCACCTGTGACAAAGGTGCCCGCCGCTACGTACTAGTAACCTTTACAAATGCTCGTGGCCAGGCCGAATGGTTCGACGAGGCGTCCGATTACGGCGGTACCTACCTCGTCGGCAAGAAGTGGATCGCGGTCGGCAAGGAGAAAGTGGTCATGCGGCTGCGCGGCCGGCTCGGGGGGACGGTGGAGAAGTCCTCGCACCACTCGGGGAGTAGCGGTGGTGGGGATCACGAGGACGCAGGCCCGGGGCACTCGGGCCACTCCGGTCACCATACGAGCTGACCGCGCAGCGGTACGGGGGTCAGCCGGTCCGCTGAGCCGAATGGCTCGGCTCAGCTCCGACCGGCCCGGTCATTCGGTCACTTGCAGCGCTGACCGCTGTTGATGCATTTGGCCATGCGGTTCATCAGCCTCTGGTCGAAGACGTTGATGAAGTCACCGTGATCGGTGATGGGCTTGTGCAGCTGTTCGGGGAACGAGTCGACGGCGAATCCCGGGCCGGGCGGCACGTCGTACACGATGCGCTGCACCAGCTGCGGAATGGCCTTGAATCCCTGCGGGCAGGCGCCGCTCCTCGCGTCGGCGAAGGCCACGTGCGTGCGGTGATTGGCGCTGTCGGTGTTCTGGCCGTCCCAGCAGCTCTGGAAGTTGAACGTCCGGACGACCTGGCTGCCCTCCGGGCAGATCGGGTACTTGTCCTTGAGCTGCCTGTCCTCGAAGCCGGTGCAGCTCCAGGACGCGTTGGCGTTCGCGTCACCGTTGGTCAGCGACTTGGCGTCACCGGTGATGATGCGCAGGAAGCGCGGCATCGCGACGACCTTGCTCGTCGGATTCCCGGCGAATTTCAGCGTGACCGACGACGGTGTCTGGATCTGGCCGACATTCTGGTCCTTGCCGCCGCCGTCCGCTCCGGCGTCGTTCTCGTCCTCTCCGTTCTGCAGCCTCAGGACCGGCCAGTAATAGGTGGACTTGTCTCCCTGGTTCCGGCACGTGGTGTCGCCGTTGGCGAGGTCGTCGTCACTGGAGAAAGCGTCCGTGGCCTGATTTCCGACGTAATCGTGCATGTGGTGGGCGCCATTGCTCACGCCGGGTGCGGCGATGACATTGTCCGGATTGAACTTGCCGTTCTCGTTCGTCCCGCATTTCGTGGTGAAGCTGCCGCGCGACGCTCCGCGCTTCTTGCCGGGGCGGTTGACGTTGGGCTGGACGGAGTTGATGTCGACGAAGTCGCCGGCCTCGGGTCCATTGCCGTTCTGCTGACCCGGCGGCTGTTCCGCGCCGTCGCCGGGCGGCTGCTGGCCCCCGTCGCCCTCACCGTCGCCGGGTGGCTGTTCGCCGCCGTCCTGCGGAGGCTGCTGACCGCCGTCCCCGTCCTGCGGGGGCTGCTGACCGGCCGAGTCGTCGGCCCGCATCGTGCACGGCGCCATGCCGTCGATGCCCTGGGGAGGCCGGCCGCCGGCCTGGTCGATCGAGGACCCGATGCCCTCGATCGTCGGCCGCCGCTTCTCCTCCAGCGGCCCGAGCACGGCCTGGGCCTGCTCCGTGTTCCGCGCGTCGGCGAACTTCTCGTACGCGGCGGTGATCTGGGTGTCCAGCTCCGCGAGCCGCCGGTCCACGTCCTCGCGGGCGCCGTCCGGCACGTCGGAGAGCTGGGTGCCGACGTCCGGGCAGCTGATGGTGGCCATCCCCATCCCCTGCCCGCCGCCCTGCTCGCCGGAGCGGGTCGTGGTGGACGGCGAATCGGGGCCTTCCCCGGCATTCGCGTACACATTCACCGCGACCATTCCGCCGCCGCCCAGAATGAGAGCCGCCGAGGCGGCGATGGCGCGCCCGGCGAGTTTTGATCGTTTGCGTGATGTGCGTCGTGGTGTGCGTCCCATGGGACTACGTACGCAACAGGAGTCGGCCCCGTTCAATCACGCGCCGAATTCCCCGGCAATCTTCCTGCCGATCTCCGGTGATCTCCGGTGATCTTTGAAGATCCGCTCAGCGCCCTTGATCCAGATAGGCGAGTACCGCGAGAACGCGCCGGTTGTCGTCGTCCGACACCGAAAGGTCCAGTTTCCCGAAGATATTGGACGTGTGTTTGGCGATCGCCCGCTCCGTCACGACGAGCTCCGCCGCGATCGCGGCGTTCGACCGTCCCTGCGCCATGAGTTCGAGCACCTCGCGCTCGCGCGGCGTGAGCTTGCCGAGCGGCTGGTCCGCCGACCTGCGCGACAGGAGCTGCTGGATCACCTGCGGGTCCATCGCGGTGCCGCCGGAGGCGACCCGGCGTACGGCGTCGATGAACTGGTCGGCGTCGAAGACCCGGTCCTTCAGGAGATAGCCGACCCCGCCGTTCCCGTCGGCGAGCAGCTCGCGCGCGTAGAGCTGCTCCACGTGCTGGGAGAGCACGAGCACGGGCAGTCCCGGCCGTGCCCGCCGCGCGGCGAGCGCGCACTGCAGTCCCTCGTCCGTGTGGGACGGCGGAAGCCGGACGTCAACGACGGCGACGTCCGGCTCCAACTCGGCCAGGGCCTTGGTGAGTTCGGGCCCCGTCTCGACCGCGGCGGCGATCTCGAAGTCGAATGCCTCCAGCATCCGGACCAGGCCGTCACGCAGCAGGAAGAGATCTTCGGCTAGGACAACTCGCAAGGGATCTCCATGGTCACCATGGTCGGGCCGCCCGCGGGACTGCTGACGGCAAGTACGCCGTCGAATGTACCGAGTCGGCGTTCGATCCCGCTCAGTCCGGACCCCGCCCCGATGGACGCTCCGCCCTTGCCGTTGTCGGTGACCGCGATGCGCAGCATGCCCTCCGCGTGGTGGATGTCCACCCAGACCCGGTCCGCGCCCGCGTGCTTGATGGTGTTGGTCAGGGCCTCGCTCACCGCGAAGTACGCCGCCGACTCCACCGGTTCATCGGCCCGCCCCGACAGCTCCACGTCCACGTCCGTCTCCACCGGAAGGCGCAGTGCCAGGGCCTTCACCGCGTCGCCGAGGCCGCGCTCGGCGAGCACCGGCGGGTGGATGCCGCGGACCAGGTCACGCAGCTCGGTCAGTGCCTCGCCGGAGTTCTGCCGGGCCTTGGCGATCATTTCCTTGGCCTTCGCCGGGTTCTTCTCGATCATCGCCTCGATGGTGCCGAGGTCCATGCCCATCGCGACCAGGCGGGCTTGCGCCCCGTCGTGCAGGTCCCGCTCGATGCGGCGCAGCTCGGCGGCGGAGGAGTCCACGGCGTCGTGCCGCGTCTCGGTCAACCGGTCGACGCGCTGGGCCAGTTCACGCTCCCGCATGGAGGTGGTGGGCGCCAGCAGTGTCCGGGCCAGGAGGAAGTGGCCGCGCAGGATCGAGGGGTTGACGAAGATGCCGGTGATGCCGAGCGCGGTGCCGAGCAGGGCCGCCATGTTGGCGTCGCTCTGCGAGGTGACGTGGATGAAGCCGTACCACTCGCCGCCGCCCGCGTCGTAGATCGGCTTCCAGACGCCGAGGGCGAGGACGTAGCCGTAGAACGGGTAGAGCAGCAGCGCCGGGGCGAAGATCACCGAGATGAATCCCGCGGTCATGTCGACGAACAGCCACTGCAGGTCACGCCAGGTCGCCGGGTCCTTCAGGAGCAGCGAGGTGCGCTCCACCTGCCCGGTGACGCCGGAGCGCAGATCGGCGGGGAAGGCCCGGTAGGGAACCGGGATGGCCACGCCCGACCACGCGCCGGCCTGGGCACGGCGCAGGGTGGCCCACTTGCGTACGCCGGTCAGGACCAGCGGCGTCGTGAAGACGCCGATGCCGAGCACGATGAAGACGATCGAGAGGACCGACAGCACGAAGAGAGTGATCGAACCGGCGAGCGTGACGACCGCCAGGTAGAGCCCTCGGGCTCCCGCGATCACGGATTCACGGACCCTCGTCATTTTCTGATCCCCATCTCTTCCAGTGGCATGAACACATTCTCGCCGCTGGGACCGGCGCCGGTCATTGGGTCCGGCACCCGGGCGGGGGTGTACCTGACGACACCCCCTGACCTCGCCCTGTGCTTCGGACAGTGGGGGCTTCGGCGGCTGGGTGGGCGGGCCGCGGATTTCTAGCGTTGTCCCCGTCATCAACAGGCTTGTCCGATGCTTATCTATGGGGGCGAAAACGCCATGAGGCCAAACCTCGCGGCACGACTCGGGGTGTGGAGCGCACACCATCGCAAGACGGCCATCCTCGGCTGGCTGCTCTTCGTCGTGCTCGCCACGACCATCGGCGGGGCCTCCGGCATGGTCACCGCGTCCGACGACGAGATGGGCGTCGGCGACTCGGGCCGGGCCGCGGCGATCCTCCAGGACGCGGGCGTCGAGGAGCCCGCGGGCGAGCTCGTCATGGTGAGTTCCGAGGCGGCGGGCGGCTGGCGGGGCGCGGCGAGCGACCTCTCCAAGGCGCTGACCGCGACCGGCGAGACACGGAAGATGCAGGCGCCGCTGCCCTCCGGCGACGGCAAGGACGCGCTGCTCCGCTTCGAGATGAAGGGCGCGTCCGACGACGCGGCCGACCGCGTCCAGCCGGTGCTCGACGCGGTGCAGAAGGCCAAGGACGACGGCGCCCGGAACGGCATCTCCGTCTACCAGTTCGGCGACGCGAGCTCCGAGAAGCACCTCGGTGACCTGCTCTCGGACGACCTCACCAAGGCCGAGTTCACCGCGGTGCCACTAGCCCTCGGCATCCTCCTGGTCGCGTTCGGCGCCGTGGTCGCGGCGCTGCTCCCGGTCGGGCTCGCACTGACCGCGTGCGTGGCGGCCTTCGGCCTGCTCTCGCTCGCCAGCCACCAGCTGCACCTCTTCGAGACGACGTACTCGGTGATGTTCCTGATGGGGCTCGCGGTCGGCGTCGACTACTGCCTCTTCTACCTGCGCCGCGAGCGGGACGAGCGGGCCGCGGGACACGACGCGGAGACCGCGCTGCGGATCGCGGCCGCCACCAGCGGGCGGGCCGTACTGGTCTCCGGGCTCACGGTGATGGTCGCCATGGCGGGCATGTTCCTGTCCGGCCTGCTGCTCTTCAAGGGCTTCGCCGTCGCCACGATCCTGGTGGTGTGCGTGGCGATGCTGGGCTCGGTGACGGTGCTTCCCGCGCTGCTCTCCGCGCTCGGCGACCGGATCAACGCGGGGCGCATCCCCTTCCTCAGCCGCAAGGGCACGAAGGGCGCGCACGCCAGCGGCGGCATCGCGGGCAAGCTGCTGCGCCCCGTGCTCGCCAGGCCGAAGTTCTTCGCCGTCGGCGCGGCGGTCCTGCTCCTCGCCCTCGCGGCGCCCGCACTCGGCATGAAGACCGAACAGCTGGGCCTGGAGAAGCAGTTCGGCTCTGACGCCCCGCTGTCGGTCTCCTTCCGGGAGATCACCCAGGAGTTCCCGGGCGGTCCCGCGCCGGCCCAGGTGGTCGTCAAGGCGGACGGCATCGAGGCGAAGAAGATCCAGGACGCGCTGGCCGCCGTGGTGCGCGACGCGGGCAAGGGCGCCGAACTCACCGTCCACAAGAGCGCGGGCGTCGCCGAGATCGACGTACCGCTGCCCGGTGACGGCAGTGACGCGCGGTCCAAGAAGGCGCTGGGCGAGCTCAGGGACGACGTGGTCCCCGCGGCCTTCGACGGCCTGGACGCGGATGCCTACGTCGGTGGCGACCTCGCCTCGTCCGAGGACTTCAGCGACCAGTTGAGCAAGGGCATCATGCCGGTCTTCGCCTTCATCGCGGCGGTGACCTTCCTGCTGATGCTCTTCAGCTTCCGCTCGGTGGTGATCGCGGTGACGTCCATCGGCCTCAACCTGCTGTCGGTGGGCGCCGCCTACGGCGTGATGACCGCGGTCTTCCAGCACGGCTGGGGAGCCGAGCTGATCGGCTCGGAGCAGGTGGGGGCCATCGAGAACTGGATGCCGCTGTTCGTCCTCGTCGTGCTCTTCGGCCTGTCGATGGACTACCACGTGTTCGTGGTCTCGCGGATCAGCGAGGCACGGAGCCGGGGTCTGGACAACCGCGAGGCGATCCGCGAGGGCATCACACGGACCGCGGGCGCGGTGACGGGCGCGGCCGTGATCATGGTGGCGGTCTTCGCGGTCTTCGGCACCCTGTCCATGCAGGACATGCAGCAGATGGGCGTGGGCCTGGGCGTGGCCGTCCTGCTGGACGCGACGGTCGTGCGGATGGTGCTGCTGCCGTCCCTGATGACGCTGCTCGGCGAGCGCAACTGGCGTACTCCGCGCGGGCTTTCGTGGCTGCCGCGGGTCTCTCATGGCGAGACGCCCGCAGTGCCGCAGCAGCCTGCTCCCCGGCGGGTTCCGTCGGGCGCGTAGGCCCGCTGCGGGGCGGTGGCCGGGGCCGGAAACTTCGGTCCCGGCCACCGCCCCGTTCCCGCGCTAGAGGCCCAGGGCCTTCGCTTCCTTGTCCGGGGCCAGGCCCACCACCGGGCGGTCGGGCCGCTGCGGGGCCCGGCCGCCGATCGACCGGAGCCAGGCCCACGTGTCCGCGACCGTGTCCGCCACCGGACGCGCCCGGAGCCCCGCGGCCACCGCCTTCTCCGTCGAGGTGCGGTGCATGGAGTCGTGCATTTCCCCCGGCGGTGCCCACACCGGGAGCTGCGTCCACGGCTCGATGCCGTGCTCGGCGATCACCGAGGGCTCGGTCCAGCGCAGCTCCACGTCGTCGGCGCCGGCCACGGCCACGCACGCCTTCAGGAACTCCTCCGTCGTGGTGTGCGCGATGGGGGAGACGACGTTGTACGGGCCGTGCAGGCCCGCGAAGGCGGCGTCCAGGACCCACTCCGCGAGGTCCCGCGCGTCGATGTACTGGAGCCCCAACTCCCGCGGCCCCGGGGCCAGTACGGGACCGCCCTGGGCGACCCGGTTCAGCCACCACGGCAGCCGCCCGATGTTCTCGTACGGACCGAGGATCAGCCCCGCGCGGGCGAGCACCGTGCGCTCCTCCCCGAACCCCGCGACGGCTGCGAGCTCCCCGCCCCGCTTGTCCTCGGCGTACGCCACGGCGTCCGCGCCGGGATCGCCCTCGACGAGAGGGTGGCTCTCGTCGGAACCCGCCGCTATCGGCCACTGGTACACGGAGACGCTCGACACGTACACGTACCGCCCCGCCCGTCCCGCGAGGAGCCGCGCCGCCTCGCGCACGGCACGCGGCGCCCCCGACCAGGTGTCGACGACGACGTCCCACTCGCCGTCGGAGGCGGCGAGCGCGTCCAGGCCGCCCTCCGCCGTACGGTCGCCGAGCAGCGACACCGTTCCGGCGGGCGCCTCGTGGCTCCCGCGGTGGAAGACCGTCACCTCCCAGCCACGCGCGAGCGCGGCCTCGACGACGGCCCGGCCCACGAACTGCGTACCACCCAGCATCAGAAGTCTCATGGAGACGACTCTGCCCGCCGCGCGCCGCGGACGGAACCGGGTTCTGCTCGTGGCAGAGATCGGCCCCGCCCGGGAACCTTCAGGTCAGCGGGTCGCGGGCGGCGCGTACTTGTAGCCGACCCGCCGCACCGTCTGGATCGTCTGGCGGTGCTCGGCGCCCAGCTTGCGCCGCAGCCGCGCGATGTGGACGTCGACGGTGCGCCCGTCGCCCACGTGCCCGTAACCCCACACGGTGGTCACCAACTGGTCGCGCGTGTGCACCCGGTGGGGATGGGCGACGAGATGCGCGAGCAGCTCGAACTCCAGATATGTGAGGTCGAGCGGGCGGCCGTCGACCTGCGCCGCACGCTGCACGGCGTCGATCCACACGGGGCCGCCGGAAGCGGGCGTCCGCTCCTGCCCGGCGGGCTGCAGCGGCTCGGGCCCGGCGACGGAGTGGGGCTCCTGCCCGGCCGGTACGAGGACCAGGTAGCCGATCATCGGCGGCTGGCCAGGCAGGGTGGGCAGCGTGTGCTGCGGCGCCGGCAGCCAGGTCGCGCCCGGCGGCAGGAAGTCGGTGATCTGCGCCACCTCGTCCGGGGCGACGGCGCGCAGCCGCCCCCGGCCGGGGCTGGTCAGCGGCGCGGCAGTGGCGGTCGCGGTCGCGGTGGAAGCGGTGGATGCCGAGAAGGAACGGGAGTTCGCCATGGAGGTCAGCTCTTTCGCGCGAAGGAGTCGTCAGTCGTCGAAGACGTACGTCGTGCGCGTCAGGCGAAGGCCGGGTGAACGGCTTTAGAGGGCCTGCGCGTTCATCGCGCGGCAACACACCCGGTCGAAGTCATGGTGTTGGCGGGAAGGCCAGAACGGCTCGAGGTCGTGATCACGACCCGTCGCGGTGTTCCCGTAGCTGCCCATGGCCCCATTGAAGCAGATGGGAGAGGCCGCGGTCGTTCCCTCTCGCACGCTGATACGCCTCCTTGGCGAATGCTTGGCGTGAATGGGCCCCTCCGGTCATGCACGCCGAAGGGGGCGTCCACCGGTCCGGTGGACGCCCCCTTCAGATCGAAAATGGACGCGCTGGACGCGATCAGACCTGGCCGGCCTTCTCCAGGGCGGTGCAGCACGTGTCGACGATCAGGCGCGTCACGACGTACGGGTCGACGTTCGCGTTCGGGCGGCGGTCCTCGATGTAGCCCTTCTGCTCCACCTCGACCTGCCACGGGATGCGGACCGAGGCGCCGCGGTCGGAGACGCCGTAGCTGTACTCGTTCCACGGGGCGGTCTCGTGCAGACCGGTGAGGCGGTCGTCGATGCCCGCGCCGTAGTTCTTGACGTGGTCCATCGGCTTGGAGCCCTCACCGAGGGACTCGGCGGCGGTGATGATCGCGTCGTAGCCCTCGCGCATCGCCTTCGTCGAGAAGTTCGTGTGCGCGCCCGCGCCGTTCCAGTCGCCCTTCACCGGCTTCGGGTCGAGCGTGGCCGACACCTTGAAGTCCTCGGCGGTGCGGTAGAGCAGCCAGCGGGCGATCCACAGCTGGTCGGAGACCTCGAGGGGGGAGAGCGGGCCGACCTGGAACTCCCACTGGCCGGGCATGACCTCGGCGTTGATGCCGGAGATCCCCAGGCCCGCCTTGAGGCAGTTCTCCAGGTGCGCCTCGACGATGTCACGGCCGAAGATCTCGTCGGCGCCGACACCGCAGTAGTAGCCGCCCTGCGCGGCGGGGAAACCGCCGACGGGGAAGCCGAGCGGGCGGTCGCCCTCGAAGAAGGTGTACTCCTGCTCGATGCCGAAGATGGGCTCCTGCGAGCCGAACCGCTCCTCGACCTCGACGAGCGCGGCACGGGTGTTGGACTCGTGCGGCGTCATGTCCGTGTTGAGGACCTCGCACAGCACGAGTACGTCAGCGCCGCCGCGGATCGGGTCCGGGCAGCTGAAGACCGGCTTGAGCACACGGTCGGACGCGTGACCTTTGGCCTGGTTCGTGCTGGATCCGTCGAAGCCCCAGTTCGGGAGCTCGGCGCCGTCCGCCATGATCTTCGTCTTCGAACGGAGCTTGGCGGTCGGCTCGGTGCCGTCGATCCAGATGTACTCAGCCTTGAAGGTCACGGGGCCCATCCTCTGAAAACTCGGTACGGCGCAGAACGTGCGGGTGCTGCGGTGCCGTGGGTGATGCCGCGCAGCCTGCCAACGTGCGATTTCCCGTCCATTGCTCGAATGTGAACCCCGTGTTACCGGCGGTGGATGTGGCTCGGTTCACGTCCCTCCGCTCACGTCCCGGTCACTTGATGACGGCGTTGGCCGCCGCGATCAGCAGCCCGATCGTCGCGTCCGCCATGCCGAGCAGCACGGCCGAGCGCCGCCGGTGACCCGCCCGCAGCGCGGCGAAGGTGCCCCAGCCGAGGAGCAGGGCCGCGTTCAGGAGGAGCACGGAGTAGGTGACCGGTGCCTCGGGCCAGCCGAAGGCCCCGGCGGCCACCAGCACCACCACGGTCGGCCAGCAGGCGACGATCACCGGCCACTCGTCCATGAGCTCCCGGAGCAGTTGCCGCCACCGCTGCGGTCCGGTGCCGGGCCGGTGCGTGCACATGTGGTGCGCGTATCCGTGCGCGAGGGCGGCCGTGCCCGCGGTGACCAGGATCCAGGCCGCGTCGTACCAGGGCGTGTAGATCTGCTGCTCCGAGTGGAGCGCGGCGACCAGCGCGCTGGCGAGGACCGTGCCGTACACGCCTCCGGCCTTCAGGTTCCGCACGGTGCGCTCCTTTCCGTTTCCCGGATCCTTCGTCCGGCCCGCGGCGTGTGGAGTGCTCAACGCTAGGGAGGCATATGTAACGGTTCGACGGATATGGCTCATCGTTCGGCAGTCATCTGCGCCCTGCGCGCGCCGCTGCTCGGAGGGGGGCTATCCGCCCATGCGGCTATTCGCCTGTGCGGCTACCGGGACATCGCGTCCCGTACCGCCTCCTCCGTGCGTCCCACCACCGCGGTGCCGTCGTCGGCGGTGATGATGGGCCGCTGGATGAGCTTGGGGTGCTCGGCGAGCGCCGTGATCCAGCGGTCGCGTCCCGAGGCGTCGCGCGGCCAGGCCTCGCGGTCCTTCAGGTTCAGCTCCTTGGCGGCGTCCTCCTGGGTGCGCGTGATGTCCCACGGCTCCAGGCCGAGCCGCTCCAGGACGGCGTGGATCTCGTCCGCGGTGGGGACGTCGTCGAGGTAGCGGCGGACGGTGTAGTCGGCGCCCTCCGCGTCGAGCAGGGTGAGTGCGCTGCGGCACTTCGAACAGGCGGGATTGATCCAGATCTCCATGCCGCACACGCTACCCGTGACCCACCCGTCACACCTTCCGTCACACCGTCCCAAAGGCCGTCTGGCCAGCGGCGATTGTCAGTGCCCGGCAGTAAACTAGAAGCAGTGTTCGAGGGTTCCCGACGGGGGTTCCTGACCGCGACAGGAGGATGCCTGTGCCCGCTGCCGCACTCACATCGAAGTCGAAGCGCAACGCTTCCCGGCCCGTGATCATCGACCCGACGTACGCACCACTGGAGAAGCGCCCGCTCCCGGCCGGCCGGCCGCGCGAGTGGTACATCACGCACAACCGGCGCCTGAAGGCCATGCGTCTGGCGATAGCCCTGCTGGACTCGGGCGTCTATCTGCCGAACCAGGCGAGCAACCCCAGGATCCGGAGCATGGCGGAGGACGTGGGAATCCATCCGCCGTCGGACATCACCTGCCACATGGTGCGCGCCCTCATGCGGTACAGCCGCTGAGCCGTCGCACGGACGCGGACGGGTGGGGGCCGCGCGGCCCCCACCCGTCCGCGTGCTTCATGCTGTCCGCATGACTCAGCCGGAATCCGCCCCCACCCAGCAGGAGCCCGCGGACGAGCTGCCGCTGCTCGTCACCGCCCAACTCCCGGACGGGGCACGGTTTCCCGTCCGCGGCCTGCGCGGGAGCGAGGCATCGCCCCGGCCCGCGCCCGCCGTCCTGATCCTCCCCGCGATGGGCACCCCCGCCCGCTACTACCGCGCGTTCGCCCGCCAGTTGAACGCGGAAGGGCTCACCGCCCTCACCGTGGACCTGCGGGGACAGGGGGAGAGCACCCCGCGGGTGACGGACGCGGACGCCCTCGACCACGGCTACCGCACGATCGTGGAGCAGGATCTCGTCGCGGTCATCGACGCGATACGCGCCGAACTGGGCCCGGAACCCCCGCTGTACCTTCTCGGTCACAGCCTGGGCGGGCAACTCGGCCTCATCCACGCCGCGTTGGGCATCGGACCCGGCGTGGACGGAGTCGCCCTCGTCGCTTCGGGCTCTGTCTGGTTCCGTGCGTACGGTCCACTGCGCGGGCCCCTGCTGCTCATCGGCGAGCTGTTCGCCGCGGCCACCACGACGCTGCTCGGCCGGTGGCCCGGGACCAGGCTCGGCTTCGGCGGCAACCAGCCCAAGGGCGTCATGCGGGACTGGGCACGTCAGGGCCGTACCGGCCGCTACTCGTCCCCCGGCTCCCCGCACGACTACGAGGCCGCCCTGGGCGCCCTCGCCCTGCCCGTCCTCGCGGTCTCCGTCGAGGGCGACACCTGGGCACCCGTGGCCGCACTCGACCACCTCGTCGGCAAGGTGCCGGGTGCCCGCCTCACCCGTCGGCGGTACTCGGTACAGGAGGCGGGCGCCCGCCTGGACCACTTCCTGTGGACGCGGGCCGGGGGAGCGCTGGCCAAGAGGGTGGCGGCATGGGCGGTGGCGGGCGGAAGCTGAGGTCCCGAGGCTCTCGGGAGCTCCAGGGGGCGGTTCACCCGTTCGGCGTACTGGGCATGCGTACGCGCCGGTGGCGGCATTGGCTGCTCCTGAGGGGACGCTGTTGCCGGGGGCCGCCGACGGAGAGGGGCGAGGGGCGATGACCACTCCGGACGAGCGTGCCCGCCAGGGCAAGGCCGCCCGCAAGCGTGCCTCCCGCTCCTCGCACGGGGCGTGGATACCCTCGGCCGACCGCGCCGACCCGGTGGCCGTCCTGGAGCGGCAGGGCGCGGACCGCGTCCAGGAGCTGCTGCCCATCCGGTATGCCCGCATGGCCGCCTCGCCCTTCGCCTTCCTCAGGGGGGCCGCCGCCGTCATGGCGGGGGACCTGGCCGTCCAGTGGAACACCGGCCTGACGGTTCAACTCTGCGGCGACGCCCACCTGTTGAACTTCGGCCTGTTCGCCTCACCGGAACGCACCCTGCTCTTCGACCTCGACGACTTCGACGAGACGTGCCCCGGACCCTTCGAATGGGACGTCAAGCGCCTGGCCGCGAGCATCGCCGTGGCGTCCGGCGGCAACGGCCACCCGCGGAGCGGCGCACGGGAGGCGTGCCTCGCGGCGGTGGCGGCGTACCGCACGTCGATGAGACGTCTGGCGGGACTCGGTGAGCTGGCCGTCTGGTACGAACAGACCGACGCACATGGCCTGTTGCCCCTCATCCGCTCCGAGCGCCACCGCAAGCGCGCGGAGACCACCATGGACCGCGCCCGCCGCCGTACGAGCCTGCACGCGCTCGGCAAACTGACCGAAGAGGTGGACGGCGTCCGCCGCATCATCCACGACCCGCCGCTCATCGAACCGGCCGCCGCCACGGACCTCGCGGCGGTGCGCAAGATCTTCGGCGACTACCGCTCCACGCTCTCCGAGGAGCGCCGGCTCCTCCTGGACCGCTACCACTTCGTGGACGCGGCACGGAAGGTGGTGGGGGTGGGCAGCGTCGGCACCCGCTGCTTCATCGTGCTCCTCGCCGGGCGCGACGCCGACGACCCGCTCTTCCTGCAGATCAAGGAGGCGGTCCGGTCGGCCGTCGAGGAGCACCTACCGCCGGGACCGTACGTCCACCCCGGCCACCGCGTGGTCGCGGGCCAGCGCCTCCTCCAGGCGGCGAGCGACATCTTCCTCGGCTGGATGACGGGCCCCCAGGGCCGTGCCTTCTACTGGCGCCAGCTGCGCGACATGAAGGGCTCCGCGGACGTCGAGACCATGTCCCCCGCGGAACTGAGCTCCTACGCCCGGCTCTGCGGCACGGCCCTGGCCCGCGCCCACGCCCGCTCCGGCGACCGCATCGCCATCGCCGCCTACCTGGGCGGCTCCGACACCTTCGACCGGGCGATCGCGGACTTCGCGCTGCGCTACACCGCGCAGAACACCCAGGACCACGCGGCACTGACCGAGGCGATCGCCTCGGGCCTGGTGGACGCGGCCGGTCAGGACGGTGCAGCGCCGCAGGAGTGACCCCTACGGCGCTGCGACGTAGGGGGGGACGGCTAGCCGATCTGGTCCGGCGTCACCGTCAGCCACCGCTTGTCCGCGGTGACCTTCTGGCCGAGCTCGCGCTGCCGGTCGGCGTTCTTCCGCTTCATCCCGTCCAGCTCCTTCATGTACGAGTCCTTGCGGTTGACCCAGACCCGCGTACCGCCGTGCCGCACGTCCGCCGAGTGGAACAGCATCGGGCCGTCGCTCTTCGGGGTGTCGCCGGCCACCAGGACGGGCTTCTTCCACTCGTCGATGTACGTGCTGATCGCCGCGGGCTTGCCCTGGTACCAGGTCAGCGGCGCCCACAGGTTCGGCGTCAGCTCACGCCCGGCGAGCTTCTTCTCGTCGAAGCGGCCCTCCGCGATCTCCTTGCGGGAGCTGGTGACCTCGCCGGTCTCGCGGTCCTTGAGCTGCAGGCCGACACCGATGACGTTCTCGGGCTTCACGTGGTAGCCGTACTTGGGGTCGGCGAGGACCATGCGTACGAGGTCCTCGCTGGCCGCGCTGACGACGTAGACCTCGATGCCGTGCTTGCGCAGCGACTTGTAGAGCTCCTGCATGCCCGGGAAGAACTCGGGCGTCTTGACCTCGGTCTTCGTCAGCTTCCCGTCCTCGTAGTACTCGGCGGGGATCGGCTTGTCGTAGGCGAGGAGTTCGTCGACGTACCCCTTGAGCTCCTTCAGCGTGAAACCGGAGAAGATCTGCGCGGCCCACGGGTAGCAGACCTGGTCGTCGACCTCGCAGAGCCGGTTGTAGTAGCTGTAGAGGCTCTCCTTGTGCTTCGCCGTGTCCTTGAAGGGGATGATCTTCAGCGACGGGTCCATCGACTTGCGGGTCAGCACCCCCTTCATCTCCAGGAAGGGCAGGAGGGACTCCTCCAGGTCGTTGCGGTACGTCGTGTTGTCCGCGTCGAAGACGGCGTACGCGCCCTTGCCCTCGTTCTTCGCGATGACCTTGCCCAGCTTCTTCGCGACCGGCTTGGGCCAGTGCTTCAGCTCGGCCGTGGTCCTCGCGGCGGTCTTCGCGGTCGTGGCGGAGGCGTCCGCGGCCGTCGCGTCCGTGCTCGGCCAGAGTGCCGTCCCCGCGAGGACGGCCGCGGTGAGCGCGCCCGCCGTGCCGATGACGGCCAGCTTGCCCTTTGCCTTTACTGCCATGGTTTTGTGCCCCCTGAGAGCGGTCTGCGCCCCGTCCGGAGCGGCGGGTCATCGTATGGGGTCGGGCGGCGGATTCCCATGATCGACATCACCGGACGGAACGGGCATGGGACGGGCGGGCGCGGGTAGCAGCGTCAGACGCGCGGCCTGCGCGGGGCTCTCTGCCCGGTCTGCTCCCGGTTCTCTGCCCGGTCTGCTCCGGGTTCTCTTCCGGGCGTGCCCCGGAGTCCCGCTCCGGCCTGCTGCGGAGCCGTGCCCGTCGCATACTGGGAGGCATGGAGACCGTCTCCCGGGAGTTCGTGCGGGCCGCCCCGCGGCTCGACGGCATGGTGGTGTCCGCCGTCGGCTACCGCACGGAGGGCGAGCGGCCCGGCCTGCACCGCGGGCTGCCCTCCCCGTACCTGACGCTGATCTTCTCGCTGGACGGCCCCGTCGTCACCGGCGGCACCCCCGAGCAGGCGGGCGGCCGCGACGCCGTCCGCACGGACATCGTCCTCGGCGGTCTGCACCAGACTCCGGCCTACGTCGTACGGCCCGAGCACGAGGCGGGCATCCAGCTCGCCGTCCACCCGCTCGCCGCCCGTGCCCTGTTCGGCGTACCGGCCGCGGAACTGGCCGGTGAGCTCGTGACGCCCGGCGCGGAGGTGATGGGGCGCCGCGCAGCCGACGTACGGGAGCTGCTGTGCGAGCAGGGCACCTGGGAGGAGCGATTCGCCTCCCTGTCCGCCTACTTGAGGCAGCGCGCGGCCGACACGTCCAGCGGCTCCGTGCGCCCCGAGGTCACCGAGGCCTGGGCCTGGCTGGCCCGGCATCAGGGAGTGGGCACCCTGCGCGGCCTCTCCCGGCACGTCGCCCTCAGCGAACGCCGGCTCACCACGCTCTTCCGCGCCGAGACGGGCCTGAGCCCCAAGCAGGCGGGCCGCCTGATGCGCTTCCAGCGCGCACGGAACGCCGTCGTACGCCCCGTCGCGGCGGGCGGCGCCCCCGACCTGGCCCGCGTCGCCGCCGACTGCGGCTACTACGACCACTCCCACCTGGTGCGGGACTTCCGGCAGTACACCGGCGCGAGCCCCAGCGGCTGGCTGGCCGAAGAGTGCCGGAATATCCAAGCCGGGAGCCATGGCGGGAGCGAAGAGTAGGACCCATGAACACGACCGAGAAGCAGCAGCCCCGGACCCCGTCCCAGCCCATCTCCGCCGGGCGCGCCCCCGATGTGTGGCCGACCCTCCAGGCCCATGACGCACCCGCCCTGATCGACTTCCTGGTCGGCACGGTCGGCTTCCTGCGCACCGCCGTCTACGAGGACGGCGACCGCGTGGCCCACGCCGAGCTCGACTGGCCCGAGGGCGGCGCGATCATGCTCGGCTCGTACGACGAGAAGTCCCAGGACTGGTGCCTGAAGCCGGGCACCTTCGGGGCGTACGTCGTCACCGACCGCGTGGACGACCTCTACCAGCGGCTCAGCACCGCGGGCGTCAAGATCATCCGTGAGATCGAGGACCAGCCGTACGGCAGCCGGGAGTTCGCGATCGCGGACCCCGAGGGCAACAAGTGGTCCTTCGGCACCTACCGCGGCGCACCGAGGCCCGAGCAGCCGTCCTGACCTCGCGTGATAGCTTGCGCACGCCAGTCAACCCACACCAGGGCCAGGGAATCCGGTGCGAATCCGGAACTGACGCGCAGCGGTGAGGGGGAACGGGCGGGGCCACGGCCACTGGGCGTCCACGGACGCCTGGGAAGGCGCCCCGCCCGGCCGATCCCCGAGTCCGAAGACCTGCTGGCACCTTCGTCCGCACACCGGGCGGCGGAGGTGACGAAGCAGGCCAGGCTCCGCGTATGAGCCGTGAGACTCAAGGGATCTCGTGTCCTCCACAGCCCGTCGTGTACGTATGCCAGCCCGTCGTGCACGCGTTTCTGCCCTCCTCCTCGGCACGGCCCTGGCCGTCACGCTGACCTCCTGCGGCGGCCCGTCGGCGACCTCCACCGCATCGAACGCGGACAAGAAGGCCGGCGGGTACCCGCTGACCCTCACCTCCTGCGGCAAGAAGGCGGAGATCAAGGCACCGCCGCAGCGGGCCGTCTCCCTCGACCAGGGCTCCACGGAGATCCTGCTCTCCCTCGGCCTCGCGGACCGCATGGCCGGCAGCGGCACCTGGACCGACCCGGTGCTCAAGGGCCTGGCGAAGGACAACGCCAAGGTCGAGCGCCTCGCCGACAGCTACCCCTCCTTCGAGAAGGTCCTCGCCCAGGAACCGGACTTCGTCACCGCCTCCTTCGAGGCGACGGTCAGCAAGGGCGGCGTCGCCGACCGCGCCAAGTTCGCCGAACTCGGCGTACCCGCCTATGTCTCGCCCTCCGACTGCGCGGGCAAGGACAACAGCGGCGACGGCGACGGCACCCGCGTCAGGACGCTCACCATGGACACCGTCTACGGCGAAGTGCGGGACCTGGCCAAGGCCTTCGGGGTCGAGAAGCGCGGCGAGCGCCTGATCGCGGAGCTCAAGGGCCGGGTGGCGAAGGCGACGCGGGATGTCGACGCGTCGGGCGCGAAGATCCTTTACTGGTTCGCCAACTCCGACGCGCCCTACATCGCGGGCTGCTGCGGGGCGCCCGGCATCATCACCCGCGAACTGGGCGCGAAGAACGTCTTCGACGACACCCGCGAGGAGTGGCCCCAGATCAACTGGGAGACGGTGGCGGACCGCGACCCGGACGTGCTGGTCATCGGAGACCTCACCCGCAAGTCGCAGACGGCCGAGAGCGCGAAGAAGAAGATCGAGTTCCTGGAGACCAATCCGGTCACCAAGAACCTGACCGCCGTGAAGAAGAAGCGGTACGTGCTGCTGAGCGGCCAGGCCATGAACCCGACGATCCGCACGGTGGACGGCGTGGAACAAGTCGCGGAAGCGTTGCGCGAGTTCGGGCTCGCCAAGTGAGGGGAGCCGGGGGAGCCGCCCCCGGCGGCATACGCCAGATCCTGCTCTGGACCGCGGGCCTGGCCGTCCTCGCCCTCTCCGTCGCGGTGGCCGTCACCATCGGCCCCGCGGACATCTCCGTACCGGACGTATGGTCGGCGGTCGCGGCCCACCTTGGCTGGGGAGAGGCGCGGCTGACGCCCATCAGGGACGGCATCGTCTGGAACCTGCGCATGCCGCGCACGCTCCTCGCGGCGGTCTGCGGCGCGGGCCTCGCGGTCTGCGGAACGGTCCTCCAGTCGCTCCTGCGCAACCCGCTCGCCGACCCCTTCGTGCTCGGCGTCTCGTCGGGCGCGTCCACGGGCGCGGTAGCGATCGTCGTCCTGGGGGTCGGCGGGGGAGTGGTGTCGGTCTCGGCGGGTGCCTTCGCCGGGGCTGTCTGCTCCTTCGCGCTGGTCCTGCTCCTGAGCCACACCCTGGGCGGAAGCGCCGACAGGGTGGTGCTTTCCGGTGTGGCGGCGATGCAGCTTTTCTCCGCCCTCACCTCGTTCGTGATCCTCACGTCGGGCGACGCGGAGACGACGCGGAGCGTCCTGTTCTGGCTGCTCGGCTCGTTGAGCGGGGTGGGCTGGACGGACGTCTGGCTGTGCGCGGCGGTGCTCTTCGCTGCCCTCGCGATCTGTCTGACGCAGGCGCGCACTCTGGACGCGTTCGCGTTCGGCCAGGACGCGGCGGCGACGCTGGGCGTCCACGTGGCCCGCACCCGGCTCATGCTGCTCTCCGTCACGGCCCTCCTGACGGCGGCGCTGGTCAGCAGCGCGGGCGCCATCGGCTTCGTGGGCCTGGTCCTGCCGCACGCGGCCCGAGCGCTCGTCGGCTCCGGGCATGCACGCCTCCTCCCGGTCACGGCGCTCGCGGGCGCGGTGTTCCTGGTGTGGGTGGACACGCTGGCCCGTACGGTCCTCGACCCGCAGGAGGTTCCCGTGGGGGTGGTGACGTCCCTGATCGGCGTCCCGGCGTTCGTCCTTGTCCTCTACCGCACCCGGAGGACGACATGAGCGCGGCCAGTTCCGGCCTGCGGGCGGACAGAGTCACCAGAACGGCAGCGGGCCGCCTGATAGTCGACGGAGTGACGCTGGCCCCGCCCCCCGGGGCGACGGTCGGCCTCCTGGGCCCCAACGGTTCGGGTAAATCAACCCTCCTCCGCATCCTGGCGGGCGTCCTGGCCCCGACATCGGGAGTGGTCACGCTGGACGGCGACCCGCTGCGTGACGTGGGCCGCCGCACGGTGGCACGCAGGGTGGCGGTGGTGGACCAGGAGGCCACGACGCAAGTGGCGCTGTCGGTGGAGGAGGTCGTACGACTCGGCCGCATCCCGCACCGCAGGGCGTGGTCGCTCCCGACCTCCGAGGACGAGGAGGCGGTACGGGAGGCCCTGACCCGCACGGGCCTGTCCGACAGGGCGGCCCAGTCCTGGCACACGCTCTCGGGCGGCGAACGCCAACGGGTGCAGATAGCAAGGGCGTTGGCCCAGCAGCCCAGAGAACTGCTCCTCGACGAACCCACCAACCACCTGGACGTCCAGCACCAGCTCGACCTCCTCTCCCTGGTGTCGGACCTCCCCCTGACCAGCGTGATCGCCCTGCACGACCTGAACCTGGCGGCGATGTTCTGCGACCACGTACTGGTCCTGCGCGAGGGAGTGGCGTACGCGTCGGGCACGCCGGCGGAGGTGATCACGGAGGAACTGATCGCGAAGGTGTACGGGGTGCGGGCGGTGGTGACGCCGGGGGACGCGAGCTTGGACGGACGCCCGTGGATCCGCTTTCGGCGCACGTAGGGTGACTTCACCTTCATCCCCCTCTTCACCTTCACCTTCACCTGAGCGAATCTCAAGGTCGGCGGCAAGAGTGCGTACGCCGACGGTGCGCTGAAGCTCAGCTGGGACGACGAAGGCAAGGCTTGCGCCACTACGGCTTCAAAGGCTCCGGCTCGGCCTGATCCGGGCCGCGGACCGCCCACCCTGTGGGGTCAGTGCCGGTGGCCCTGGGTGATTTGTTCGGCCCGGCGTCGGAGCTTGATGTCGGGGCCCTCCAGTCGGGCGGCAGTGGGGCCTAGTTGGGATACACCGCCCTCCCCGCAGGGTCAGCGCCGGCGGCCCTGCGTGATCTGCTCGGCCCGGCGCCGGAGCTTGGCGTCGAGGTCGCCCAACAGGGCTGCGGCAGCGCCCAGTTGGGCTGTGCCGCCCTGCGCGCAGAGCAGCCGGAAGGCGGCAACGCGGGTGTGCCGGGGCAGCTCAGCCCCGATACGCGACATCAGCCACTCCGTGGGCAGCTGCCGCGCGCAGGGGAGGAGCGCGACGGAGGCCTCGCGGGCGACAGCGGGCGCGGGATCGTCCAGGAGCACCCGCAACCGCTCGGTCCCCGCCACGTCGAGCAGCCGCAGCCCGGCCACGGCACGTGCCCGGACCGCAGGCACCGGGTGCGCGAGGAGGGGCAGGAGCAGTCCGGCATCCGTACGGCTCCCGCACTCCGCCAGACCGACCGCCGCGCCGGGCGGCAACGCGGCGTCGCCGGGATCGGCGCACCACTCCTGGTAGACCGGCAGCGGATCAATCCCGCCCTGCCGCAGGACGTAACGGGCGCAGGCCCGCACGAGCGCCGAACGGTCCGCGAGGAACGCCCGCGCCGCCTCGGCCCGCCCCACACGCCGCAGGGCGGTGACACCGGCGGAGCGGACGCGGGGGTTGCGCGCTCCGAGGAGGACCGAGACGACATCGAAGTACGCACCCGTACCCGCACCCGCACCCGTACCGGTACCGGTACCGGTACCCCCACGCTCTCCGATGCCCGCCAGGGCGGCGTCGGCGCAGAGGTTCTGCACGACGACGTCGCTGTCGAGGGCGGCGGTACGGGCCAGTTGCCCGGTGGGAAGAACGCGCTCGTCGACGGCGATGCGGTAGGCGAAGCGGCGTACGACGGGATCCGCATGACCGAGCAACGCCACGAGCCGCTCACCCGCCGCCCCGCTCACCCCGTCCCGCAACAGCTCGACGCCGAAGACCCCACGATCCCGTCGCCCCACGCGCAACAGGACGGGCGCGAGGGCGGCCAGCTCCGCGGCATCGAGCCGTGGCAGCACGTCCCGCAGCAGACGGCGCGCAGCCTCCCGTACGGGCGCGGCCCAGTCGGCACAGCGAATGACGACGAGCGGCAACAGCTCCGGATACCCCGAGACCCGCCGCAACGCGGCTTGCCGCACCCTGCCGTCGTAGCTGCACAGATCAAGGGCGACCCGACTCGCACCAGCCTCCGACTCGTCCCATCGCAAGGACATCCCACGTACGTCGGCATCGAACGCGATCCAGGCGGCAGGATCCGACACATCGACTACGTCCCCCAACGCAGCCCCACGGACAACCCGCACGAGTTCAGCTTCCTTGCCCCCTCCAAACCAACTCATCACTGCCGCACCCCCCACTCGTCCCGCCCACCACCCACCGTGACGGCGATGGTAGGACGAGGCACAGGCCCGGGTCGCCCCATATACGGCCTGCATACCGCCTACCCACCGGTGCCGAGGGCCCGAAAACCCCATGACGACGCACGTCCCGAACTGCTGGAATAGAGCACTATGACCGCGCCACGTCCGCAGACCGCCGAGGGTGAAGCCGACCTGCAGGCCAGGATGGAGCTGAACCTGGCGGAGCACGCCGGCCATCTCCACCGGCACCTGGCGGGCGCGACGATCATCGAGGCGGACGACCTGCTGGTGGCCGACAGCGGGCTGCACGACGACACGTTCAACATCGTCGCGGCGGCCCGCTTCACCGAGGCCTCCGCCCCGCGACGCGTCACGGAGACCGTCCGGCAACTGGCCACCACAGGCCGCCCGTTCTCCTGGTGGGTCGGCCCCGCGTCGACGCCGCCGAACCTCGGCGCACACCTGGAGGCCGCCGGTATCGAGCCGTCGGAGACGGAAGCCGGGATGTGGAAGGACCTGCGCGGCACGCTGCCGCCGCCCCCGCAGCCCGACGGCCTGGACATCCGCCGGGTGACAAGCCGCGAGCACCTCGGCGACTACGCCACGCTGCTGGCCGCGAACTGGGACCCGGTGTCCGCCACGGTCCACCAGTTCTACACCGAGACGGCGGATCAGGCCCTCGCCGCCGACTGCCCGGCGCACTTCCTGATCGGCTACGCGGACGGCCTGCCGGTCTGCACGGCGGAGGTCTTCTTCCACGCGGGCGTGGCCGGCATCTACAACATCTCCACGCTCACGAAACACCGCCGACGAGGCTACGGCGCCGCCATCACCCACACGACACTCCGCACCGCACGAGACGCGGGCTACCGGACAGCGGTCCTCCAGGCATCGCCAGAGGGCGAGCCGGTCTACCGTCACCTGGGCTTCACCACCTGCGGCCACTTCACGGAGTACGCCATCGGCCCGTGACCCGAAAAGGCCGTCGGCCGTGCCTCCCGGAGGGGGAGAACACGGCCGACGGCCCACAAACGAACGGCCCAGGCGAGCGGAAACCCGCTCTGACCTGCGGCGTTCCTAAATGTCGAAGTACAGCTCGAACTCGTGCGGGTGCGGACGCAGCTGGATCGGGGCGATTTCGTTCGTCCGCTTGTAGTCGATCCACGTCTCGATCAGGTCGGGGGTGAAGACACCGCCGGCCAGGAGGTACTCGTGGTCCGCCTCGAGGGCGTCGAGGACCGCCGGGAGGGAGGTCGGGACCTGGGCGACGCCCGCGTGCTCCTCGGGGGCCAGCTCGTAGAGGTCCTTGTCGATCGGCTCCGGCGGCTCGATCTTGTTCTTGACGCCGTCCAGGCCGGCCATCAGGAGCGCCGAGAACGCCAGGTACGGGTTCGAGGACGGGTCCGGCGCGCGGAACTCGACGCGCTTGGCCTTCGGGTTCGAGCCGGTGATCGGGATACGCATGGCAGCCGAGCGGTTGCGCTGCGAGTACACCATGTTGACCGGCGCCTCGAAGCCCGGGACCAGGCGGTGGTAGGAGTTCACCGTCGGGTTCGTGAAGGCGAGGAGCGAGGGGGCGTGCTTGAGGATGCCGCCGATGTAGTAGCGGGCGGTGTCCGAGAGGCCCGCGTAGCCCTGCTCGTCGTAGAAGAGCGGGTCGCCGTTCGCCCACAGCGACTGGTGCACGTGCATGCCCGAGCCGTTGTCACCGAAGATCGGCTTCGGCATGAAGGTCGCGGTCTTCTCGTTGCGCCAGGCGACGTTCTTCACGATGTACTTGAAGAGCATCAGGTCGTCGGCCGCGGCGAGCAGCGTGTTGAACTTGTAGTTGATCTCCGCCTGGCCGGCCGTGCCGACCTCGTGGTGCTGGCGCTCGACCTGGAGGCCGTTCTTGTCCAGCTCCAGGGAGATCTCCGCGCGGAGGTCCGCGAAGTGGTCCACCGGCGGGGCCGGGAAGTAGCCGCCCTTGTAGCGGACCTTGTAGCCACGGTTGTTCTCGACCGCACCGGTGTTCCAGGCGCCCGCCTCGGAGTCGATGTGGTAGAAGCTCTCGTTCGCCGACGTCTGGAAGCGGACGTTGTCGAAGACGTAGAACTCCGCCTCGGGGCCGAAGTACGCGGTGTCCGCGATGCCGGTGGACGCGAGGTAGGCCTCGGCCTTCTTGGCGATGTTGCGCGGGTCACGGCTGTACTGCTCGCCCGTGATCGGGTCGTGGATGAAGAAGTTGATGTTGATCGTCTTGTCGCGGCGGAACGGGTCGACCCGGGCGGTCGACAGGTCCGCGCGCAGCGCCATGTCGGACTCGTGGATGGCCTGGAAGCCGCGGATCGACGATCCGTCGAACGCCAGCTCCTCGTTCGGGTCGAACGCCGCTGCCGGGATCGTGAAGTGCTGCATCACTCCGGGCAGGTCGCAGAACCGGACATCTACGAACTTCACGTCCTCGTCCGCGATGAACTTCTTTGCGTCGTCGGCGTTCTGGAACATCCAACTCCTCCTACTCCCGGCCCCCAGGCGGGGACGGGGTTGCAGCTCGTTGTGCGGCCAGTGCGGTGGCACACGCTGGGACCCGACCATAGGGACGGGGGATTTCTCAAGCATGACCCATTTGTTTCGCGGAAGTTAACCGAGCCGGGTTCACGCCGGGTGTCATTCGCCCTACCCCGCCCGTCCTCGTACGAAAACGGGCGCAGTACCGTGGACGGGTGGACAACAGGCAAGTAATCGGATCGTGGCTCTCCGGACCTCGTGCGGCGGCAGAGGACGCGGGCGTCGACTTCGGGTACCGGGGCGAGCAGCTCGGTCTGCCGGAGGAGGGGCCGGGTTCGATCGCGCGGCCCGGGCGGCGCATGGGCGCCATCGCCGTCGACTGGGCCCTGTGCATGCTCATCGCATACGGCCTGTTCGCTCGCGGTGACCAGCAGGCGATGGGCAACTGGGCGCTTGGCATCTTCTTCGTCATGACCGTCCTGACGGTCGGCACGGTCGGCTGCACCCCCGGCAAGGCCCTCTTCAGGCTGCGTGTCATCGCCGAGGGCGGCGGACGGCTCGGCATCGGCCGTGTCCTCGTCCGCAGCCTGCTGCTCTGCGTCGCCGTCCCGGCCCTGATCTGGGACCGCGACGGCCGCGGCCTGCACGACCGCCTCGGCCGCGCCGTCCAGGTGCGGATCTGACAGCATCCCCCCCAGTAGCGATCCACAGCGCATGTACGAACGACGAAGGCCCCGGAACCGATCGGTTCCGGGGCCTTCGTCGATGTAGGGAAAAGCAGGGAAAAGCAGGGGGAAGAGCAGGAAAGAGGAGGTCAGCGCATCTTCGGGCCGCCGCGAGGCATGCGAGCACCCTTCGGCATGGGTCCCTTCGGCAACGGCATGTTGCTCATGAGATCGCCCATCGCGCGCAGCCGGTCGTTCGTCGCCGTGACCTGCGGGCCCTGGAGGACGCGGGGCAGCTTCAGAAGCGTCGTACGCAGCTTCTTCAGCGGGACCTGGCCCTCGCCGGTGCCGACGATGACGTCATGCACCGGGACGTCGGAGACGACGCGGGCCATGCGCTTCTTCTCGGCGGCCAGCAGGCTCTTCACCCGGTTCGGGTTGCCCTCGGCGACGAGCACGATGCCGGCCTTGCCGACCGTGCGGTGCACGACGTCCTGGCTGCGGTTCATCGCCACCGCCGGAGTCGTCGTCCAGCCACGGCCGATCTTGTCGAGCACCGCGGCCGCCGCACCGGGCTGGCCCTCCATCTGCCCGAAGGCCGCACGCTCCGCCCTGCGCCCGAAGACGATCGCCATCGCGAGGAAGGCGAGCACAAAGCCGAGAATGCCGAGATAGATCGGGTGACCGATCAAGAAGCCGATCGCGAGGAAGACACCGAAGGTGACGATCCCCACAGCCGCGATGACAAGCCCGATCCGCGGATCGGCCTTGCGGGTCATCTTGTAGGTCAGGGCAATCTGCTTGAGTCGCCCGGGGTTCGCGGCGTCCGCCGCGGTTTCCTTCCTCGCCATGTCGTGAAGTCTACGTGCCCCTGGAGGTGACTACGACGTGCGGGTTGGCATCGCCTCTTCGAGCACACGCAGCGCCTCGGCCCGGTCCTTGGCGCGACGCCGGTCGTCGAGCACGGACGTCCAGGCGTTGCGGCGAGCGGTGCGCTGGCCGCTGCTCATGAGAAGCGACTCGACGGCGCGCAGTGCGTCGGTGACGGACGGGATGGCGGTGGCGCGTACGGGCGCGGCCTGCATGGTGGGGCCCTCCTGAGCGGCTATGGGTAGGGCTGTACGTGGGGTAATTCCAGGGTCACTGATTGGTGTTACCAGGGCGTGACCGACCGGTCAAACACGGATGAAGCCTTGACGCCGGGCCCCGAAACATTGACGCGGCCTCTACGGTCCCCCTCACCTGCGGGGACCGTAGAGGCCGCGTCATCTCGGCCACTACTCGTCAGTAGTCGCTTGTGCGCCGATTCACACAGTCGGGCTCTCGCCCGCGGTCAGACCGCCTGCGAGGCGACGTACGCCCCGCGCTTCTCGATCGCCATCTGGTAGAGACGGCCGGCGCGGTACGAGGAGCGGACCAGCGGCCCGGACATGACGCCGGAGAAGCCGATCTCCTCGGCCTCCTCCTTCAGCTCCACGAACTCCTGCGGCTTGGCCCAGCGCTCCACGGGGTGGTGGCGCGGCGTCGGGCGCAGGTACTGCGTGATCGTGATGAGCTCGCAGCCCGCGTCGTGCAGCGCGTGCAGCGCCTCGCTGATCTCCTCGCGCTCCTCGCCCATGCCCAGGATGAGGTTCGACTTGGTGACCAGACCGGCCTCACGGGCGCGGGTGATGACCTCCAGCGAGCGCTCGAAGCGGAAGCCGGGGCGGATCCGCTTGAAGATGCGCGGCACCGTCTCCACGTTGTGCCCGAGGACCTCGGGGCGCGAGGAGAAGACCTCGGCCAGCTGGTCGGGGTCCGCGTTGAAGTCGGGGATGAGGAGCTCGACCTTGGTCTTGCCCTCGGCGCGCTCCGCCGTCATCGCGTGGATCTGGCGCACGGTCTCCGCGTACAGCCAGGCGCCGCCGTCGTCCAGGTCGTCGCGGGCGACGCCGGTGATGGTGGCGTAGTTCAGGTCCATCGTGACGACGGACTCACCCACGCGGCGCGGCTCGTCGCGGTCGAGCGCCTGCGGCTTGCCCGTGTCGATCTGGCAGAAGTCGCAGCGCCGGGTGCACTGGTCACCGCCGATGAGGAAGGTGGCCTCGCGGTCTTCCCAGCACTCGTAGATGTTGGGACAGCCCGCCTCCTGGCAGACCGTGTGCAGGCCCTCGCTCTTCACGAGGTTCTGCATCTTCGTGTACTCGGGGCCCATTTTCGCCCGGGTCTTGATCCACTCGGGCTTGCGCTCGATCGGGGTCTGGGCGTTCCGGACCTCAAGGCGCAGCATCTTGCGTCCGTCGGGTGCGACTGCGGACACATCGGCTCCCTGTAGCTTCGATTCTTCGGCGCACACCAGGGTACGCCCGTGATGTCGTTGGGCTTACGTTCGGCCAACCTCTGGCCCACGGGGTGCATTCCCCGCGGCCCGAGCTGTCTAGGCGGTCGCCTTCTCGGCTTCCGGGTTCTCAACCGTCTCCTGGGCTGCCTTCTCGGCCGTCTTCCCGGGGGTCTCAGCCGTGTTCCCGGGGGTCCCGGCCTTCTCGACGAGCCGCGGCTTGAGCTCCGCGTTCTCCAGGACCTCCCGCAGATGCTTCTCGGCGACGGGCAGCACGTCGGCGATCGTGACCTCGCGGTCCAGTTCGTACGAGATCGACGTCACACCGGCGTCGCGGATGCCACACGGGATGATCTTGTCGAACCAGGTGTTGTCCGGGTTCACGTTCAGCGCGAAGCCGTGCATCGTCACGCCCTTGGCGACGCGGATGCCGATGGCCGCGATCTTGCGGTCCTCACGGCGCTGGCCCGCGTTGGACGGGGCGTACTCCGGGCCGTTGAACCGGGCGTCGAACTCGTCGTCCTGGAGCCGGGGGTCGAAGTCGAGGTCCAGGCCGCCGAGCGCCGGACCTTGCTCTGCGGCCTGACGGGGGTCACCCAGAACCCATACGCCACTGCGGCCCTCGACGCGGCTCGTCTCCAGGCCAAACTCCGCACACGTACGGATAAGTGCCTCTTCCAGGCGCCGTACGTGTGCTACGACGTCCACCGGGCGCGGCAGCTTCTGGATCGGGTAGCCCACGAGCTGCCCGGGGCCGTGCCAGGTGATCTTTCCGCCACGGTCCACGTCGACGACGGGGGTGCCGTCCAGGGGGCGCTCGCTGTCCGCGGTGCGGCGGCCCGCGGTGTACACCGGCGGGTGCTCGAGCAGCAGACACGTGTCCGGGAGTTCGTCGGCGAAGCGAGCGGCGTGCACGCGGCGCTGCTCGTCCCAGGCCTCCTGGTACTCGACCGAATCCGGGCCGAAGCCAAGACGGACGAACTGAAACTCACTCACGGCAAGTGCCTCCCTAGAACCTGCACCGTGCACATATCGCGCCCCGGCCACTGTACGGGCAGCGGATTCTCGTCAGTCCTCCGGTCAATCCTCACACGATCGGATGAATGCGGGTCGAAGGTCGCGATGAGGGCGGTGAGGGCCGCTACATTCACGCCGTTCACGGAGCCATAAGGGCTGCTCAAGGCAACGCCCGAAAGGCAGGAGACCGCACAGCTGATGACGGAACGACCTCCGCAGCGCACCCCCAACCGCCAGCTAGCCGCGCTTATCTCAGAAGCCGGGTTCTCCAATGCGGGGCTCGCGCGCCGCGTCGATCAGCTGGGCCTCGAGCACGGTCTCGATCTGCGGTACGACAAGACATCGGTGACCCGCTGGCTGCGCGGACAGCAGCCGCGCGGCACCACCCCCGCCCTCATCGCCGAGGTCTTCACACGGCGGTTGGGGCGCCGCCTCTCCGCACAGGACCTGGGGCTCGACGCATGCGCTCCGGTGTACGCGGGGCTCGAATTCGCGGCGAGCCCCGAAGAGGCGATCGACATCGTCGGCGGGCTCTGGCGCAAGGACTCCGGGAGCCACGCCGAACTGCGGAAGATCGCGTTCACCCCGGCGGGCCTCGTCGTCCCCAGCAGGGACTGGCTGATCGGCCGCGCCGACGACCGGGTCGGCCGCGGCGACTATCCGCCGAGCGCCCGCGTGCCCACCCAGGGCAGGCCCGCCATACCGCGTCAGCGCAAGGAGCCCGAGCGGGGCGTCGGAGCGAGGGTGACCAGCGGCGACATCTCGGCCCTGCGCTCCGTCGGCGAACTGTTCCGGGCGCTCGATCACGCGTACGGCGGCGGGCACGCCCGGCAGGCGCTCGTGCGCTATCTGGAGCACGAGGCCGAGCCGATGCTGCGCGGCACGTACGGCGAGCAGGCCGGGCGGCGGCTCTTCGCGGCCGCCGCCGACCTCACCCGGCTCGCGGGCTGGACGTCGTACGACATCGCGGCGCACGGCCTGGCCCAGCGCTACTACGTCCAGGCGCTGCGGCTCTCGCAGGCGGCCGGCGACCGCGCGTACGGCTCGTACGTCCTGGTCACGATGAGCCGCCAGGCCGTCTATCTCGGGCACGGCAGAGAGGCCGTACAGCTGGCGCGGGTGGCCCAGCAGGGCGTCGGGTCATCGGCCCCGCCCGTCGTGCAGGCCCTGCTGCACTCGGTCGAGGCACGCGGCCACGGTGTGCTCGGCGAGGTGCGGGCGTGCACGGCGTCGATGGTGCGGGCCGAGCGCGCCCTGGAGACATCGCGTCCGGGCGACGAAGTCCCCTACTGGGCGCGGTTCTTCGACGAGGCGCAGCTCGCGGACGAGTTCGGGCACTGCCACCGGGACCTCCAGCAGTACCGCGTGGCCGCCCAGCACGCGGAGCGCTCGCTCCAGCTGCGCGCCCCCGGGTACGCCCGCAGCCGCCTCTTCTGCCGGATCGTCCTCGCCACCTCACGCCTGGGCCTCGGCGAGCTGGAGCAGGCCTGCCAGCTCGGCGCGGAGGCGGCACAGGCCGCGGGGGAGATGCGGTCGGTGCGAGCGGTCGAGTACGTACGCGACTTCGAGCGGCGGCTTGAGCCGTACCGCGACGCTGCGGCGGTACGCGGGTATCGCGACCGGGTGGCTGCCCTGGGGTGACGCCGGGGCAGCAGGTAAGGAGGAGGGCGGGTGTAAGGGGCGGGGCTGCGCAGCCCCGCCCCTTACACGGTGTCCGCGTACATGGCTTGAGCGGGCTACCCGGCTCAGCGCAGGCGCGCGACCTTCTCGGGGGACAACGCCTCGTCCCACGTCGTGAGTTCGTCGAGGTCGCCGCGCAGGCTCGCCTTCTCCGTCCCGATGGACCGCAGCGGCAGCGGGATCGACGCCGCGACGGACCCGACCCGCCGCCCGTCGGCGTACAAGGTGGTGCGCCCCGGAGTCGTCACCCACGTCAGCCGCGTCCAGCGGTCGAGCGGCAGCGTGTGCTCGAAACTGAAGTCGGCCGCGCCGTACCGCGTGAAACCGACCTTCCCGGTGCCGTGCTGCATCAGCTTCAGCGCACCCGCCCTGGAGCTGAGCAGCACCTGGTCCCCGGTCCTGGCCGTCGGGCGGACCCGCACCGACACCGTCCACGGTTCGGCGACGTCGAGACCGCCGAAGCCCACGCCGTCCCGGTCGGAGTCGAAGCGCCACGCCCGGCCGCGCTCGCCCTCCACCGGTGTGGGGTTGTTGATGATGTACGAGGTGCCGGAGAGGCCGCCCGCCACGTCCTCGGCGAGGATCGTGTTCCCTGGACTGCCCGCGTACGTCCAGCCGCTGGGGTACGACGCGTCGTCGAACGTCCAGTGATGGCTCGGCCGGCCCTCGACCCTGGGCGGCAGGGGCGCGGGCGTCGTGCCCGGTGGGTCACCGATGCGGGCGGCGCGGGCCCTGAAGTCGGCGAGGGTGTCCGGTGTCGCGGACCTGTTCCAGGCGCGGTCGGCGAGGATCGCGCGGGCGCCCGCCATGCTCTGCTCGAAGTAGCCGTCGTCGGCCCAGAAGTTGTAGTCGGCCCAGTTGGTGACGCCGGAGCCGAGCATGTCGGGGTCGGTGTTCGGCGCCCAGGTGTCGTACATCCAGGGCTCGTCCGGGTACAGGTGGTGGTAGTTGTTCGGGGTGTCGTAGAACGGGCCGATGGCGATCTCGTCGTGGCCGGGAATCTCGGGCTCGGCGCCCGTGCCTTCCCAGGTGAGGAAGACGACCGGGTCGTGGACCTTCTGCTGGGGCGCGGTCAGGTGCTCGGAGCCGTTGTAGACGGCCGTGCGCTTGCCGTGTGAAGTGACCACGTCGTCAAGGGTGTTGATGTAGCGGTTGAGGAGGTCTCCGAGCGTCGACACGTCGGGCGCGGACGCCAGGTGGTTCTTCACGCGCGGGCACTCGGCGAGCTGCCCGGGGACCTCCTCCGCGCCGATGGAGAACAGCGGCGCGTCGAACCAGCCCGCGAACTCGTCGACGATCTCCTTCGACTTCGCGATCGCCTTGTCGCTGGTCATGTCGATGATCCAGTCGGGCGTGAGGTGGGAGTGGGTGTGCTCGCCGGTGCACGCGCCGGGCCCGGAGCCGAAGCCGATGCCGAAGGCGTCGCTGATCACGGTGGCGTGCCCGGGGAGCTCCAGGCCGGGCATCAGCTGGACGTGATGGCGGGCCGCGAAGGCCTTCAGGTGTTCGATGTCGGCGCGGCTGTAGCTGTGGTCGGGGTCGGCGAGGCCGGGGAACTTCGGGCTGTAGAGGCGGAATCCCTCGGACTCGGAGAGGTGCAGGAAGAGGGTGTTGAGCTTCTGGTCGCCCATCCTGCGGATCAGGTTCTCCAGGTAGGAGATCTTCCAGTACTTGCGGCCCGCGTCGAGGTGCACCATGCGGACGGACTGCGCGGGGCGGTCGATGGAGCTGGCGCGGGGCACGGCGCGGTGGTCGTCGGCCGTGGAGCGCAGGAGCTGGAGGAGCGTGCGGGTGCCGTAGTAGAGGCCGTGGGTGGACGCGGCCTCGATGCGGATCGGGCCCGTGCTGTCGAAGCCGTATCCCTCGGCGCCGAGGTTTTCCTTGGCGAGGTTTCCCTTGACGAGGCTTCCCTTGGCGGTGAGCCGGAGGGCGATGTCCCCGGCCGCCGGGCGGCCCGTGTGGGACGCGATCCGGGGCGTGATGCCGGTGACCTGCTTGATCTCCGTGCGGAGCTGGTCGGCGAGCTGGCGTACGGACTGGTGTGCGGGGCCCGGGAATTCACTGCGGCCCGAGGGGAGCGCGGTGGTGGATCCGGCGCGCGGATCGATCAGGATGCGGGTGCGCTCGGTGAGCTTCGTACGGCCGTCGAGTGCGGTCCAGTCGGTGGGGCGGGGGACCACGGACGGTATGTCGGACGCTGTGGCGGCTGCGGCTGCGGCTGCGGCTGCGTCTGTGGCTGCGGTGGATGCTGTGGCGGTCGGCAACGATAGACCTCCCATGAATAGGCCGAGGATGAGTGATATCACCGGGATGGTGCGACGCACGTGAGTCCTCCCGCGGCTTGGCGATCCGGTGGGACCGTAGCCGTGGGGTGCGGGTGAGGCAAGGGGAGTTGCAGGGGCGGGTGAGGTGGGGTGGGTCGTACGAAGCGGGCGTACGGGAAAGGGGGAAGCCCTCGCGTGGGGGCGCGAGGGCTTCCAGAGGGACTCATAGGTCGGATGGATTAGATGGGTCGGGGGCTGGGCTTTCTGAGGGGTGGGGTGGCGGCTGGGGCTCAGGCCGCCATCGGCAGGTCCCCGGACCCGTGCGCAGGGTCCACGCCGAGGTCCGCGAGCGCGGCCCGCGCCGCGCGGCGGCCCGAGTACAGGGCGCCCTGCACCGTGCTGGTGTCCCGGTGGTCGCCGCACACGTAGAGCCCCGAGAGCAGCCGCACCGGGCGGCGCAGATCGTGCGGGGGCGGCATCGCGGGTACCGCCTCGCGGGTGTGGTGGACCGCGAGGGATTCCCAGCGCGAGGTCGATGTGCCGTACAGATCGGCGAGATGGGCGAGGACGGCCCGCTCGTCCGGCGGCGGGCCGAGGACCGTAGACGAGATGAGCGTCCGGCCCGCGGGCGCGCGCGACGGGTCGACGTGGCTGATCACGGCCGTGTGCGCGACCGGGCCCGAACGGTCGGCGTCGAGCAGCAGCGCGGGCTCGGCGAGCGGCGCGTCGGGCGCCGCGTGGTGCAGCACCGTGACCTGGTGGAAGGACGGCACGCGCAGGCCGGGCAGCAGTTCGGCGGCGGCACGGGCATCGGTGGCCAGCAGGACAGCGCTACAGCGCACTTCGCCGTGCTCAGCGGTGCTGACAGAGGTCGTGGAGACGGCGGTGACGCGTACGCCGGTGCGGACCGTCCCCGGTGGCAGCGCGGCCGAGAGGAGCTCGGGCAGTACCTCGGCGCCGCCCTCGGGCAGGCAGAGCCGGCCGCGCGCGAAGGAGTGCAGGGCGAGGTCGGCGCACCGGCTCGATGTCGACAGGCCCGGGTCGCAGAGGAGCGCCGAGAGCAGCGGGCGCAGGAAGCCGGTGACGGTACGCGCGGGCAGGCCGCGGGCGAAGAGGGACTCCGACGCGGGGAGTTCGGGGCGGGCGAGGAGGCGCTTCGGATCCGTCGCCGCGAGCCTGGCGAGTGCCGCGCCGAGGCGGGCCTGGTCGAGTGGGCCGCCGAGGGGGGCGGTGCGGGGCGTGGTGCGCGGCGCGGTGCGTGCCGTTCGCGAACCCCTGGGGGCGCTTGCCAGGGCGCGTGCTGCGGTGAGTGCGCCCCTTGCGCGCCGGGGGCTCGTGGGCTCGACGGCCCGGTGGTGCCTGCCGTCGCTGTGCACCACGACGCCGGGTACGAAGGGCCGCAGTACGAGTGCGTCGAGCCCCGGCGTGTGACGCAGTTCGGGATACGACGTGGTGAGCAGCTGCCCGATCCTGTCGAGCCGGAACCCGTCCACCTTCTCCGTCGACATGCGCCCGCCGACGTAAGGGGCGGCTTCCAGGACGACGGTCGTTACACCCGCCCTGGTCAGCTGGTGGGCGGCCGACAGACCCGCGACCCCCGCTCCTACGATGACGACATCCGCATGGTGCGCAGGCTCTGGCACGTGTCCCTCCCCGAGGTTGCGCGGCTGCTGGGGACGTCATGCCCTCAACAGGGCTTCGGAATCACCGAGTTCCGCACGAGGGTAGGAGCAAGGACGGTCAGTGGCAGTCGCGCATCGACCGGGCACGGTCGCACGCCGGTCGCACACGGATCGCAGAAGCGAAGAAGACGATCGAGGGGGCGTGCTGTTCCCGCCGAGCGCGACGCGCCGGAGTGCCGTCTGCCGCAGGGCCTTCTACCGCAGGGCCTTCTACCGCAGCGCCGCGCGGATCGTCTCCTCGATGCCCGGGAACGCGAACGAGAATCCCGACTCCAGGAGCCGGGTCGGCAGGACCCGCTGGCTGCCGAGCACGTCACCGGCCAGCTCGCCGAGCACGACCCGCAGCGCGGGAGCGGGCGCCGTGAAGAGCGTGGGCCGGTGCAGCACCCGCCCCATCGCGGCCGTCACCTCGCGGTTGGTCAGCGGATCGGGCGCCGTCAGGTTGACCGGACCCGCCAGCGACTCCGTGTCGAGCAGGTGCCGCAGCGCGGCCACCGCGTCGTGCAGCGAGATGTAGCTCCAGTACTGCCTGCCGTCGCCGAGGCGCCCGCCGAGCCCCGCCTTGAAGAGCGGGAACAGCCGCTGCCAGGCTCCGCCCTCGCGCGCCACCACCAGGCCGTTGCGCGAGAAGACCGTGCGGATGCCCGCAGCGTGCGCCGCGGCGGCCGCACCCTCCCACTCCACGCACAGGGACGGCAGGAAGCCCTCTCTGGAAGGGGCGCTCTCGTCCACCGCACGTTGACCGGTGTCTCCGTAGTAGCCGATCGCACTTGCGCACAGGAACACCCGCGGAGGCGCGTCCATGGAGGCCGCCGCCTCGGCGAGCGCCGTGGTGCCGAGCACCCTGCTGTCGCGGATCTCCTGCTTGTAGGCGTCCGTCCAGCGGTGGTCGCCGATCCCGGCTCCCGCCAGGTTCACCAGCGCGTCGCAGCCCGCGAGCCCAGCCGTGTCGACGTACCCCTTCTTGGGGTCCCAACGCACCTCGTCCTTCGTACGAGGTGCCCGGCGCACCAGTCGCACCACCTCGTGGCCGTCGTCGGAGAGGGCGCGTGTCAGCGCCGTTCCGATGAGGCCGGACGCACCGGCCACGGCGATACGGGACCGCCGCGAGGAAAGGGCTGACTGTGCGGGCTGGGTGGGCTCCATGAAGCCATCCTGCCCCGGAAACCCGCCGGGAGGCGTCATGTGCCCGTCGTACAGTGACGCCCATGCCGGACACGCACATACGGACCGCCCTGCCGGACGACGAAGAAGCCCTCGGCCGCATCGACCGCGCCACCTGGTCGACCCTGCACGCGGTACAGCCTGCTCCGCAGCGGCCCTACCCGCCGTTCTTCAGCGAACGCTTCGGGCCGCGCGACCACTTGGTCGCCGAGCTGCACGGCGTGGTCGTCGGCTACATACGGATCGGTTACCCCACCGCCCTCCTCGCCAACGCCCACGTGCGCCAGATCCTGGGCTTCGCCGTCGCCGACGAGGCGCGCGGCAGGGGAGTGGGCCGCGCTCTCGTCAGGGCCGCGGTGGAGGAGGCCCGCCGACAGGGCGCGCGGCGCGTCACGCTGCGGGTGCTCGGCCACAACACTCCGGCCCGCACGCTCTACGAGTCCGAGGGCTTCGTGGTCGAGGGCGTGCTGCCGGGCGAGTTCTTCCTCGACGGCGCGTACGTGGACGACGTGCTGATGGGGCGCGTGCTCTGACACCCCTGGGTCTGCCGCTCCTGGAGTCCGCCTCGACCGGCCCGGGGGCACCACCCGACGGACCGGCCCGGCGTGCGGCGGGCACGCGCGCGTAGGAGCGTGGGGAGGCCGACCGGAAGGAGCGAACCGATGTTCAGGGTCGCTGCTGCCAGCCGGCGGGACCGCGAGGAGCCCGGCTGGCTGCGCGGCGCGCCGCCGCCCCACTGGGTGCGCTGGCCCCCGCCCGTGCTCCTGGTCGTGATCTGCGTCATCCAGCTGTCCACTCCGGAGACGGTCGACCTCAGCTTCCTGCTCGCCGCCGTGCCGCCACTGGCCGCGCTGGCGTACGCCGCCTCCGCGACGGCCCTCTTCGGCGCCACCGTGGTGCTGCTGCTCTATCTGCCGGGGTTCGGGCTCGGCCGCCCCGGGGAGAGCGATGTGCTGACGGTCGCCTTCGTGGCGGTGCTGAGCGTCATGTTCGCCTGGGTGCGCAGCCGGCGCGACACCCAGCTCGTCACCGTCCGCACCGTCGCGGAGGCCGCCCAGTTCGCCGTCCTGCCGCCTCTGCCGGAACGCGTGGGCCCGGTGCGATGTGCGGGCCTCTACCGCGCGGCACAGGGCGGGACGCTGGTCGGCGGGGACCTCTTCGACGTGCGCAAGGGCCCCAGCGGCGTCATGGCACTGGTCGGTGACGTGCAGGGGCATGGCCTCGCGGCCGTCGGCACGGTCGCCGCGCTGCTCGGTGCCTTCAGGGAGGCGGTGCTCGACCAGCCCGACCTGGAGGGGGTCGCCGCCCGGCTCGACCGGCGCCTGGCGGTGGACTCCGAAGAGGCCGATCACGCCGAGCTCTTCGCCACCGCCGTGCTCCTCGAATTCCGCAGCGATGCCCCTGAGCTGCGGATCCTCTCCTGCGGTCACCCGCCACCGCTGCTCTTGCGCGGCGGGTCCGTCGAGGAGCTCGATGTGGCGCCGGGTGCTCCGCTCGGCCTGGGGATCGCGGGTCTCACGGCGCCCGAAGAGGTGACCGTGGGCCTGAAGCCCGGCGACCGGCTGCTCGCGGTGACCGACGGGGTGACCGAGGCGCGGGACGGGGCCGGCGCCTTCTACCCGCTGGCCGAGCGTCTCTCGGTGCTCTGCACCGACCTTCGGGACGACCCGGCGGCACTGACGTCCGCGGTGTGGAGGGACCTGGTGCGGTTCTCCGGAGGAGTCGGGGACGACGTGGCCCTGCTGGCCTTCTCGCCGGACCTGGAGCCGGAGCTCTAGGCGGGGACGCAGGCGGAGCTGCAGGCGGAGCTGCAGCCGGGGCGCCGCGACAGGCGCCGGGCCTCAGCCGGGCCTCAGGTGTCGTCGCCCTGCCGGGCGGACAGGAGCCGCAGCCCGCCCGTCAGTTCGCGCAGGCAGCGCACCGCAAGGACGGCGGGGGAGCCGGGCCCCTCGGTGGGCGCGTCCCCGGCCGCCCAGGTCTCCAGGGCCAGGCGGATGGCGTCGGTGGCGGCCGCGGCCGCCAGACGTACGTCGAGTGCGTCGGCGTCGTCCCCGGCCAGCCGGGCGAGCACGGGCACGAGCTGCTCCTCGGACTCCTGGTTCACGCGGTACCAGACGGCGCGCAGCGCCGGGTCGTCCTGCGCGGCGCGCAGCAGGCCGCGGGTCCACTCCAGGGACTCGGCCGCGCGGTCGTCCGCCGCGGTCAGCGCGTCCGCGATGGACCGCTCCAGGGCCGTCGGCATCCCGGCGGCCGGGTCGAGGCCCGCCAGATGGGCCCGCCACTCGGCGGCGCCGCCCGCGAGGAGCGGGGCGACCGCGTCCTGCTTGTTGCGGAAGTACCGGTAGAAGGTGCGCAGCGCCACTCCGGCCCGGCCCGCGATCTCCTCGGCCGTGGTGCCGTCCGGGCCGCGCTCGGCGAAGAGCTCGGCTGCGGCACGGGCGATGTCGAGCTGCGTGGCGGCTTTGCGGCGCTCGGTCAGCGAGGCCTGAGCCGGTGGCAGTGGCTTCGAGGGCTGCGATGGCTGCGACGGGTGGGTGCTCACCCTCGCAGCCTACGCGCGATTCTCACCCTGATACATGAATTGTCGGCATGGCAAAACGTGCCAGAGAGGCGTACATTGAAATCAGATCGGGAAGGCCGGGTCCGTGGACGGATCCGGGAGCCCGGAGTTGATCGGAGGCATTTCATGAACCGGTACGCAGGCCGTCGCGCACTCATCACCGGCGGTGGTTCGGGCATCGGGCAGGCCACCGTCCTCCGGATCCTCGACGAGGGCGGCAGGGTAGTTGCCGCCGACGTCAGCGAGGCGGGACTGAAGGACACCGCCGAGAAGGCGGGCGCCGCGGCCGACCGCCTCACCACCCTCGTGGTCGACATCTCGGACGAGATCTCGGTGCGCGCGGGCGTCGCCGCCGCCGTCACCGCGCTCGGCGGCCTGGACGTGCTGGTGAACGCGGCGGGCGTGCTCCGTTCCTCGCACACGCACGAGACCAGCCTGGAGTCCTTCAACCGCGTCATCCAGATCAACCTGGTGGGCACGTTCCTGGTGATCCGCGAGGCGATCCCGGCGCTGCTCGGCGGCGAAGACGCCGCCGTCATCAACTTCAGCTCCACCTCGGCGATGTTCGCCCACCCGTACATGGCGGCGTACGCGGCGAGCAAGGGCGGCGTCCAGTCCATGACCCACGCGCTGGCCAGTGAGTACGGCAAGCAGGGAATCCGCTTCAACTCCGTTCAGCCCGGCTCCATATCCAGCGGCATGACCGACGGCAGCGGCGCCAGCAAGCAGAGCGTGGGCCCCGGCCTGCCCGAGGACGCCGACATGAGCCTGTTCATGAAGCTGGCCCCGGCCATCGGCCAGGGCTTCGCCGGACCGGAGTCCGTGGCCTCGGTCGTCGCCCTGCTCGGCTCACAGGACGGCAAGTTCATCACCGGCACCGAGATCCGGGTCGACGGCGGCACCCACTTCTGACGGAGCGGCACGCACCCACTTCCGTCGGCAGATTCGACATTCGACAGAGGAGAGCGGCATGAGTGACGCAGGCCAGACCCTTGCGGGCGAGACCTTCGCGGGCAAGGTCGTCGTCATCACCGGTGCGTCCGCCGGCATCGGATCCGGGTTCGCCCGGCACGCGGCGGAGCTCGGCATGAGGCTGGTCCTCGCCGACATAGCCGCCGAGCGCCTCACCGCCCTGGCCGAGGAGCTGCGTGCCTCGGGGGCCGAGGTCGAGCCGGTCGTGACGGACGTGTCCGACCCGCTCTCCGTCGACGCCCTCGCGGACCGGGCGTACGACCGCTTCGGCGCGGTCGACATGCTGATCAACAACGCCGGGATCATGGCGATGGGCTACTCCTGGGAGATCCCCGCCGAGCGCTGGGACGCCGCCCTGCGGATCAACATCGGTGGCTATGTGAACGGCATACGTTCCTTCGTGCCGCGCCTGCTCGAGCAGTCCACGCGGAGCTGGGTGCTCAATGTGTCCTCGGTCGGCGGACTGCTGCCGAGCCCGCTGATGGCGCCGTACAGCGTCACCAAGTTCGGGACGCTCGCACTCACCGAATCCCTCGCCTACGAACTGCAGATGAGGCAGGCGCCCGTGCAGGTCTCGGTCGTACTGCCGGACTCGGTCAAGAGCGAGATATTCAGGGCCGCGCGGCCGGGGGACGGCATACCGCCGGAGATAGCGGGGTTCAACGAACAGCTCCAGCAGCGCGCCGACACCCAGGGGATCACGCCGGAGGAGCACGCCCGCCGTGTCTTCGAGCAGGCCGCGGAGGGGCGCTACTGGATCACTCCGCAGCCCGAGATGATCGACGCGGCACTCCAGCCGCGCACCGACATGATCCTTTCCCGCACGAATCCGGGGCTGGACCTGGGCGGGGTCTGAGGGGCGACACCGTTCACCCGCGCTCAGCAGGGCTTATCAGGGCCCATCGGCGGTCGTCAGCAGTGGTCAGCCGTCGTCAGCGTCCGTTCGCGTTCATTCGAATGGCGGAGTGTGGATCGCGGGTGGTTGGGGTCGGTCGGAGAGTCGGACCATGCGTGTCTTCCGTGGGATGTCCGCGGCGCGCGTGCCGACGGCGGTGCGTGCGGCGCTGGGCTGCGTGCCCGGGGTCGCGGCTGTGGCGCTTCTGCTGCTGTGTGCGCTGTTCGTGGGACCAGGAGTGGCGGGGGCGTCGGGGTCGGCGGGTGAAGGGCCGGTGGCGGTCGCCGGGCTCGGGGAGCGGACGAGTGTGACCGGGAGGTATGCGCAGATGCCGGCGGCCGCGGCGCCGGTGCGCAGGGCGGTGGGGCACCCGGCGGCGCAGCCTCGTGTGGTGCCGCGCGCGCAGTGGCTGGACGGTGAGGGTGGCGAGCCGCCGCCGGCCCGGTATGCCGACCGGGTCCGGGCGGTGTTCGTGCACCACACGGACACGCCGAACGGCTACGACTGCGCCGATGCCCCGCGCACCATCCGCTATCTGTACGCCGGCCAGACGGAGGGGAGGCAGTGGGACGACATCGGATACAACTTCCTCGTCGACCGGTGCGGGACCGTCTACGAGGGGCGTGCGGGCGGCATCGAGAGAGCGGTCATCGGGGCGCACACGCAGGGCTTCAACAAGGGGTCGGTGGGGATAGCGGCGATCGGGACGTTCACGGCGGGGGTCCCTGTGCCCCGGGCGATGACCGATGCCCTGGCGGCGCTGGTCGCGTGGAAGCTCGGTCTTGCGGACGTGGACCCGCGTTCCATGGTGCGGCTGGTCTCCTCGAACAGCCTCAGCAGGTACCCGGCGGGGGCGACCGAGTCGTTCAGCGCGGTGTCCGGGCACAACGACGGCTACTCCACGTCCTGCCCGGGTGCGGCGCTGACGGCCGCGCTCCCCGAGATCCGGGAGACGGCCGCACGGCTGCAGAGCCGGTAGGGGCCGGCTGATGACGGCCCAGGCCCAGCTGGTGACGGCCCAGTCGTCGAAGGCTCAGTCGATCTCGCCGAAACGTTCCCACAGCTTCGGGTAGCGCTGGGCCATCGTGGTCTCGTCCTCGAAGTCGAGGGGGGTGCCCAGGGGCTCCCCGGGGGCCGGGGCGATACCGAGGTCGGGGGTGACCACGCCGGTGAGCTGCTCGTACGCCTCGTCCGCCGCGTAGCCGAGCTCTTCGCCGTCACCGTCGATGTCCTCGTCGAAGTCGTCGAGGAGATCCGCGAGCGAGTCCGGGTCGTGCAGGGCTCCCTCGAAGACCTCACGGCCCTGGCCGATCAGCCAGCAGCGGAAGTAGTCGAAGGCGTCGTCACTGGCGCCGCCGAGGAGGATCCAGGAAGCTCCCCACAGATCCCAGCGGTACGCACGGTTGTAGCGCGCCTCGAAGTGACGGGCGAAGTCGAGCACCATGTCCGGCTCGAGCTCCAGCAGCTTCTCGGTGAGCAGGTCCGCGTGGTCCTCGGGGTCGCCCTCGGCGGCCACGCGGGTGCGGTCCACGATCTCCCAGAACTCCGTCTCGTCCATCACGGGACAAGCATCGGTCCTGGGGGGTGGGTACGCACGTGGAGTGCGGCGGATGCGGCTGTCTCGTTATGCGTGCACATGCCCATGGAAAACCCGACAGCAGGTGTCGCCATTGGGTGGCAGCCTCGAAGACATGGACAGTACTGACAGCACGCGCGCACTTTCGCACCCGCTGGCCGGGAAGGTCGCCCTCGTCGCCGGTGCCACCCGCGGCGCGGGCCGGGCCATGGCCGTGGAGCTCGGCCGCGCCGGAGCCACCGTGTACGCCACGGGCCGTACGACCCGTGAGCACACCAGCGAGGTCGGCCGCAGCACGGAGACCATCGAGGAGACGGCGGAGCTGATCACCGCCGCGGGCCGGGAGGCGGGCGGACCCGGCACCGGGACCGCCGTGCCCACCGATCATCTGGAGCCCGGGCAGGTCGAGGCGCTCGTCGAGCGGATCGACCGGGAGCAGGGCCGCCTGGACATCCTGGTCAACGACATCTGGGGCGGCGACATCCACGTCGAGTGGGACAAGAGGATGTGGGAGCACGACCTCGACAAGGGACTGCGCCTGATGCGCCTCGGCATCGAGACCCACATCGTCACCAGCCGGTACGCGCTGCCGCTGCTCATCAAGAACCCCGGAGGCCTGGTCGTCGAGGTCACCGACGGCACCGAGGAGTACAACGGTCCCAACTACCGCAAGCCCTTCTACTACGACCTTGCCAAGTCGGCCCCGCTGCGGATGGCGCGTGGCCTGGCCGAGGAGCTCAAGGAGTACGGCTGCACGGCGCTCTGTCTGACCCCCGGCTGGCTGCGCTCCGAGTTCATGCTCGACACGGCGTTCAGCGTGACCGAGGAGAACTGGCGGGACGGCTGCGAGCAGGACCCGCACTTCGCGATCTCCGAGACCCCGGCCTTCGTCGGCCGGGCCCTGGTCGCGCTCGCCTCGGACCCCGAAGTGGCCCGCTGGAACGGCAAGTCGCTCTCCAGTGGCGGCCTGGCCCCCGAGTACGGCTTCACGGACGTGGACGGTTCGGCGCCGGACGCCTGGCGCTACATCGCGGAGGTCGAACAGACGGGCAAGACCGCGGACGTCACGGGGTACCGCTAGTCACCTCCCGCCTCCTCCCCGGCGGCTGACGGCATCATGGGGGCATGCGCGCTGCACGCCTCATCAAGATGGTGCTTCTGCTCCAGGCCCGCCCCTCCATGACCGCCGCCGAGCTCGCGGGTGAGCTCGAAGTGTCCGAGCGGACCATCACGCGGGACGCCCAGGCCCTTTCGGAGGCGGGCGTTCCGGTGTACGCGGACCGGGGGCGGGCCGGCGGCTACCGCCTCATCGGCGGCTACCGCACCCGGCTCACCGGCCTCGGCCGCAGCGAGGCCGAGGCCCTGTTCCTCTCCGGAGTGCCGGGCGCGCTGCGGGAGATGGGCCTCGACGACGCGGCATCGGCGGCCCGGCTGAAGGTGTCGGCGGCGCTGATGCCCTCGCTGCGGGACGCCTCGCAGAACGCCTCGCAGCGGTTCCACCTGGACGCGCCGGGCTGGTTCCAGGAGACACCGGCCCCCGAGCTGCTGCCCCCGCTGGCGGACGCCGTGTGGGACGACCGGCGCGTCACCGCCCGCTACCGCCGCCAGCACACCGAGGTGGAACGGGAGTTGGAGCCCTACGGCCTCGTGCTCAAGGCCGGGGTCTGGTATCTGTGCGCGCGGGTGCCCGACTCGGGGTCGTTCCGCGTGTACCGCATCGACCGGTTCACCGCGATCGCCGCCGAAGAGGACCGCTTCGTACGCGACGAGGATTTCGATCTGCCGGGCTTCTGGGACGAGCGGGCGGCGCAGTTCGCGCGGGCGATCCTGCGCTCCGAGGTCGTGCTCCGGCTCTCGGAGGCGGGGGTACGACAGCTTCCGTACGCCACCGATTCCGTCTCCGTGCGCGAGGCACTGGAGAAGGCGAGCACCCCGGACGACGAGGGCTGGGTGACGCTGACCCTGCCGGTGGAGAACGAGACGGTCGCGTACACCCAGCTCTTGTCACTGGGACCGGAGGTGGAGGTACTGGAACCGACGGCCCTGAGGGAACGATTCGCGGAGGCGGCAGCGCAGATGGCCAGCCGCTACGAATAACCCCCGAACAGCCGAAAGCGGGTCCCCGCCCCCAGAGGGGCAGGGACCCGCATCAGGCCGAAGGCCACGAACGGCTACAGAAAACGGCTACAGACCGTACTTGGCCCGCGCTTCCTTCACCGCGGAAGCGGGCACCTCACCACGACGGGCGAGCTGCGCGAGCGAGGCCACGACGATCGACTCGGCGTCGATGCCGAAGTGGCGACGGGCCGCGTCACGCGTGTCCGAGATGCCGAAGCCGTCCGCACCGAGCGACGAGTAGTCCTGCTCGACCCACTGCGCGATCTGGTCCGGCACCTGGCGCATGTAGTCGGAGACGGCAAGGACGGGCCCCTGCGCGCCTTCCAGCGCCGTGCGCACGTACGGGATCCGCTCCTCGCCGCGCAGGATCGCCTCGTCCGCCTCCAGGGCGTCGCGGCGCAGCTCGGTCCAGGAGGTCGCGGACCACACGTCGGCGGCCACACCCCACTCCTCGGCGAGCATCTTCTGCGCGGCAAGGGTCCAGTGGATGGCCGTACCCGAACCGATGAGCTGGATGCGCGAGGCGTTGGCGGCGGGGGAGAGCCCCGCCGTCTCGGCCGTGTTGAAGCGGTACAGGCCCTTGATGATGCCCTCGTCGACACCCGCGGGCTTCGCGGGCTGCGGCATCGGCTCGTTGTAGACGGTGAGGTAGTAGAAGACGTTCTGGTCCTCACCGGGGGCGGCCTCGCCGTACATCCGGCGCAGACCGTCCTTGACGATCGCCGCGACCTCGTAGGCGAACGCGGGGTCGTACGACATGGCGGCGGGGTTCGTCGCGGCGATCACCGGCGAGTGACCGTCCGCGTGCTGCAGACCCTCACCCGTCAGCGTCGTACGACCGGCGGTGGCGCCGACGAGGAAGCCGCGGCCGAGCTGGTCGCCGAGCTGCCACATCTGGTCGGCGGTCCGCTGCCAGCCGAACATCGAGTAGAAGATGTAGAACGGGATCATGGCTTCGCCGTGCGTCGCGTACGACGACGACGCGGCGATGAAGTCCGCCATCGAACCGGCCTCGGTGATCCCCTCGTTGAGGATCTGGCCGTCCTTCGCCTCGCGGTAGTACATGAGCTGGTCGCGGTCGACCGGCTCGTACGTCTGGCCCTTGGGCGAGTAGATGCCGAGGGACGGGAAGAGCGACTCCATGCCGAAGGTGCGCGCCTCGTCGGGGACGATCGGCACCCAGCGCTTGCCGGTCTCCTTGTCGCGGATCAGGTCCTTGACGAGACGTACGAACGCCATGGTCGTCGCGATCGACTGCGAGCCGGAGCCCTTGTCGAACGAGGCGAACGACTTGTCGGCCGGGGCGGGCAGCGGCGCGAGCGGCTGCGTGCGGCGGGCCGGGGCCGGACCGCCGAGCGCGGCACGGCGCTCCTGGAGGTAGCGGACCTCGGGGGAGTCGGCGCCCGGGTGGCCGTAGGGCACCTGGCCGTCGACGAAGTCGCTGTCCGAGATGGGCAGCTCAAGGAGGTCACGCATGTCCTTGAACTCGTCCACCGTGAGCTTCTTCATCTGGTGGTTGGCGTTCTTGGACTCGAAGCCCTTGCCCAGCGTGAAGCCCTTGACCGTCTGCGCGAGGATCACGGTCGGCGCACCCTTGTGGGTGAGCGCCGCACGGTAGGCCGCGTAGACCTTGCGGGCCTCGTGGCCGCCGCGCGAGAGGTGGAAGCACTCGCTGATCTTGTCGTCGCTCAGCAGCTTGCCCAGCTCGACGAGCGCGGGCTCGGAGCCGAAGAAGTGCTCGCGGATGTAGGCGGCGTCGCGCGTCGCGTACGTCTGGAACTGTGCGTCCGGCACCTCGCGGAGGCGGCGGACCAGGGCGCCGTTCGTGTCGAGCTGGAACAGCTCGTCCCAGGCGTTGCCCCACAGGACCTTGATGACGTTCCAGCCGGCGCCGCGGAACTGGGCCTCCAGTTCCTGCACCACGCGGAAGTTGGCGCGGACCGGGCCGTCGAGGCGCTGCAGGTTGCAGTTGATGACGTACGTGAGGTTGTCGAGACCCTCACGGGCGGCCAGCGCGAGGGCTGCCGTCGACTCGGGCTCGTCCATCTCGCCGTCACCGAGGAACGCCCACACGTGCGACGGGGAGACGTCCTTGATGTTGCGGTTGGTGAGGTAGCGGTTGAACCGCGCCTGGTAGATCGCCGACAGCGGGCCGAGGCCCATCGAGACGGTCGGGAACTCCCACAGCCAGGGCAGACGGCGCGGGTGCGGGTAGGAGGGGAGGCCGTTGCCGCCCGACTCCTGGCGGAAGTTGTCGAGGTGCGTCTCGTTCAGACGGCCGTCGAGGAACGCGCGGGCGTAGATGCCGGGGGAGGCGTGGCCCTGGATGTACAGCTGGTCGCCGGAACCGTCCCCCTCCTTGCCCTTGAAGAAGTGGTTGAAGCCCGTCTCGTACAGCCAGGCGGCCGAGGCGAAGGTGGCGATGTGGCCGCCGACGCCGTGCTTGCTGCCCCGGGTCACCATCGCGGCCGCGTTCCAGCGGTTCCACGCGGCGATCCGCTGCTCCATCGCCTCGTCGCCCTCGATCGCCGGCTCGGCGGAGGTGGGGATGGTGTTGACGTAGTCGGTCTCAAGGAGCTTGGGCAGCGCCAGGCCCGCGCCCTCGGCGCGCTCCAGCGTGCGCCGCATCAGGTATGCGGCTCGGTGCGGCCCGGCCGCCTGGGTAACGGCGTCCAGGGAGGCCTGCCATTCGGCGGTCTCCTCGGGGTCGCGGTCCGGGAGCTGGTCGAGCTCGCTCGGCTGGATTGCGGAGGGGTCGGTCATGTCGCCGCCTTCCTGAGTCGGAGGGGGTCCCCTGTTCGGTAAGGGGTGGGGGTGCCCTAGGTCTTTGGCAGGACAGGGCGTGAGGCCCTGGTGAGAGCCCGTCGAAGACTGTAACTCCGTGATCGATGATCGATCAAAGGGTTGAAGGCGAAAACTCCTTCAGATCAAGAAAGTAGGCATCCGGTGCCATTAATCCGGGCACGCGGTGCCTTCGATTTAAAGGATCGGTGCAGGTGAGGGCACGTATGAGCGGGCCGGTCACGGATGAGCGCAGGAGCCCGTGGAGGCCCCCCGAATCACGTCAGGCGCGCGGCGCGCAGCCCAGGACGTGCGCCTTCACCAGCTCGGCGATGGCCGGATCACGCCGCCGGAACGCCGAGACCAGTGCCTCGTGCTCCTCCGCGTACGACTGCTGCACCGTCCCGAGCCATCGGATCGAAAGCGCGGTGAAGACCTCGATGCCGAGGCCCTCCCAGGTGTGCAGCAGCACGGAGTTGTGCGCGGCCCGCACCAACTCCCGGTGGAAACCGACCGTGTGCCGCACCTGCGAGGTGCCGTCGGCGGCCCGGTCCGCCTCGTACAGGGCTTCGACATGGGGCTCCAGGGCCGAGCAGTCCACGGCCAGGCTCTCCGCCGCGAGCTCGGCGGCGATGGCCTCAAGGCCCGCTCGGACGGGGTAGCTCTCCTCCAGGTCCGCCGCGGTCAAGTTCCGTACGCGCACGCCCTTGTTGGGCGCCGACTCGATGAGCCGCAGCGTCTCCAGCTCACGCAGTGCCTCGCGCACGGGGGTCTGCGAGACCTCGAGCTCGACGGCGATGCGCCGCTCCACGATCCGCTCGCCCGGCTGCCAGCGCCCGCTGACGATCCCCTCCACGATGTGCTCGCGGATCTGTTCGCGCAGCGAGTGAACGACGGGCGCGGTCATGTGGGCTCCTCCGGCGGGGGCACGCCCCCAGGGCGTTGTGACCCCTAGACAATACGGCGACGCCCCCGTTCGGAAACCTCCGAACGGGGGCGTACGCCCTGATGAGACGAGTCTTACAGCCCTGGGGCCGTAGAACTACAGGCCGAGCTCGACCTCGAACTCGCCGGCCTCAAGGATGGCCTTGACCGTGGTCAGGTAGCGGGCGGCGTCCGCGCCGTCCACCAGACGGTGGTCGTAGGAGAGCGAGAGGTACGTCATGTCCCGCACGGCGATGGTCTCGCCGAGGTCGGGGTGGTTGATGACGACCGGACGCTTCACCGTGGCACCGATGCCCAGGATCGCGGCCTGGTTCGGCGGCACGATGACCGTGTCGAACAGGGCACCGCGCGAACCGGTGTTGGAGACCGTGAAGGTGGCACCGGACATGTCGTCCGGGGTGAGGCCACCGCCACGGGCCTTGCCGGCCAGCTCGGCGGTCTTCTTGGAGATACCGGCGATGTTCAGGTCGCCCGCACCCTTGATGACCGGCGTCATCAGACCCTTCTCGGCGTCAACGGCGATGCCGATGTTCTCCGAGTCGAAGTACGTGATGGTGCCTTCGTCGTCGTTGATCCGGGCGTTGACGACCGGGTGGGCCTTCAGCGCCTGGGCGGCGGCCTTGACGAAGAACGGCATCGGGGAGAGCTTGACGCCCTCACGGGCCGCGAACGCGTCCTTCGCCTTGGCGCGCAGCTTCATCAGCTTCGTGATGTCGACCTCGACGACCGAGGTGAGCTGGGCCTGCGAGTGCAGCGCCTTCATCATGTTGTCGCCGATGACCTTGCGCATGCGGGTCATCTTGACCGTCTGGCCGCGGAGGGGAGAGGCCTCCAGGGCCGGGGCCTTCGAAGCGGCCGGAGCGGCGGCAGAACCGGCGGCAGCCGGAGCCGGGGCGGACTTCTTGGCCTCGGCGGCCGCGATGACGTCCTGCTTGCGGATGCGGCCACCGACGCCGGTGCCCTTGACGTCCGACAGGCTCACGCCGTGCTCGTTGGCGAGCTTGCGCACCAGCGGCGTGACGTACGCGCCGTCGTCGGCCGGGGAGGCCGGAGCGGCAGGCGCGGCAGGCGCCGACGGGGCCGGGGCGGCGGGCTGCGCCGGGGCGGGCGCGGCGGGAGCCGGAGCGGCCGGAGCCGCGGGCTGGGCCGGAGCCGGAGCGGCAGCGGCGGGCGCGGCCGGGGCGGCCGGTGCGGGGGCCGGCGCGGCGGGGGCGGCCGGAGCCGGCTTCTCGGCGGCCGGAGCGGCCGGGGCAGCCGGAGCGGCGGCGGCCGGAGCCGCGCCGGGAGCGCCGACGACGGCGAGCTTGGCGCCGACCTCAGCGGTCTCGTCCTCGCCCACGACGATCTCGAGCAGCACGCCCGCGACCGGGGAGGGGATCTCGGTGTCGACCTTGTCCGTGGAGACCTCGAGCAGGGGCTCGTCCTCCGCGACCTCCTCGCCGACCTCCTTCAGCCAACGGGTGACGGTGCCCTCGGTGACCGACTCGCCCAGTGCGGGCAGCGTGACGTCGGTGCCGGAGGCGCCACCGGCCGGGGCGGCCGGAGCGGCCGGGGCCTCGGCGGCGGGAGCCGGAGCCGCGGGGGCCTCGGCGGCCGGGGCCGGAGCCTCGGCCTGCGCGGGCTCGGCGGCCGGGGCGGACTCGGCCGCGGGGGCGCCGCTGCCGTCGTCGATGACGGCCAGCTCGGCGCCGACCTCGACGGTCTCGTCCTCGGCGACCTTGATGGAGGCCAGGATGCCGGCGGCAGGGGAGGGGATCTCGGTGTCGACCTTGTCGGTCGAGACCTCGAGCAGCGGCTCGTCGGCCTCGACGCGCTCGCCCTCGGCCTTCAGCCAACGGGTGACAGTGCCCTCGGTGACGCTCTCGCCGAGCGCCGGAAGGGATACGGAAACCGCCATGGTTTCAGTTGCTCCTTACGAAATTGCGGGAAGTCTAGGTCGTCGCGCCCGAAACTGAAGGTCAGTCGTGGGAGTGGAGAGGCTTGCCCGCGAGGGCCAGGTGAGCCTCGCCCATCGCCTCGTTCTGCGTCGGGTGGGCGTGGATGAGCTGGGCGACCTCGGCCGGCAGCGCTTCCCAGTTGTAGATCAGCTGGGCTTCGCCGACCTGCTCGCCCATGCGGTCGCCGACCATGTGGACGCCGACCACGGCACCGTCCTTGACCTGGACGAGCTTGATCTCGCCCGCGGTCTTGAGGATCTTGCTCTTGCCGTTGCCCGCCAGGCTGTACTTGAGGGCGACGACCTTGTCCGCGCCGTAGATCTCCTTGGCCTTGGCCTCGGTGATGCCCACGGAGGCGACCTCGGGGTGGCAGTACGTCACCTTCGGCACGCCGTCGTAGTCGATCGGGACGGTCTTGAGACCGGCCAGGCGCTCCGCCACCAGGATGCCCTCGGCGAAGCCGACGTGCGCGAGCTGGAGGGTCGGCACCAGGTCGCCCACGGCCGAGACGGTCGGGACGTTGGTCTGCATGTACTCGTCGACGAGGACGTAGCCACGGTCCATGGCGACGCCCTGCTCCTCGTAGCCGAGGCCCTGGGAGACCGGGCCGCGGCCGATGGCGACGAGCAGCACCTCGGCGTCGAACGTCTTGCCGTCGGCGAGGGTCACGCGGACGCCGTCCTGCGTGTACTCGGCCTTCTCGAAGAAGGTGCCGAGGTTGAACTTGATGCCGCGCTTGCGGAACGCGCGCTCAAGAAGCTTCGAGGAGTTCTCGTCCTCGACCGGCACGAGGTGCTTGAGGCCCTCGACGACGGTGACCTCGGACCCGAAGGACTTCCACGCCGAGGCGAACTCGACGCCGATGACGCCGCCGCCCAGGATGATCGCGGACTTCGGCACGCGGTCCAGGGTCAGGGCGTGGTCCGAGGAGATGATGCGGTTGCCGTCGATCTCCAGGCCCGGCAGCGACTTCGGCACGGAGCCGGTCGCGAGCAGCACGTGGCGACCCTGGACGCGCTGGCCGTTCACGTCCACGGAGGTCGGGGAGGAAAGCTTGCCCTCGCCCTCGATGTACGTCACCTTGCGCGAGGCGATGAGTCCCTGCAGGCCCTTGTAGAGCCCGGAGATCACGTCGTCCTTGTACTTGTGGACGGCCGCCATGTCGATGCCCTCGAAGGTGGCCTTCACGCCGAACTGATCGGCTTCGCGAGCCTGGTCGGCGATCTCACCGGCGTGCAGCAACGCCTTCGTGGGGATGCAGCCGTTGTGCAGGCAGGTACCGCCGACCTTGCCCTTCTCGATCAGGGCGACGTCCAGGCCCAGCTGCGACGCGCGCAGTGCCGCGGCGTAACCGCCGCTACCGCCGCCGAGGATCACTAGGTCGAAAACGGTGCTGGCGTCGTTCGCCACGTCACGTCCTCCATGCATGTGCGCCGTACGCCGGACCGCTCTTCCCGGGGGACGACCGGTCGGTCGGCTGGTATTCGGCCGCTCTTGTTTCGGCCCTGTGGTGGGGGCCCTGTCCTGCCGAGAACCCATCTTCGCACTTGTCGGCGGGAGGTGGGACGGCGGGCCGGGCTGTGAGACGTCTGATTCGCCACGTCGGGGCGTACCCAGGCGTAGGAACGTACGGATTTCGTTGAGGGCGAAATCGGACAGACGCAGCCCGGGGCCCGGACATCTGGACGTCCGGGCCCCGGCCTGCGTACGAAGGATCAACCGGTCAGCCGAGGTCGCCCGCGGCCGTCCGCTCGGCGAGGCGGACCAGGGTGCGGACCGCGGTGCCGGTGCCGCCCTTGGGGGTGTAGCCGAACGCGCCGCCCTCGTTGTAGGCCGGACCCGCGATGTCCAGGTGCGCCCAGGTGATGCCCTCGCCGACGAACTCCTGGAGGAAGAGACCGGCCACCAGACCGCCGCCCATGCGCTCGCCCATGTTGGCGATGTCGGCGGTGGGGGAGTCCATGCCCTTCCTCAGGTGCTCGGGAAGCGGCATCGGCCAGGAGGGCTCGCCCGCCTCCTCGGAAGCGTCGTGGATCGCGGCGCGGAACGCGTCGTCGTTGGCCATGATGCCGAAGGTGCGGCTGCCGAGCGCCATCATCATGGCGCCGGTCAGCGTGGCCACGTCGACGATCGCGTCGGGGGCGTCCTCGGACGCCTTGGCGATCGCGTCGGCCAGGACCAGGCGGCCCTCGGCATCCGTGTTCAGGACCTCGACGGTCTTGCCGCTGTACATCCGCAGGACGTCGCCGGGGCGGGTCGCGGAGCCGGACGGCATGTTCTCGGCGAGCGCCAGCCAGCCGGTGACGTTCACCTCGAGGCCCAGGCGCGCGGCGGAGACGACGGCCGCGAAGACGGCGGCGGCACCGGCCATGTCGCACTTCATGGTCTCGTTGTGACCGGCGGGCTTCAGCGAGATGCCGCCCGAGTCGTACGTGATGCCCTTGCCGACGAAGGCGAGGTGCTTCTTCGCCTTGGACGACGTGTACGAGAGCTTCACCAGGCGCGGCGGGGCCTCCGAGCCGACACCGACGCCGAGGATGCCGCCGTAGCCGCCCTTGGTGAGCGCCTTCTCGTCCAGGACCTGGACCTTGATGCCGTGCTCCTTGCCGGCCGCGGAGGCGACCGCGGCGAAGGCCTCGGGGTTCAGGTCGTTCGGCGGGGTGTTGATCAGGTCGCGGGCGCGGTTGAGCTCCTCGGACACGGCGATGGCGCGCTCGACGGCGGTCTTGTACGCCTTGTCGCGGGGCTTGCCGCCGAGGAGGGCGATCTCGGCGAGGGGGCCCTTGGCGTCCTTGCCGTTCTTGCCCTTGGCGGAACCATTCTCCTTGTAGGCGTCGAAGGAGTACGCGCCGAGCAGCGCGCCCTCGGCGATCGCACCGGTGTCCTCGGCGTCCTCGGCGGGCAGCGCGAACGCGGCCTTCTTCGAGCCGGACAGGGCGCGCGCGGCGGTACCGGCGGCGCGGCGCAGGGCGTCGGTGCCGTACGTCTCGTCCTTCTCCGGCACCGTGCCGAGGCCGACGGCGAGGACGACCGGCGCCTTGAAGCCGGACGGCGCGGGCAGCTTGGTCACCTCACCCTCGGCGCCCGAGGCACCGAGGGTCTCCAGGACGGACGCGAGCTTGCCGTCGTACGCCTTGTCCACGGCTTCGGCGCCGGCGGCGACGACCGGGCCCTTGCCGCCCTTCGCCACGCCGATGACGATCGCGTCGGCACGGAGGCCGGACGCGGCGGCGGTGCTGAGAGTCAGAGCAGTCACGGTGGTGAATTCTCGCTTCCGTTGAGTTCCTTGGCCGATGGGGTGGGTCGGCCCGCCCGGCGCCAGCCTAGAACGGGCCGGAAAGGCACCGGACATGAGCCTACGCGCGTCGCGCCCATTCGATCGTGTCGGCGCAGATTCATCCGTTCGTGTCGGCACATTTATGTTTCAGCCGAAGCATCCGCGAATCAGCCGAAGGCGAGGACGACCAGGGCCGTCGTGGCCGCGGTCTCGGCCAGAGCGCCGAAGACATCGCCGGTGACGCCGCCGAAGCGGCGCACGCAGTGCCGCAGGAGCAGCTCGGCGGCGCAGAGGGCGAGGACGACGGCAGCCGCGTACCGCACGCTCCCGTGCGGCCCGAAGGGCACGGCGGCGAGCGCGGCCAGCGCGGTGACGAGCCCCACGGCGAGCAGGGCCGCGCCGTGCGGAACCGTTCCTGCAACCGCCGCCCCGAGCCCCTCCGGACGGGCCGGGGGGACACCGCGGCGGGCGGCCAGGGTGAGGGCGAGGCGGGCCGCGGCCGCCGAGACGGCCGCGGCGAGCGCGCCCCGGGTCCATGAGGCCTCGTACAGCTGGAAGAGGACGGCCACTTGGGCGAGCAGGGCGAAGAGCAGCGTGATCACGCCGAAGGGGCCGACGTCGGACTGCTTCATGATGCGCAGCGCGTCCTCGGCGGGCCTGGCGCTGCCGAGGCCGTCGGCGGTGTCCGCGAGGCCGTCGAGGTGGAGGCCTCGGGTCAGCGCCGCGGGAACGGCGGCGGTCGCCACGGCCGCCAGGAGGGGGCCCGCTCCCAGGGCCATGAGCGCACCGCCGAGCGCGGCCGAGCAGAGCCCGACGACGAGACCGGCCGCCGGGGCGCAGAGCATCCCGGCGCGGGCCGCCTCACGGTCCCACTTGGTGACGCGGACCGGGAGCGCGGTGAGGGTGCCGAAGGCGAAGCGCAGGCCGTCGGCGGGGGAGGTTCGGGGCACCGCGGAAGGTTACCCCGCTGCCTTTTCTCCACCTGCGGAACGCGGCACCGCCCCGCAGGATGGCCCCATGGCCGACTGGTGGTACCGGAACATCGTGGAGCCGGGAAAGCTCCCGCTGCTCCTCGCCCTGCTCTCCTTCGTGGGCTCGTTCCTCGTCACCCGCACCATCACGCGGCTCATCCGCGCGGGCAGGGGCCCCTTCCGGAACATCAGCTCGGGTGACGTCCACATCCACCACGTCGTACCGGGCATCTTCCTCATGCTCGTCGGCGGATTCTGGGCGGTCGCCGCGGGCCGGCACAGCCTCGCCTCGATGTTCGCGGCGGTCATCTTCGGCATCGGCGCCGGTCTCGTGCTCGACGAGTTCGCGCTGATCCTCTACCTCGACGACGTCTACTGGAGCGAACAGGGCCGCAAGAGCGTCGAGGTGGTGATGCTGACCGCGGCCCTGGTGGTGCTCGTGCTCACCGGCTTCACCCCGTTCGGCGTGAACGACCTGACCCCGGAGGAACGCGGCAACCGCGCGGGCCTCGCCCTGAACGTCGCCGTCAACTGCTGCTTCGCCCTGGTCGCGCTGGCCAAGGGCAAGCTGCAGACGGCCGTGATCGGCATGGTGGTCCCGCTGGTCGCGATGGTGGGTGCCATCCGCCTCGCCCGCCCGGGGTCGGCCTGGGCCAGGCGCTTCTACCGCAAACGGCACCGCGCCCGCGCCCGTTCGGCCCTGCGCGCCTTCCACCACGACCGCCGCTGGGCGGGACCGCGCCGCAGGTTTCAGGACCTGATCGGCGGCAAACCCGACCCGGAACTGGCCCGCCCACCACGCCGCTGAAGCATCTCCGAGCAGGCGCACAGCACGACCACCGCCGCGATCGCCGCCAGATGCTCCTTGCCCGCGAGGTTGTTCTTGACCAGCACCTCCACGACCATCACGGCGATCACGAGCCCCGCCGTGAACCAGGCCCGGTAGCGCCAGCACACGTAGACCGCGAGGCCGACCACCGCCGCGGAGGGGCCGGTGTCGACGACCTGCGCGTCGGACGCGGGAAGCCCCAGCGGGCTGCCGGGCCCCCACTCGATGCCCACGCGCGCGTAGAGCGTTCCCGCGAGGGTGGCCACGTAGCCGACGACGAGCGTGCGCCACCAGCCGACGCAGATCTCCGCGATGCCGAACACAAGGAGGATCTGCGCCAGCGCACCCCAGACGGGCAGGTCGAGCGCGGGCACGAAGATCGAGAGCGGGGTGCGGAGCAGGGAGAGCCAGAGCGGCTCCTCGGCCCGTACGGAGCCGATGTTCTGCACGAACTGATAGCCCCAGGACTGGTTCTGCGTGAACTGGAAGAGGGCGGTGAGGCAGACGGCGGCCAGCGTCATGGGTGCCGCCCGCCACCGCCGCTCGGCGATGCCGTCGCGCACGGTGGCGTACAGCGGCCCCCACTCGCGGCGGGCCAGCCGGGCGATGCGGGTCTGGACGGCCGGGCGGGCCGGGGCCGGGGTGCTCATCGTCGGGACTCCAGATGCTTGCGGTGCAGCCGCCCCCAAGTTCTCGGCTTCGCTCGAACAGGGAGGGACCCCCCTGGCAGGCCCGGCGCTTCCAGGAAGCCCTCCGCGCGGGCCGACGCGATGCCGATGCGCGGCAGGTCGCCGCTCTTCTCGAAGAGAAGGAAGCGGGGCTCCCAGATCGGGCGGTACTTCGCGTTGGCGCGGTACAGCGACTCGATCTGCCACCACCGCGAGAAGAAGGTGAGCAGGGAGCGCCACAGCCGCAGGACCGGGCCCGCGCCGAGCCGGGAGCCACGTTCGAAGACCGACCTGAACATCGCGAAGTTGAGGGAGACCTGAGTGATGTCGATCTCGGCGGCGCGCTGGAGCAGCTCGATGACCATGAACTCCATCAGGCCGTTCTCGGAGTCGCGGTCGCGCCGCATCAGGTCGAGCGAGAGCCCGTTCGGCCCCCACGGCACGAAGGAGAGCACCGCTCTCAACTCCCCTTCCCCATCGGTGCATTCGAGCATCACGCACCGCCCGTCCGCGGGGTCCCCGAGCCGCCCGAGCGCCATCGAGAAGCCCCGCTCGGTGGCCCCGTCCCGCCAGTCGTCGGCGCGCTTGATGAGGTATGCCATCTCGTCGGCCGGAATGTCCTCGTGGCGCCGGATCCGCACCTCGTAACCGGCCCGCTTGACCCGGTTGTACGCCTGACGGACCGTCCGCATGGCCCGGCCCTCCAGGGTGAACTCGTCCGTCTCGACGATGGCTTCGTCGCCCAGTTCGAGGGCGTCAAGGCCGTGCCGGGCGTAGATCGTGCCCGCTTCCTCGCTCGCGCCCATCACGGCGGGGATCCAGCCGTGTTCGCGGGCGTCGGCGAGCCAGGGTTCGATGGCGCCGGGCCAGGCCTCCGGATCGCCGATGGGGTCACCGGAGGCCAGCGAGACGCCTCCGACCACCCGGTAGACGACCGCCGCCTTGCCGCTCTGCGACCACACGGCGCTCTTCTCGCGGCGCAGCGCGAAGTAGCCGAGCGAGTCGCGTTCGCCGTACCGGTCGAGCAGTTCGTGCAGCTTGCGCTCGTCGTCCTCGGTGAGCGGGTCGACCGCCCGGCGCGAGCGGAACGCGGCGTACAGGACGGCCAGGAGGAGCAGGGTGCTGAGCACGTTGATGCTGACGTTGACCCAGCCGGGCGTGGTGATGCCCTCGAACCGCCGGTCGTCGGCGGCCAGGGACACCAGGCGCATCGTGCCGTAGCGCCAGCGGTCGAGGAAGGTCGAACGGTAGTCGTCGTGCGCGCGGTTGGTGACGGTGACCAGGAGCGCGGCGATCAGCGAGGTCACGAGCAGCCCGCCGACGGCGACGGCCGCGGCCAGCTTCGGGTTGGAGCGGTCGCCCTTGGCGTAGAACTCCCGCCGCCCGACTACCAGCGAGGCGACGAAGGCGGCGGTCAGGGCGAGGGAGATCCAGTTCTGCGCGTACCCGCGGATCTCCGGGAAGATCATCGCGAACGCGAAGAGGAGCAGGAAGAGCCCGCTGAGCACGAGGTTGAGAATCCAGGCGGCGCGTTTGCGGCGGCGCATCGTGATCGCGAGGAACATCGTGAACGCACCGGACGCGAAGCCCGCGGTGAGCAGGTAGGGCGTGAAGTAGTTCTCGGTGTTGTGCCGCCGCAGATCCTGCCCCAGGGAGACCCAGACCGCGCTCAGGAAGTTGATGAAGGTGACGGCGCGGAGGTACCAGACGCTGAAGGCCGCGGCGAGACGCCGACGGCGCCCGGCAGCAGATTGTTCATCTCCCATGAAAAGGGATCATATGGGCCATGCCGGGCCGTAATCGGCTGCGCGCGGACGCGCCGCCTACTCCGCTTCGGGATCCCCGGCCCTGGCCGGGACCCCGGTCCCGGTCTTCTTGGGCTCGGTCCCGGTCCTGGGCTCGGGGTCCGGCTCGGCCTCCGGCTCGGGCTCCGGCTCCCGCTCGGGCAGCTCCGCGGAGAGCGCCGCGGCCGCCCGCACCAGCGGCAGCGCGAGCAGCGCCCCCACGCCCTCCCCGACCTGTACGCCCTGTTCGAGCACGGGGTCGAGCGCCATCCGGTCAAGGGCCTTGGCCTGCGCGGGCTCCCCGCTGCTGTGCCCCGCCAGCCACCAGTCCGGCGCCCGGAAGGCGACCCGCTGGGCCACCAGTGCCGCGGCCGACGCCACCACACCGTCCAGGACGACCGGCGTACGCCGCACCGCGCACTGCAGGAGGAACCCGGTCATGGCGGCGATGTCCGCACCGCCCACCGCCGCGAGCAGCTCCAGCTGATCGCCGAGGACGGGCCGCGCCCGCCGCAGCGAGTCCCGGACCGCCGCGCACTTGCGCATCCACGCGAGGTCGTCGATCGGCGCGCCGCCCCGCCCGGTCACCACGGACGCGTCGGTCCCGCACAGCGCGGCGACCAGCGTCGCCGCGGGAGTCGTGCCGCCCACGCTCACATCGCCGAGCACGACCAGGTCGGTCCCGGAGTCCGCCTCCTCGTCGGCGACGGCCATCCCCGCCCGCACCGCGGCCTCGGCCTCCTCGGCCGTCAGAGCGTCCTCGATGTCGACGCGCCCCGAACCGCGACGCACCCGGTGCCCCGCCACCTCCGCGGGCAGCTCGGCCGGGTCGCAGTCCAGGGCCATGTCGACGACCCGGACGGGCACGTCGAGACGGCGCGCGAGGACGGACACGGGGCTCGCGCCGGAGAGCACGGCGCGGACGAGTTCGGCCGCACTGCCCGCGGGCCGCGCGGAGACGTCGAGGCGGGCCACGCCGTGGTCACCGGCGAAGAGGATCACGCGCGGTCGCTCGATCGGCTTGACCGGCACCGACGACTGGGCCGCGGACAGCCACTCGCCCAGTTCGTCCAGGCGGCCGAGCGCCCCGGGCGGCACGCCCTGCCGCTCCCTGCGCTCCTCGGCGTCGCGGCGGATCCCGCCGTCGGGCCGCTCGATCAGGTCGGTGAAGTCGTCGAGATTCAGCGAGCTCATTCGCCGAACAGTACCGGCAGGGCCCGGGCCCGGCTCGAACGGCCCGGCAGCGGACATCCCCGCGCGGTCGCGACCACGGAACGCGGCGCCCGCACGGTGTCGTTGCGCCGGTGCCGATGATCCTTTACGTACCGTTCGGGGTGGGTTCGTGCTACTCGCATGCGCACCGTTCGCACCGCCCGACAGAGGAGCCTGCCACGCCCATGGACGCCGCACAGGCCACCGCAGTACAGGCCGAGAAGATCTTCGCCGTCACCGGCTCCACCCGCCGCCACCAGGCACGGGCCCGCGCGATGGGCCGGTTCATCGAGCCCGAGAGCTGGCTGGACATCGACACCGGGCACGGGCACTTCCCCGCCGTCGCGCGGGAGGTGCACCCCTACACCGCCTTCGACGGCCTCGACCTGACCGCGCGCGTGGAGGACGGCCGCCGGGCCGGCCGTGTGGAGGAGGCCCACCGCGGGCTGCTCGCCGACCTGGCACCGAAGCTCGCGGGGCGCTACGACGCGCTGAGCATGTTCCATTACCTGGAGCGCAGCGCCGACCCGCGCATCGAACTCATCGCCGCCCGCACGGTGCTGCGGCCCGGCGGCCATCTGATGATCGAGGTCCCCGTCCCGCAGAGCCGGTACGCCAGGGTCCTCGACCTGGGGTGGATCAGGCCCGGGCCCTACCACCGCATCCCGCTCGCCGACCTCCGGCGCGAGCTGGAGAGCCTCGGCTACACCGTCGTGGCCACCGACCGGCGCGAGCCGCACGTCCCGTTCGACCTCACCGCGCGCCTCGCCGTCGGCCTCGGCCGCATCCGTGCCGCGGCCCGCCTCGCGGTCCCGCTCCTGGCCGCCGCCGCCCTGGCCGACCGGGCGCTGGCCCCGCTGGTCAGCCGCACCCGCTTCTCCAACGCCTACCGCGTCATCGCCCGCCGGAACCCGGACGCCTGACCGGCCGGGTCCGGCGCGCCGGGAGCCGCACCGGGTCAGCGCCGCACCGGTCAGCCGCGCAGGGTGAGCGCCTGGCCCGCCACGACCATCAGGACGTGCTCGCACTCCGCCGCGAACGCCGCGTTCAGGCGGCCCAGTTCATCGCGGTAGCGGCGGCCCGAAGCGGTCGCGGGGACGATGCCGGAGCCGACCTCGTTCGACACGGCGACGACCGTGCGCCGGGTCGCGCGCACCGCGTCCGTGAGCTCCGCGACCCGCTTGCGCAGCGCCCGCTCGCCACCGCCCGCCCATTCGTCGTCGTCCCACGCGTTCACCTCGTCCATGGCGTACGTCAGCCACAGCGAGAGGCAGTCGATGAGCAGGGGAGGCCCGTTCTCGGTGAGCAGCGGCACGAGGTCGCAGGTCTCGGCGGTGCTCCACGACCCGGGCCGCCGCTCGCGGTGGGCGCTCACCCGGTCCGCCCACTCCGAGTCGCCGTTCCTGGTCCCGCCCGTGGCCACGTACAGCACCTCGGGGAACGCCTCCAGGCGGCGCTCCGCCTCCACCGACTTCCCGGACCGGGCGCCGCCCACGACGAGGGTGCGGCGCGGCACGTCCGGTACGTCCTCGTAGGCGCCGACCACCAGCGTCGTCCCGTCCGGCACGGCCCGCGCACCGGCGGCGGCCAGCCTGCGGGCCAGCTCCGCGCCCGGCGGCACCTCATGCCCCAGATGGACGGCGACGACGTCCGTGGTCGGGCCGATCGCCCCCGTGGCCCGCAGCCGCGCGAGCGCGTCGGGGCGCCCGACGACATCGGCGAGCACCATCTCGTACGCGGGCTGCTCGTCCGGCAGCCCGGCGGGCGCACCCCCCGGCGGCAGATACAGCAGCCGCTCCCCGTCGGGGCCCGCCACCTCGTACCCCGTGCCGGGGTGGTCCATCGCCACCGCGCGCACCCGGTGCCCGGTGAGCAGCGCGAGCTCCCGCCCGTCGGGTACCCGGCCCGGCTGCGGCAGCCCGGCCGGTACCTCCACCGAGGGGCCGTCGTGCGGATGGGAGAGCAGCACCTGGCGCACACCGCCGAGCGAGTGCCCGGAGCGGGCGGCCGCGAAGGCGGCACCAGGGGTGAGGTCGAGCAGCAAGACGCCGTCCACCAGAAGCGCGGTGGCGGCCCGCGCGGCGCCGCCGAGTGCGGTCGCGCAGGCCGCGCAGGGGCAGCCGGGACGGGGCAGGCCTTCGGGGGCGCCGGTGCCGAGCAGAGTCAGTTCCACAGGAAGATCCTCCCGCGTCACCGCGAGCGCCGCTCGCCCGGCTAGGCTTCCAAGGGCTTCACACAGCTGTCGGACCATCGGGAGGCTGGCATGGCGGCATGGACGTGGCGGTTCGAGAAGGCGGACGGGACGGAGGTCCAGCCCGCTCTGACGCCCGAGGAGTTCACGACTCAGGGGGACGCGGAGTCGTGGGTCGGCGAGTTCTGGAAAGAGCTCGCGGAAGGCGGCGCCGACCAGGTGTCGCTCTTCGAGGACGCGAACAAGATCTATGGGCCGATGAGCCTGCACGCGGAGGAAGCGGCGCAGGCTGAGTGACGGCTGAACGCGAGGGGGCGCCCGCTTGAAGCGGGCGCCCCCTCGCGCGTTCCGGCCCCTCGCGCTACATCTCGCCCAGCGTGACGTCGGCGGTCTTGTCGGAGCCGTCCCTGGTGTACGTCACCTGCGCCTTATCGCCCGGCTTCTCCCCGGCGAGCGCCTCGGAGAGCGACGTGATCGTGGTGATCGGGGTGTCTCCCAGCTTGGTGATGATGTCGCCGGCCTCGATGCCCGCCTTCGCCGCTGCACCGTCCTTCTGCGCCTCGGCGACGGCGACTCCCGCGGGCTTGTAGTCGTTGCCCAGGACCGTGCGTCCCGTGATGCCGAGGGCGGCCCGGCCCGAGTCGGTGACCTTGCCGTCCTTGATGATCTGGTCGGCGACGGTCTTCACCATCGAGGACGGGATCGCGAACCCGATGCCGGGCGCCGCGCTGTCGCCCATCTGCGGGTCGGTGGCGGCGAGCGTCGGGATGCCGATGACCTCGCTGTCGAGATTGACCAGGGCGCCGCCGCTGTTGCCCGGGTTGATCGCTGCGGACGTCTGGACCATGTTGGCGATGGTGGCTCCGGCCGCGCCCTCCGTGCGGGGCTCGCTGACGGTCCTGCCGGTGGCGGAGACGATGCCCTGCGTGACGCTGGACGACAGGCCGAGCGGCGAACCCATGGCGAGCACGATCTGCCCGACCTTCGCCTTCGTGGAGTCCCCGAACTTCGCGGGCTTGAGCTTGCCCGGCGGGTTGTCGAGCTTGATGACGGCGAGGTCCTGCTCGGGGTAGGAGGTGACGAGCTTCGCGGTGAGCGCCTGCTCGCCGGTGGCCGTCGTGACCTTGAAGGTCCGTTCCTTGCCCACGACATGGGCGTTGGTGACGATGTGGCCCTCGTCGTCGTAGACGACGCCGGAGCCGAGGCTGTCGGAGGCGTCGATCTGGACGACCGACGGCAGGACGTTCTCGATCACCTGCTGGTAGTCGTCCTGCAGATCGCCCGCGGCCATGGGCGCGGCCTGGGTGGTGGACTCACCGGAGTCCCCGGACCCGGGGCTGGAACACCCCGCGACGATGAGCGCGGCGGCAAGGGAGACGGTCACGGTGACGGCGGCACGGATACGCAAGGCATTCATGCCCCGAGTGTCGCTTTGCCCCTGGTATGCCGCCCTGAATTAGGGGGCCGATCAGGGGTGGCGGCCACTCCCGGCCAATGCCGGGGCAATCGTCCCCCACTCACCCGATCGGCCAGGGGGCAACCGGCCCTTGCCCAACCAACCTGCCGCGGGGAAATCGGCCCTTGCCCACTCGGTCCGCCACAGGGCAATCGGCCCCTACCCACCCAGTCCGCCGCGGGGTAATCGGGTGGGTGGGCGGGAAACCTCCGCCGCGAAGCGGCGGTTCAATCAGCCCCCACGCCGCAGGCAGAAGCGGCGGTTCAACCAGTCCCGCACGCCGCAGGCACAATTCAGTCCCGCACGCCGCAGACATGCAGCAACGCGGCGACCCGCCGATAGGGATCCGTCCGCCCCGCCCGCTCCTCGGCGGCAAGCAGCGCCCCCAACTCCGCCTCGTCCGGCACGGCCGCACCGTCCGGCGCCCCGTCGGTGAAGACCCGCACCCCGTACCAGGCGTGCAACGGCGCGGCGATCCCCGCGAGGGAGGCGGTCACCGCTTCGAGCCGGTCCGCCCGCGCCTCAAGCCCCAGCCGGTTGCGGTACGAGGTGGTGTCGAAGGCAGCCATCGCCCCCGCCCAGTCCCCGGCCAGCCCCGGCCGCATGGCCAGCGCGTCCGCGTTCCGCACGAGGAGGGAGAGCAGCCCGCCGTGGGCCAGCATCCGGGCGAGGCCCGCCAGCAGGGCGTCCGGCTCGTCGACGTACATCAGGACGCCGTGGCACAGCACGACGTCGAAGCTCCCCGGCAGGAAATGCACCCCGGTCTCGCGCCCGTCCCCCTCGACGATGCGCACCCGGCCCTGGATCCCCTCGGGCTCGGCGGCGAGCGCGGACCGCGCCGCGGCCACCATCGCCGCGTCCTGCTCGACGCCCGTCACCTTGTGCCCGGCGCGGGCCAGCCGCAGCGCCTGTGTGCCCTGGCCCATGCCCACGTCGAGCACCCGAAGGCGCTGTCCCACGGGGAAGCGCCCGGCTATCTGCTCGTCGAGCTGCCGGGTCACCAGCTCCTGGCGTACGGCGTTACGCAGGCCGCCCAGCTTCTCCAGCCAGGCCGCGGCCCCGCCGGCGAATCCGCTCAGGGCCGTTCCCCACGCTTGACCTGGGGCTTCGGCAGTCGCAGACGGCGCATCTGGAGCGTACGCATCAGGGCGTAGGCGACAGCGCCCTTCTTGCTCTCGCTCGGGAAGCGCTCGTTCAGGCGCTTCTTCAGGCGGACCGCCGTCGTCACCGAGTCCACGATGATCAGGACGATCACGAAGAGCCAGAGCAGCAGCGCGATGTTCTGCAGCTGCGGGATCCGGACCATGCTCAGCACGAGGATGATCACGGCCAGCGGCAGGAAGAACTCGGCGATGCAGAACCGCGAGTCGACGAAGTCACGCGCGAACTTGCGCACGGGACCCTTGTCGCGGGCGGGCAGATAGCGCTCGTCACCGCTGGCGAGAGCCTGGCGCTGCTTGTCCATCTGGACGCGGCGTTCGTTGCGCTGCCGCTTCGCCGCCTCCTTGCGCGTCACAGGCGTGTTGGCCACGCTGCGGCGCTGGGTCTGGGCCTCACTGCGCTTGGGCGTGGGGCGGCCCTTCGGGGCCTGCGGGTCACGGGGCTGCTGGGAGTCGGTCACCGGGGCGTTGCTCGCCGGGGCCTTCTCGTCCTTGGATCGGCTACGGAACACAAAACCCAAGGGTACGGGGTGCGGACGTGTGGGCCCCAGCCCGACGGGGAACGATCCGGCAACACCGGGCGTCTTGATTGTGTGGCTAAGGGGACGTTCCGTGTGGTTTACAAGCGGTTTTCGGGCGGTTCCCGGGGGTGCACCTACTCCCTACGCCTGAGCCCGGCCGGACACAGTCGTCCTTGGGGATGAGCGCATCCGCACGCGAACAGTGCGGTAATGGATGCAGGGCCCGTACTGTGGGTTCTGTTGCAGTACCTGGAGCTGGAAGTCCGTCAGAAGGGGGCGCGCGAAGCCCATGAGCGGTGTCATGAAGCGTATGGGGATGATCTTCCGCGCGAAGGCGAACAAGGCCCTTGACCGGGCCGAGGACCCGCGCGAAACCCTCGATTATTCGTACCAGAAGCAGCTGGAGCTGCTGCAGAAGGTGCGCCGCGGTGTCGCCGATGTGGCGACCTCGCGCAAGCGCCTGGAGCTGCAGCTGAGCCAGCTCCAGAAGCAGTCCTCCACGCTGGAGGACCAGGGCCGCAAGGCCCTCGCCCTCGGCCGTGAGGACCTGGCCCGCGAGGCGCTCTCGCGCCGTGCGGCCCTGCAGCAGCAGGTGACCGACCTGGAGACGCAGCACCAGACGCTCCAGGGCGAGGAGGAGAAGCTCACCCTCGCGGCGCAGCGTCTGCAGGCCAAGGTCGACGCCTTCCGCACGAAGAAGGAGACGATCAAGGCCACGTACACCGCCGCCCAGGCGCAGACCCGGATCGGCGAGGCCTTCTCCGGCATCTCCGAGGAGATGGGCGACGTGGGCATGGCCATCCAGCGCGCCGAGGACAAGACCGCGCAGCTCCAGGCGCGGGCGGGCGCGATCGACGAGCTCCTTGCCTCCGGAGCCCTCGACGACTCCTCCGGGCTCGCCAAGGACGACATCCAGTCCGAGCTGGATCGCCTCTCCGGTGGTACTGATGTAGAGCTGGAACTGCAGCGGATGAAGGCCGAGCTGGCAGGCGGCTCGACGTCCAAGCAGGCCATCGAGCCGGGTCAGGGACAGCCCCAGGCCCAGCAGCCGCAGGACACCCCGCGCTTCGACAAGCAGTAGCTGAGCAGTGGCTCCAAGGAGGGCGACATGATCGTACGGATCATGGGGGAGGGGCAGGTGAAGCTGGCCGACGGCCACTTCGCCGAACTGAACAAGCTGGACGACGAGTTGCTCGAAGAGATGGAGAGCGGCGACGAGTCCGGCTTCCGCCGCACGCTGAACGCATTGCTGGACAAGGTCCGGGAGCTCGGCACACCCCTCCCGGACGACGCCCTTGAGCCCTCGGAGCTGATCCTCCCGGCCCCGGACGCGACGCTGGACGAGGTCCGGGACATGCTGAGCGACGACGGCCTGATCCCGGGCTAGATCCGGGGCACCGGGTGGGTGGGCGGGACAGGACAACCGGAGACGAGGCTCGGCCCGGAGACGGGCGTCGCCCCGCGGGGGCGAGCTGTTCAGACCGGTCCCAACCGCCCGCAGGGCCCCGTACGGTTTAAGGCGTGACCACTCTCGTGCGAGGCCGTTGCTGGGCCAAGGCGCACCCCCTGGCAGTGGACGCCGCCCTCGCGGCAGCCGTCCTCGTATGCATGGTCATCGGCTCCTTCGCCGAGCCGTACGGCCACGACGGCGGCCCCACCTGGGGCACCCGCACCCCCAGCGCGCTCAGCCTCGTCCTGATGGTGCTCGGCTCCACCGCACTGGTCTTCCGCCGCCGCGCCCCCTGGATCGTGCTCGCGGCGACCTGCACCTTCACCGTCGTCGACCTGGTCACCGGCACGATCCGCGGCAGCGTCGTCATGAGCGCGGTCATCGCGCTCTACACCGTCGCCGCCACCACCAACCGCCCCACCACCTGGCGCGTCGGCCTGGTCACCATGACCGGGCTCACGGCGGTCGCGATGCTGGCGGGCCCCCTGCCCTGGTACGCCCAGGAGAACCTCGGCATCTTCGCCTGGACCGGCATGGCCGCCGCCGCGGGCGACGCGGTCCGCAGCCGCCGCGCCTTCGTGGACGCCATACGCGAGCGGGCCGAGCGCGCCGAACGCACCCGGGAAGAAGAAGCCCGGCGGCGCGTCGCCGAGGAGCGGCTGCGCATCGCCCGCGATCTGCACGACGTGGTCGCCCACCACATCGCCCTCGTCAACGTCCAGGCGGGAGTGGCCGCCCACGTCATGGACAAACGGCCCGACCAGGCCAAGGAAGCCCTCTCCCACGTACGCGACGCCAGCCGCTCCGCGCTCAACGAACTGCGCGCCACCGTCGGCCTGTTGCGGCAGACCGGCGACCCCGAGGCGCCCACCGAGCCCGCCCCGGGCCTGGCCCGCCTCGACGACCTCGTCGAGACGTTCCGCCACGCGGGCCTCCCCGTGGAGGTGGCCGTCGGTGACACCGTGACGGACCTGCCCGCCGGAGTGGACCTGGCCGCCTACCGCATCATCCAGGAGGCCCTCACGAACGTGCAGAAGCACGCGGGGGCGGGCGCCAAGGCCGAGGTCAGCGTCATCCGCGTAGGGCCGAACGCCGAGGTCACGATCCTGGACGACGGAGGCGGCGAGAAGAAGGAACAGGGCGGGCCGAGCGACGGCGGCGGGCACGGACTCCTCGGCATGCGCGAGCGCGTCAGTGCCGTGGGCGGCCGCTGCACCGCCGGACCCCGCTACGGCGGCGGCTTCCGCGTCCATGCGATCCTGCCCGTCACGGCAACGCCGGTCACCCCGGCAGAGGGAGGGACCGCGTGACGATCCGGGTGCTGCTCGCCGACGATCAGGCCTTGCTGCGCAGCGCGTTCAAGGTGCTCGTCGACTCCGAGCCCGACATGGAGGTCGTCGCCGAGGCGTCGGACGGCGCGGAAGCCGTCGAGCTGGCCGGGACCAGCGGTGCCGACGTCGTCCTGATGGACATCCGCATGCCCGGCACGGACGGTCTGGCCGCCACCCGTCTGATCAGCGCCGACCCCGCCCTGGCCCACGTACGCGTGGTCATGCTGACGACCTTCGAGGTCGACGAGTACGTGGTGCAGTCGCTGCGCGCCGGCGCCTCCGGTTTCCTCGGCAAGGGCGCGGAGCCGGACGAGCTGCTCGGCGCGATCCGGATCGCGGCCGCCGGTGACGCCCTGCTCTCCCCGGTGGCGACGAAGGGCCTGATCGCCAAGTTCCTCGCGCAGGGCGACGGTTCGGACGGTGACGGCGGGGCGCGGGGCGAGCGGCTCGCCGCGCTCACCGGGCGCGAGCGCGAGGTCCTCGTCCAGGTCGCGGGCGGGCACTCGAACGACGAGATCGCCGAGCGCCTCGAGGTCAGCCCGCTCACGGTGAAGACCCATGTGAACCGTGCGATGGCGAAGCTGGGCGCGCGCGACCGGGCGCAACTCGTCGTCATTGCCTACGAATCGGGCCTGGTACGTCCAAGGGTGGAGTGAGCGCGGGGCGGTACGTACTGCACCCGCAGTATGCGGCGCATAAGAACGGGTCTTCGGAGTGACGATTCCTGCTCTGGACATGGCAGATCGTGTAGGGGGCACTGGCCTGCCGGTGCCCCGTTCCTGCGCAGTACGCCACAGAGAGAGACCACCATGTCCTGGCTGTCCCGCTTCAGCCTCGCCCAACGGGCCCTTGTCGGGCTGATATCGATCATCGCCCTTGTCTTCGGCGCGATCGCGATCCCGCAGCTCAAGCAGCAGCTGCTGCCCTCCATCGAACTGCCGATGGTGTCCGTCCTGGCCCCGTATCAGGGCGCGTCCCCCGATGTGGTCGAAAAGCAGGTCGTCGAACCCCTCGAATCCTCCATCGACGCGGTCGACGGCATCACCGGCATCACCTCCACGGCGAGCGAGGGCAACGCCGTGATCATGGCCCAGTTCGACTACGGCAGCGGCTCCAAGCAGCTCGTCGCCGATGTCCAGCAGGCCGTGAACCGCGCCGGGGCCCAGCTCCCCGACGACGTCGACCCGCAGGTCATCGCGGGCTCCACGGACGACATCCCGACCGTGGTCCTCTCCGTCACCTCCGACAAGGACCAGCAGGCGCTCTCCGACCGCCTCGACACCACCGTCGTCCCCGCCCTGGAGGACATCGACGGCGTCGCCCAGGTCACCGTCGACGGCGTACGCGACCTCCAGGTCGACGTCACCCCCGACGACAAGAAGCTGGCGAAGGCGGGCCTGACCCCGGCCGCGCTCGGCCAGGCGCTCCAGGCCGGCGGCGCCACGCTGCCCGCGGGCTCCTTCGACGAGGACGGCAAGAACCGCACCGTCCAGGTCGGCGGCGGCTACTCCTCCCTGAAGCAGATCCAGGACCTGATGGTCACCCCCGAGGCCAAGCCGGGGGAGCGGCCGGGCAAGCCGGTGCGCCTCGGTGACCTCGCCACGGTGAAGCAGCAGCCGTCCGAGGCCACCTCCATCACGCGCACCAACGGCAGGCCCAGCCTCGCCGTCGCGATCACGATGGACCAGGACGGCAGCGCCGTCGCCATCTCCGACGCGGTCAAGGACAAGCTCCCCGACCTGCGCAAGGACCTGGGCGCGGGCTCGGACCTGACGGTCGCGAGCGACCAGGGCCCGGCCGTCTCCAAGTCCATCGACGGCCTCACCACCGAGGGCGCCCTCGGTCTGGTCTTCGCGGTCCTGGTCATCCTGGTCTTCCTGGCGTCGATCCGCTCGACGCTGGTCACCGCGGTCTCCATCCCGCTCTCGGTCGTGCTCGCCCTGATCGTGCTGTGGACGCGGGACCTGTCCCTCAACATGCTCACGCTCGGCGCGCTGACCATCGCCATCGGCCGCGTCGTCGACGACTCGATCGTGGTCCTGGAGAACATCAAGCGTCACCTCGGCTACGGCGAGGAGCGCGAGGCCGCGATCATCACGGCGGTCAAGGAGGTCGCGGGCGCCGTGACGTCCTCGACCCTGACGACCGTCGCGGTCTTCCTCCCCATCGGCCTGGTCGGCGGCATGGTGGGCGAGCTCTTCGGCTCCTTCTCGCTGACGGTCACGGCGGCGCTCCTGGCGTCCCTGCTCGTCTCGCTGACGGTCGTGCCGGTCCTCTCGTACTGGTTCCTGCGTCCCCCCAAGGACGTCCGTGGCGCCGACCCGGAGGAGGCCCGCCGCAAGGCCGAGGAGAAGGAGGAGCGCAGCAGGCTCCAGCGCTTCTACGTGCCCGTGCTCCGCTTCGCGACCCGGCGCCGCTTCACCAGCCTCGTCATCGCGATCGTGATCCTCGTGGGCACCTTCGGCATGGCGCCGCTCCTGAAGACCAACTTCTTCGACCAGGGCGAGCAGGAAGTCCTGACCGTCAAGCAGGAGTTGAAGCCCGGCACCAGCCTGGCGGCGTCCGACGCCTCGGCGAAGAAGATCGAGAAGATGCTGGACGGCCTCGACGAGATCAAGGACTACCAGGTCACGGTCGGCTCCTCCGGTTTCATGGCGGCCTTCGGCGGCTCCACGGACACCAACCAGGCCTCGTACACCCTGACGCTCAAGGACAAGTCGTCGTACGACACGACGCAGGACAAGGTCGAGGAGGAGCTCGGCAAGCTCTCCGGCATCGGCCAGACGTCCATCGCGGCCGGTGACGGCTTCGGCAGCCAGGACCTGAGCGTGGTCGTCAAGGCCGCCGACGGCGATGTGCTGCGCGAGGCGTCCGACGAGGTGCGCGACGAGGTCGCGAAGATCGACGACGTCACGGACGTGCAGAGCGACCTGTCGCAGAGCATCCCGCGGATCTCGGTCAAGGCCAACTCCAGGGCCGCGGCGGCCGGGTTCAACGACACCACCCTCGGTCAGGCCGTCGCCCAGGCGGTCCGCGGCACCGAGAGCGGCAAGGCGATCCTGGACGACACCGAGCGCGACATCGTGGTGAAGTCGGAGCAGCCGGCGAAGACACTCGCCCAGCTGCGGGCGCTGAACCTCGGCTCCGTGAAGCTCGGTGACATCGCCTCGGTCAAGCTCGTCGACGGCCCGGTCTCCATGACCCGCATCGACGGCGCCCGCGCCGCGACGATCACCGCGAAGCCCACCGGCGAGAACACGGGCGCGGTCAGCGCCGACCTCACCAAGAAGCTCGACGCGCTGAAGCTGCCGGACGGCGCCACGGCGTCCATCGGCGGTGTCTCGCAGGACCAGGACGAGGCGTTCGCGTCGCTCGGCCTGGCCATGCTCGCGGCGATCGCGATCGTCTTCATGCTGCTCGTGGCGACGTTCCGCTCCCTGGTCCAGCCGCTGATCCTGCTGGTCTCGATCCCGTTCGCGGCCACGGGCGCGATCGGCCTGCTGATCGCCACGGACACCCCGATGGGCGTCCCGGCGATGATCGGCATGCTGATGCTGATCGGCATCGTGGTGACGAACGCGATCGTCCTGATCGACCTGATCAACCAGTACCGCAGGCAGGGCCACGGCGTGGTCGAGGCGGTCATCGAAGGTGGCCGCCACCGTCTCCGCCCGATCCTGATGACGGCCCTGGCGACGATCTTCGCCCTGCTCCCGATGGCCCTCGGCATCACGGGCGAGGGCGGCTTCATCGCCCAGCCGCTCGCGGTGGTGGTCATCGGCGGCCTGATCACGTCGACGCTCCTCACCCTCCTCCTCGTCCCGACGCTGTACGCGATGGTGGAGCTCCGCAAGGAGCGCCGCCGCACGAAGCGCGAGGCGAAGCGGGCGAAGAAGGCGGGCGTCCCGGCGCAGGAGTTCGCGGACTCGGCCGTCTAGCGGCGCAGAGAACGCGTAAGGGGCGCCCGCCACTGCGGGCGCCCCTTACGCATGGGAAAAGGCGGGACTACGGAAGCGCCAGCATCCGCTCGAGCGCCAGCTTCGCGAACTGCTCGGTCTCGCGGTCGACCTCGATCTGGTTGACCAGCTTGCCCTCGGCGAGGGACTCCAGGGCCCAGACCAGGTGCGGCAGGTCGATCCGGTTCATGGTCGAGCAGAAGCAGACCGTCTTGTCGAGGAAGACGATCTCCTTGTCCTCGGCGGCGAAACGGTTCGCCAGGCGGCGTACGAGATTCAGCTCGGTCCCGATCGCCCACTTCGAACCGGCGGGAGCCGCCTCCAGGGTCTGGATGATGTGCTCCGTGGAGCCCACGTAGTCCGCCGCTGCCACGACCTCGTGCTTGCACTCGGGGTGCACCAGGACGTTCACGCCGGGAATCCGCGCACGCACGTCCTCCACGGAGTCCAGCGAGAAGCGCCCGTGCACCGAGCAGTGCCCGCGCCACAGGATCATCTTCGCGTCACGCAGCTGCTCGGGCGTCAGGCCGCCGTTCGGCTTGTGCGGGTTGTAGAGGACGCAGTCCTCCAGCGTGAGGCCCATGTCCCGGACCGCGGTGTTGCGACCGAGGTGCTGGTCGGGAAGGAACAGGACCTTCGTTGAATTGGGCTCCCCCTGCTCGAAGGCCCACTCCAGGGCCCGCTTGGCGTTGGACGAGGTGCAGATCGTCCCGCCGTGCTTGCCGGTGAAGGCCTTGATGTCGGCCGAGGAGTTCATGTACGAGACGGGCACGACCTGCTCGGATATCCCGGCCTCGGTCAGCACGTCCCAGCACTCGGCGACCTGCTCGGCGGTGGCCATGTCGGCCATCGAGCAGCCGGCGGCCAGGTCGGGCAGGACGACCTTCTGGTCGTCGGTGGTCAGGATGTCCGCGGACTCGGCCATGAAGTGCACGCCGCAGAAGACGATGTACTCCGCCTCCGGCCTGGCGGCCGCGTCCTTGGCCAGCTTGAAGGAGTCGCCGGTGACATCGGCGAACTGGATGACCTCGTCGCGCTGGTAGTGGTGGCCGAGCACGAAGACCTTGTCGCCGAGCTTCTCCTTGGCGGCGCGTGCGCGCTCCACGAGGTCGGGGTCGGAGGGCGACGGCAGATCGCCGGGGCACTCCACGCCGCGCTCGCTCCTGGGGTCGGCCTCGCGGCCGAGCAGCAGCAGGGCGAGCGGCGTCGGCTGGACGTCGAGGTCCACGGGGGACTGGGCGGTGGTCACGAGACACGCACCCTTTCTTCGAAATTGATGAGCGCGGCGCTAGCCGCTCCAGTGGAGCCGGTGCTTGCACCGGGGAGCCTTTTCGTCTAATTGACGTTATCTATCATAACCGCTTCACGTCAGTTTGACGATGGCCATTGTGTCGATGTGACGCGTTCGCCTTCGACGGGCCGCTGCCCCGCGCGGCGGCATGTGCGAGCATGAAGGGAAAGACAGCAAAGACAGAGCACTCGGCCCGGAATGAATCCGCGGCCCCGCCGGTTGCAACCGTCGGCAAGCAGTCTCCGTACAACCCGGGAGAGAAGTAGATGTCCGTATCGGACGAGACCACCACCGTGAGCGACGGCATCCTCCTGTCCGACGCCGCCGCGGCCAAGGTCAAGGGCCTTCTTGAGCAGGAGGGCCGGGACGATCTCGCGCTGCGCGTCGCCGTGCAGCCCGGCGGCTGCTCGGGCCTTCGCTACCAGCTGTTCTTCGACGAGCGCTCGCTCGACGGCGACGTGGTCAAGGACTTCGACGGCGTGAAGGTCGTCACCGACCGGATGAGCGCTCCTTACCTGGGCGGCGCCTCCATCGACTTCGTCGACACCATCGAGAAGCAGGGCTTCACGATCGACAACCCGAACGCCACGGGCTCCTGCGCCTGCGGCGACTCGTTCAGCTAGATCCGTACGTGATGAGCTGAACCGGCACGTACGAAGGCGGCCCCCGAAGAACTTCGGGGGCCGCCTTCGTGTGTACGGGGTGGTGCGCTACTTGCGCTTCACCGTCTCCCCGCCCGTCGCGTCCACGACCTCGCGGTCGCCGAGCGGCTTGTCGAGGGTGACGGTCTTCGTGAACTCCTTGGCCATCATCACGCAGACCTCGCCCTTCTTGTGGGTCTCGGTCACCTTCACGCGCACGCTGTCCTTGCTCTCGTCGGCCGACGCCGCGTAGTCGCTGCAGACGCCGCCCCAGAAGTGCAGCGTCAGGGACGTGCCGTCCGCGCGGTAGGACTCGACGCGTGCGGTCCGGTCCTGCTCGCCCTTGCCCGCGCCCGGCTTCTCGGTCGGCTCCGGGGGGCCGGACGGCGTGCTCGGCGAGGTGAGGAACTTCGGCTCCACGGCCGGGTGCGTCACCGTGAAGGTGTCCTGCGCGCCCTGCGGCCGCACGTCGAACAGCCAGGACGGCACGAGCGTCTGGCGCCCCTCCACGAAGTGCGTCGCGAGCCCGAAGGTGGCGCCCTTCACCGTGACCGGCTGCGGCTTCGGGGGTGCGGAGGACGGCTCCTCGCAGGGCGCCGTCGTCTTCTCGTCGGCCGCGGGGTTGTCCTTCGCGCCGTCCGTGCTCTCGGTGCTGTCCGCCGTGTCGCCCTTGGCGTTCGGCACCGCCGACGCGCAGCCGCCGATGCCGACGCGGCCGTCGCCACCGCCCGACTTGTTGAGCTGGTCCAGGGTCTCCTGGGCGCTCATGACGGGGTACGTGGCGCCCTTCTCCGGGGCCTTCAACTGGCCGCTGCCGCCTACCACTTCACCGTCCGAGCCGACCTGGATGCCGGTCGACCAGCCGTATGTCGGGAGGCCGCCCACCTTCGGGTCGGCGTTCACCACCCGTACGCCGCCCATGAGTTGGCCCGCGTCCAGCTTCGCGTCGTCCTGGCCCACGGCCTTCAGGACCGGCGCCGCCACCTTCTTCGCCGCGCCCTCGCCGACCGGGTCGCCCTCGCCGTTGGGCGCGGTGGACGTCTCCGAACACGGCTTGCCCTTGGGGCAGTTGTCGCTGCCGCCGGTGGCGTACCGCGTGAACGTCCAGGTCCCCGGAGCCTGCTTGCCCACCTGGAGCGAGGGCCCGGAACCGTCCTTGGTGGGGCCGATCTTCCAGGCGCCGCCCTCGGAGACCGGCTTCCCCGTGACGCCCAGGGCCTTGGCCAGCTCGGTGACCTGGTCCTGGCTGACGGTGCCCCGCGCGTGGTACACGGCCGCCGAATCGGGGCCGCCGGGCAGCTTGCCCTCGGCGCGGTAGGTGGCGCCGCTCGGGTCGGGCTCTCCCGGGGCGATGCCGCTGGTGCCGCCGCTGCTCCCGGTGCCCGAGGTGCCGCCTTCCTGCCGGTCGCCGTCCGTGTGTCCGTCCAGGGCGAGTGGGGGAGGCGCGCCACCGTCGCCGGCCGGAGAACTGCCGTTGCCGCTGCTGCCGCCCGACGCGGTCGCGGCGAAGTAGGCGCCGCCGCCACCGACGAGCAGCACCGTGGCCGCCACCGACGCGACGGCGAGGCGGGAACGCCGCCGGGGCTGATCGGCCGCGTCATGAACGGATCGGTCGGTGCTCACCGCATCGCTCCTTCGACTGCACTGCTGTCCCTGGAGGCCCATGGGCGGGCCTCGTTCGTATTCCACGTCCCCTTTACGGGGGACAGCGGTGGGACGCGGCGGGGGAGCGCGCGGTTCCCTCGGCGTGCGCCGAGGGCCTCGTCTCAAGCCCTCGTCTCGGGCCCTCGCGTCAGTCGCCGTACTCGGACATGCCGTCGATCAGCCGGGCGGAGGCGGGCGGAACGCTGACGCCGTGGATCAGTGCGGGCGACACCGGGGCGGCCGCCGCGGCGGCGGGGGTCACCCAGTGCGGGGCCATGCGTGCGCAGTCGCCGCGCAAGGTCTCCAGGGACTCGGAAGGCAGTTCGACGGGACGGGTGGTGACGACATGCTTCGAGATAACGGCCATAACCGCACCGTACGCATCGCACACCTCGCGAAAAAAGACCTACTAACGGGTAGTTTGGCCTCTTCAGTGGGGGTGTACCGACCCGGTAGCGTGAAGTGTCAACCCCTTGCCTCTCCTCCACAGGAGCATGCCGTCGTGCGTATCGCAGTCACCGGCTCCATCGCCACCGACCACCTGATGACCTTCCCCGGCCGCTTCGCCGACCAACTGGTCGCGGATCAGCTGCACACGGTTTCTCTCTCTTTCCTGGTCGACGCCCTAGACGTACGCAGGGGAGGCGTCGCCGCCAACATCTGTTTCGGCATGGGCCAGCTCGGCACCGGACCGATCCTGGTGGGCGCCGCCGGCTCGGACTTCGACGAGTACCGCGCCTGGCTCGACCGGCACGGCGTGGACACGGCGTCGGTCCGCATCTCCGAGACGCTGCACACGGCCCGCTTCGTGTGCACCACGGACGCCGACCACAACCAGATCGGCTCGTTCTACACGGGTGCGATGAGCGAGGCCCGCCTCATCGAACTGAAGACCGTGGCCGACCGCGTGGGCGGTCTCGACCTGGTCCTCATCGGCGCGGACGACCCCGAGGCGATGATGCGCCACACAGAGGAGTGCCGGACGCGCGGGATCCCCTTCGCCGCCGACTTCTCCCAGCAGATCGCGCGCATGGAGGGCGAGGAGATCCGGACCCTCCTCGACGGCTCCACGTACCTCTTCTCGAACGAGTACGAGAAGGGCCTCATCGAGTCCAAGACCGGCTGGACCGACGCCGAGATCCTCTCCAAGGTCGGCCACCGCGTGACGACCCTCGGCTCGCGCGGCGTGCGCATCGAGTCCACGGGCCAGGACCCGATCGAGGTCGGCGTCCCCGAGGAGAAGGCGAAGGTCGAGCCGACCGGCGTCGGCGACGCGTTCCGCGCGGGCTTCCTCTCGGGCCTGTCCTGGGGCGTCTCCCTGGAGCGCTCGGCGCAGCTCGGCTGCATGCTCGCCACGCTCGTCATCGAGAACGTCGGCACCCAGGAGTACGAGCTCCACCGCAGCGACTTCATGGACCGCTTCACCAAGGCGTACGGCGAGGCGGCGGCGTCCGAGGTCCAGGCCCGCCTGGCCTAGTCAGGAGCTCCGGCGGACCACATAGGCGGAGCCGTGGTCCGCCGGCTCCTCGCCCACGTACTCCTGCCCGCGCATCTCGCACCACGCGGGGATGTCGAGCCGCGCCGCCTCGTCGTCGGCGAGGACCGTGACCGTGCCGCCCACCGGCACGTCCCCGATGACCTTGGCGAGCTCGATGACGGGGAGCGGGCAGCGCTTGCCGAGCGCGTCCACGACGAGCGAGGCCGATTCCGCGCGCTTCGCCGTCGCCACCGGCGCGCCCAGTTGTTCGCGTACGCCTGCCACCACACCCGGCAGAACCTCCAGAAAACGCTCGACGTCAGCTTCCGGGGTCCCCCGTGGGAGTGACACCCGGACGTTGCCCTCGCTCAGTACGCCCATCGCCTTCAGGACGTGGCTCGGGGTCAGTGTCGAGCTGGTGCAGGAGGAGCCGGAGGAGACCGAGAAACCGGCCCGGTCCAGCTCGTGCAGGACTGTCTCCCCGTCGACATAGAGACAGGAGAAGGTGACGAGGTGGGGCAGCCGCCGCTCCGGATCGCCCACCACCTCCACGTCCGGCACGAGGCCAGGCACCCGGGCCCTGATCCGCTCCGTCAACTCCCGCAGGCGTGCGCCCTCCTCGACGGCCTCGGCCTGCACGGCACGCAGCGAGGCCGCTGCGGCGACCACCGCCGGGATGTTCTCGAAGCCGGGGGAGCGCCCCGACTCCCGCTCGTCCGCGGGGCCTTGCGGGGCGAACCGCACCCCCTTGCGGACCACGAGCAGCCCGGCCCCCGCGGGCCCGCCCCACTTGTGGGCACTGGCGGCCAGCAGCGACCACTCCCCGCCCACCGGGCCCCACGGCAGCGACTGTGCCGCGTCCACCAGGAGCGGTACCCCGGCGGCGCGACACGCCGAAGCGACATCGGCCACCGGCTGCTCGGTGCCCACCTCGTGGTTGGCGGACTGCAGGCAGGCGAGCGCCGTGCCGGGGCGCAGGGCGGCGGCGTACGCGGCCGGCGACACCGCGCCGGACCGGCCCACCGGGACCTCCGTCACCGCCCCGCCGTCGGCCTCGAGGGCCGCCGCCGCATGGAGTACCGAGGAGTGCTCGACCGCCGACACCACCAGATGCCGCCCGACACGCCGACGCCCGGCGAGTGCCCCGGCGATCCCGGAGTGCACCGCCCGGGTCCCCGAGGGGGTGAAGGAGAGCTCGTCGGGGCGGCACCCGACCGCGTCCGCGGCGGCCTCCCGCGCGGCATCGAGCAGCAGCCTGGCCCGCCGCCCCTCGCGATAGAGCCGCGCCGGATCGGCCCACCCCTCATCCAGCGAGGCCTGCAGGGCCTGGCGGGCCACGGGGTGGAGGGGAGCGGAGGACGCGACATCGAAGTAGGACACGCCGCAACGCTAAAGCGTGCCCCCGAGGAAGCGCCCCGAAGGGGCGCGGGGAACGACGCGACAAGCCACGGCGGACCCGCGGTCGCGTACCGAGAGACCGCCCCGAGTCATCGGGCGCCCAGACCCCCCGTCAGAAAGCCGTCGGCGGCAGGGCGCCCACCCTTCGGAGTGACCCGCGGCGCGTTAGGCACCCTCCCCGCGCGACCCCAAATAGCGTCCAGTAAGGTTTGGCCCGCATAAACATCCAAACCCCTGCCCGCCGCAGGGCGGCGACCGACGACCGAGAAGGCCGCACCCGACCGCGCGGGCCGAGACTCTCGGGAAGGCGCTACGTGAGTCCCAACGGCTCCGACCGCTCGTCGCGGCGCCCGATGCGGCGGAAGCTGCCGCAGGTGCTGACTGCGGGCCTGATCCTGGCGACCGCTACAGGTTGCACATACAAGGATTTCCCCCGCCTTGGAATGCCTACCCCGGTAACGGAGGAGGCTCCGCGGATCCTCTCCCTCTGGCAGGGCTCGTGGGCGGCAGCGCTCGTCACGGGCGTGCTGGTGTGGGGACTGATCATCTGGAGCGTCATCTTCCACCGGCGCAGCCGCACCAAGGTGGAGGTACCTCCGCAGACCCGGTACAACATGCCCATCGAGGCGCTGTACACCGTGGTCCCCCTCATCATCGTTTCGGTGCTCTTCTACTTCACGGCACGTGATGAGTCGAAGCTTCTCCACCTCGACGAAAAGCCCGCCCACACGGTCAACGTGGTCGGCTACCAGTGGAGCTGGGGCTTCAACTACATCGAGGACGTGCCGGGTTCCGACAAGGGCGAGGCGAAGACGTCCAAGGAGCTGGAGGCCATCCCGGACAAGTTCCGTGATGCGTTCCCGTCCAACGCCGGTGGCGTCTACGACGTCGGCACGCCCGGCCAGCGGAACCCGCAGAACGGCAACCCGGGTCCGACCCTCTGGCTCCCCAAGGGCGAGAAGGTCCGCTTCGTCCTGACTTCGCGTGACGTCATCCACTCCTTCTGGGTGGTGCCGTTCCTCATGAAGCAGGACGTCATCCCGGGCCACACCAACGCCTTCGAGGTGACTCCCAACAAGGAGGGCACCTTCATGGGCAAGTGCGCCGAGCTCTGCGGTGTCGACCACTCCCGGATGCTCTTCAACGTCAAGGTCGTTTCCCCCGAGCGCTACCAGAAGCACCTCGAGGATCTGGCGAAGAAGAACCAGACCGGTTACATCCCGGCCGGCATCGAGCAGACGAAGCACGAGAAGAACCGGGAGACGAACAACCTGTGAGCATCCTCAACGAACCTCAGGGTGCCGCGGCAGCAGAAGACTCGTTCGAGAACGAGCTGCCGGTACGGCGCGCACAGCCGGGCGCTGTGGTCATCAAGTGGCTCACCACCACCGACCACAAGACGATCGGCACGCTCTACCTGGTCACGTCGTTCGCGTTCTTCTGCATCGGCGGCGTCATGGCGCTCTTCATGCGCGCCGAACTCGCTCGTCCCGGCTCGCAGCTCATGTCGAACGAGCAGTTCAACCAGGCGTTCACGATGCACGGCACGATCATGCTGCTGATGTTCGCGACGCCGCTGTTCGCCGGATTCGCGAACTGGATCATGCCGCTGCAGATCGGCGCGCCCGACGTGGCGTTCCCGCGGCTGAACATGTTCGCGTACTGGCTGTACCTCTTCGGCTCGCTCATCGCGGTGGCGGGCTTCCTCACCCCGCAGGGTGCGGCCGACTTCGGCTGGTTCGCCTACTCCCCGCTGTCGGACGCCGTCCGCTCGCCGGGCATCGGCGCCGACATGTGGATCATGGGTCTGGCCTTCTCCGGCTTCGGCACGATCCTCGGTTCGGTCAACTTCATCACCACGATCATCTGCATGCGCGCACCCGGCATGACGATGTTCCGGATGCCGATCTTCGTGTGGAACGTCCTGCTGACCGCCGTACTGGTCCTGCTGGCCTTCCCGGTCCTGGCCGCCGCGCTGTTCGCCCTGGAGGCGGACCGTAAGTTCGGTGCCCATGTGTTCGACGCGTCCAACGGTGGCGCGCTGCTATGGCAACACCTCTTCTGGTTCTTCGGCCATCCAGAGGTGTACATCATCGCGTTGCCGTTCTTCGGAATCATTTCCGAGGTCATCCCGGTCTTCTCCCGGAAGCCGATGTTCGGCTACATGGGTCTGATCGGCGCGACGATCGCCATCGCGGGTCTCTCCGTGACCGTGTGGGCGCACCACATGTACGTCACCGGTGGAGTGCTCCTGCCGTTCTTCTCCTTCATGACGTTCTTGATCGCCGTGCCAACGGGCGTGAAGTTCTTCAACTGGATCGGAACGATGTGGAAGGGCTCACTGAGTTTCGAGACACCGATGCTCTGGGCCGTCGGCTTCCTGATCACCTTCACCTTCGGTGGTCTGACCGGCGTGATCCTGGCCTCGCCGCCGATGGACTTCCACGTCTCCGACTCGTACTTCGTGGTCGCGCACTTCCACTACGTCGTCTTCGGCACCGTGGTCTTCGCGATGTTCTCCGGCTTCCACTTCTGGTGGCCGAAGATGACCGGCAAGATGCTGGACGAGCGGCTCGGCAAGATCACCTTCTGGACGCTGTTCGTGGGCTTCCACGGCACGTTCCTGGTGCAGCACTGGCTGGGCGCCGAGGGCATGCCGCGTCGTTACGCGGACTACCTCGCGGCCGACGGTTTCACCGCGCTGAACACGATCTCGACGATCTGTTCGTTCCTCCTCGGCCTGTCGATCCTGCCGTTCTTCTACAACATCTGGAAGACCGCCAAGTACGGCAAGAAGGTCGAGGTCGACGACCCGTGGGGCTACGGCCGTTCGCTCGAGTGGGCGACGTCCTGCCCGCCGCCGCGGCACAACTTCCTCACCCTGCCGCGGATCCGTTCCGAATCCCCGGCGTTCGACCTGCATCACCCTGAGATCGCGGCTCTCGACCAGCTCGAGAACAGCGGCCACGGTGACAAGGCGCTCGCGGGCGGCAAGGAGGCCGGCAAGTGAAGGTCCAAGGCAAGATGTTCATCTGGCTGAGCGTCTTCGTGCTCGCCATGGCGATCGTCTACGGCTGGTGGTCCAAGGAGCCGGCGGGTACGACCGCGCTGTTCCTGGCCTTCGGTCTGTGCATCATGATCGGCTACTACCTGGCCTTCACGGCCCGGCGTGTCGACGCGGCCGCACAGGACAACAAGGAAGCCGACGTGGCGGACGAGGCCGGCGAGGTGGGCTTCTTCAGCCCGCACAGCTGGCAGCCGCTCTCGCTGGCCATCGGTGGCGCGCTCGCCTTCATGGGCGTCGTCTTCGGCTGGTGGCTGCTGTACTTCTCCGCCCCCATCCTGATGATCGGCCTCTTCGGCTGGGTCTTCGAGTACTACCGGGGCGAGAACCAGACCCAGTGAGCAACTGAGTCACTGATTTCCCGCTTCACCGAGGGGCCCGGACACTCCGTCAGGAGAGTCCGGGCCCCTCGGCGTGTCGCGGCCGACCCTCGTACGGGTCACTCGGCGCGCCGGAGCCGATGAACCTCCATACCGTGTGTTCATGAGCCACTCACCGCGAATCCGCACGGTACTGAGCTGCACCTTGCTGGTGGCCGCCCTCGGGGTGGGAACCACGGCGTGCGGCAGCTCCGACGGCCATCCGCTCTCGGCGAAGCCGTACGACGCGGCGGGCCAGATCGCCTTCAACGGCCCTGTGGGCAGCCAGAAGGCGGATCCCGACAAGCCCCTTGAGGTCACCTCCCAGGGCGAGGACGGGCGCATCACCGATGTGACGGCCACCGACGCCCTCGGGCGGTACGTGAAGGGCGAACTCGCCGCCGACGGCGCCCGTTGGCACAGCACGGAGCCCCTGGCGGCGGGCACGCACTACACCGTGCGGGTGAGCACGGAGGACGAGGACGGCGCGCCGGGCCGCAAGGTCCTGGCGTTCGACACCGACGCGCCGGCCAAGAAGAAGCGCCTCGACGTCACCTTCGGTCCCGATTCGGGCAAGTACGGCGTGGGCCAGCCGATCACGGCCAAGCTCAGTGCCAAGGTGAAGGACAAGAAGGCCAGAGCCATCGTGGAGCGCTCGCTGAAGGTGGAGACGCAGCCCGCCACGGAAGGCGTGTGGCACTGGGTGGACAGCAAGACGCTGCACTACCGCCCCAAGGAGTACTGGCCCACGGGCGCGACCATCCACGTACGGAGCAACCTTGAGGGCATCAAGGTCCGCGACAAGCTCTGGGGCGGCGACGCGAAGCCGGTGAAGATCACCATCGGCGACCGCATCGAGGCCGTGACGGACGCCGGTTCGCACTACATGACGGTCTACCGCAACGGCGAGGAGATCAACTCCATGCCGGTGACGACGGGCAAGCCCGGCTACTCCACCCGCAACGGCGTCAAGGTGGTGCTGGGCAAGGAGTACTCCGTACGCATGACCAGTGCCAGCATCGGCGCATCGGACTTCTACGACAAGATGGTCTACTACGCGACGAGGGTCACCGACTCCGGCGAGTACGTGCACGCAGCTCCCTGGTCGGTCGGCTCGCAGGGGTACGCGAACACCAGCCATGGCTGCACGGGCATGAGCACCGGTGACGCCGCCTGGTTCTACGAGACCGTTCGGCAGGGCGACATCGTGAAGGTCGTCAACAGCTACGGCGCGGACATGGATCCGTTCGGCAACGGCTTCGGCGACTGGAACGTCGGCTGGAAGAGCTGGCGCAGCGGCAGCGCACTGCTGGACGGGGCCAAGGAAGGCCCCACGGCGGTCGACGCGGCCCGACTGCGTCCGCAGGTCTGACAGGGCCGCAGAACAGCACGGAAGGCCCCGCGCCGGAGCGCGGGGCCTTCCGCGCGCCTCAGGCCTGGACGGCCAGCCGCCGGCGCAGCAGGGAGGCCAGGGAGCCCGCGAACTCGACCGGGTCGACCGGAAGGGTCACTGCGGCCTCCGCACGGCTCCAGGTGGCCAGCCAGGCGTCCTGCGGGCGTCCCATGAGCAGGAGCACGGGCGGGCAGTTGAAGATCTCGTCCTTGAGCTGACGGCAGACCCCCATGCCGCCGATGGGCGTGGCCTCGCCGTCCAGGACGCAGACGTCGATGCCGCCCCGGTCGAGTTCCTTCAGCACGGCGGGCAGCGTCGCGCACTCGATGAACTCGACCGCGGGAACGTCCGCCGCCGGCCTGCGTCCGGTGGCCAACCGGACCTGCTCGCGGGTGCTCGCGTTGTCGCTGTAGACCAGCACCGTGGCGGTCGGCTGCATTGTTCCTCCGCTTCGTTGAGGGCATTCGGCCGGGGACCGATGCGCGGATGCTACTCCTCCGGACACCCCGTCAACAGCGGTTCGGACAGCCCTTCGATGGGCCATACGGGCAGGACACACCCCACAGACACTCCGAACGGCACCCCCCGGGGTGAGGGCGGGATAAGCGACCGACATAATGTCGGTCGTGGCGACAGCAACGACAGTAGATACCGGGCACGCGCACCCGCCGGTCAATCGACCGAACCTCACCAGCGTCGGAACCATCATTTGGCTGAGTTCCGAGCTGATGTTCTTCGCGGCCCTCTTCGCGATGTACTTCACCCTGCGATCGGTGACAGGACCTGAGCACTGGAAGGAAATGGCGTCCGCGCTGAACTTCCCGTTCTCGGCGACGAACACCACGATCCTGGTGCTCTCCTCTCTCACGTGTCAGCTAGGCGTGTTCGCCGCTGAGCGTGGTGACGTGAAGAAGCTCCGGATGTGGTTCATCGTCACCTTCATCATGGGTGCGGTCTTTATCGGCGGTCAGGTGTACGAGTACACCGAGCTGGTCAAGCACGAGGGCCTCTCGCTCTCGTCCGACCCGTACGGCTCGGTCTTCTACCTGACCACTGGCTTCCATGGCATGCACGTGACAGGCGGCCTCATCGCCTTCCTGCTGGTCCTCGGCAGGACGTACGCGGCCAAGAGGTTCACCCATGAGCAGGCGACCGCAGCCATCGTCGTGTCCTACTACTGGCACTTCGTCGATGTTGTCTGGATCGGTCTCTTTGCCACGATCTACATGATCAAGTAAACGGGGCCGGGCCCAGCCGGGCCCGACGTTCCGACTCATTCCAGAAGCATCGACGCAGAAGATCCTGACACCGGGGTAATCCGTGAAAAAGCTCTCCGCACGACGACGCCACCCGCTGGCGGCGGTCGTCGTCCTACTCCTCGCGCTGGCGGCCACCGGGGGGCTGTACGCCGCGTTCGCACCCGCGGACAAGGCGCAGGCCGACGACACCGCCCAGTCCCTCGCCATCGACGAGGGCAAGAAGTTGTACTCCGTGGGCTGCTCCAGCTGCCACGGAACCGGCGGTCAGGGGTCCTCCGACGGTCCTAGCCTGGTGGGCGTCGGCGCAGCCGCCGTCGACTTCCAGGTCAGCACCGGCCGCATGCCGCTCCAGCAGCCGGGCGCCCAGGCGCCGAAGAAGAAGGCCATCTACAACCAGGCCCAGATCGACCAGCTCGCGGCGTACATCGCCTCGCTGGGCGCGGGCCCGACCATCCCCACCGAGAAGCAGTACAGCCCGGAGGGGGCGGACATCGCCAAGGGTGGCGAGCTGTTCCGCACCAACTGCGCGCAGTGCCACAACTTCACCGGTGAGGGCGGCGCGTTGACGAAGGGCAAGTTCGCTCCTTCGTTGGAGGATGTCTCCCCGAAGCACATCTACGAGGCCATGCAGACCGGCCCGCAGAACATGCCGTCCTTCCCCGACACGACGATGCCGGAGAAGAACAAGAAGGACATCATCGCGTACCTCGACGCGGTCAACGGCGAACAGACCGAGAGCCCTGGCGGTCTCAAGCTGGGTGGTCTGGGTCCGGTCAGTGAAGGCCTGTTCGGCTGGATCTTCGGTCTCGGCTCGCTGATCGCGGTCGCCGTGTGGGTCGCCGCTCGGACCGCAAAGGCCAAGAAGTCATGAGTAGCCAAGAGAAATCAGAAGAGAACCTGCCCAGCGTGCAGGAGACCGAGCACGGCTCGGTAGCGGTGAAGGACGAGAACCCGTTCGCCGACCCGGGCCTTCCGCCCCATGAGCACCGTGTCCAGGACATCGACGAGCGGGCCGCCAAGCGGTCCGAGCGTGCGGTCGCCTTCCTGTTCACACTGTCGATGCTGGCCACGATCGGCTTCATCGCCTCGTACGTGGCGTTCCCGGTCGACAAGCGCATCTACATCTTCCCGATCGGCCACATCAGTGCGCTGAACTTCTCCCTGGGCATGACCCTGGGCGTGGCGCTCTTCTGCATCGGCGCGGGCGCGGTCCACTGGGCCCGCACTCTGATGTCCGACGTGGAGGTCGCCGACGAGCGGCACCCCATCGAGGCCGAGCCCGAGGTCAAGGCCAAGGTCATGGCCGACTTCAAGGCCGGTGCCGCGGAGTCGCAGTTCGGCCGGCGCAAGCTGATCCGGAACACGATGTTCGGTGCGCTGGCCATGGTGCCGCTCTCCGGTGTCGTCCTGCTGCGCGACCTCGGTCCGCTGCCCGAGGACAAGCTGCGGCACACGCTGTGGTCCAAGGGCAAGCTGCTCGTGAACATGAACACGAACGAGCCGCTGCGCCCGTCGGACGTCCAGGTCGGCTCGCTGACCTTCGCCAAGCCCGAGGGCCTGGAAGAGGACGCCCACGACTTCCAGAAGGAGATCGCCAAGGCGGCCCTGATGATCGTCCGCATCCAGCCGGACAACATCAAGGACAAGCAGGAGCTCGAGTGGTCGCACGACGGTGTCGTCGCGTACTCCAAGATCTGCACCCACGTCGGCTGCCCGATCTCCCTGTACGAGCAGCAGACGCACCACGTCCTCTGCCCGTGCCACCAGTCCACCTTCGACCTCTCCGACGGTGCCCGAGTGATCTTCGGCCCGGCCGGTCACGCGCTGCCGCAGCTGCGCATCGGCGTGAACGAAGAGGGCTATCTCGAGGCGCTCGGCGACTTCGCTGAGCCCGTCGGTCCTGCTTTCTGGGAGCGCGGATGAGCACTACGACGACTGATACGCGTAAGAAGGAGGCGCCCGCAGGTGAGCGGGTCGCCGACTGGGCCGACGGACGTCTGGGGATCTACTCCCTGGCCAAGGCCAACATGCGCAAGATCTTCCCGGACCACTGGTCCTTCATGCTCGGTGAGATCTGCCTCTACAGCTTCATCATCATCATCCTCACGGGTGTGTACCTGACCCTGTTCTTCCACCCCTCGATGAACGAGGTGGAGTACCACGGCAGCTACATCCCGCTGCAGGGCCAGCTGATGTCCGAGGCGTTCAACTCGACCATGCACATCAGCTTCGATGTGCGCGGTGGTCTGCTGATCCGGCAGATCCACCACTGGGCGGCGCTGATCTTCCTCGCGGCGATGTTCGTGCACATGATGCGCGTCTTCTTCACGGGTGCGTTCCGCAAGCCCCGTGAGGTCAACTGGGTCTTCGGGTTCCTGCTGTTCGTCCTGGGCATGTTCACCGGCTTCACCGGTTACTCGCTCCCGGACGACCTGCTCTCCGGTACCGGTGTGCGCTTCATGCAGGGCGCCGTCCTGTCCGTGCCGATCGTGGGCACGTACCTGGCGATGTTCCTGTTCGGCGGGGAGTTCCCCGGCGGCGACTTCGTGGCCCGGTTCTACTCGGTGCACATCCTGCTGCTGCCGGGCATCATGCTCGGGCTCGTGGTGGCGCACCTGATCCTGGTCTTCTACCACAAGCACACCCAGTTCGCGGGCCCCGGCAAGACGAACAAGAACGTCGTCGGCATGCCGCTGCTGCCCGTCTACATGGCGAAGGCCGGAGGCTTCTTCTTCCTGGTCTTCGGTGTGATCGCGGCCATCTCGGCGATCGCCACGATCAACCCGATCTGGGCGCTCGGTCCCTACCGTCCGGACCAGGTGTCCACCGGAGCGCAGCCCGACTGGTACATGGGCTTCTCCGAGGGCCTGATCCGTGTCATGCCGGGCTGGGAGATCAACGCCTGGGGTCACACGCTCGTCCTGGGCGTGTTCATCCCGCTGGTCATCTTCCCGCTGGTCCTGGTCGCGATCGCGGTCTACCCGTTCATCGAGTCCTGGGTCACCGGGGACAAGCGCGAGCACCACATCCTGGACCGCCCGCGCAACGTCCCGACCCGTACGGGCTTCGGCGTCGCGTGGATCACCTGGTACATGGTGCTGCTGATCGGTGGTGGAAACGACCTCTGGGCCACGCACTTCCACCTGTCGATCAACTCGATCACCTGGTTCGTGCGCATCGCGTTCTTCGTGGCGCCGGTCCTCGCCTTCATCATCACCAAGCGGATCTGCCTGGGTCTGCAGCGGCGCGACAAGGACAAGGTGCTGCACGGTCGCGAGTCCGGCATCATCAAGCGCCTGCCGCACGGTGAGTTCATCGAGGTCCACGAGCCGCTCAACCAGGAGCAGCTGCACACGCTCACCGCGCACGAGCAGTACGCGCCGCTCGAGATCGGCCCCTCGGTCGACGAGAACGGCGTCGAGCGCAAGGTGTCCGGTTCGCAGAAGCTCCGGGCCAAGCTCAGCAAGGGCTACTACGGGGAGGACAACCAGATCCCCAAGCCCACCACCGAGGAGTACAAGGAGATCACCAGCGGCCACGGCCACCACTGATCCCTTGAACGCTCCGACGTTCTGACCGCAAGGTCTGACCACCAGGTCGCCACGGCGAGAGCCCCGTCCCTGCATCCAGTGCATGGACGGGGCTCTTTGCCGTCCCCCGGGCTGGATAAGGTGTTCCTGACCCTTGCCTAGACGAACCCAGGAGCGGCAGATGAGCGCTGTGACCCCCGCAGGAGGCAACACCGCGGCGGCCCGTTCCTGGCCCGGTGTGCTGAACGGGCTGCTGGAAGGGCGCGACCAGAGCGCCGAGGACGCCGCGTGGGCGATGGACCGCATCATGCGCGGCGAGGCGACCGACGCGCAGATCGCCGGCTTCGTGGTCGCGCTGCGGGCCAAGGGCGAGACCGTGGAGGAGATCTCCGGCCTCGTCCGCACGATGTACGAGCACGCCAACGTGATCGAGGTGCCGGGGCAGACCGTCGACATCGTCGGCACCGGCGGCGACGGCGCGAAGACCGTCAACATCTCCACGATGTCCGCGATCGTGGCCGCGGGCGCCGGCGCGAAGGTCGTCAAGCACGGCAACCGCGCCGCCTCCAGCGCCTCGGGGGCCTCCGACGTCCTGGAGAAGCTCGGGGTCAACCTGGAGCTGCCGCTGAACCGGGTCGTCGAGGTGGCCGAGGAGGCCGGGATCACCTTCTGCTTCGCCGTGAAGTTCCACCCGGCGCTGCGGCACGCCGGCGGGGCCCGCAGCCAGCTGGGCATCAGGACCGTCTTCAACGCCCTCGGCCCGCTCACCAACCCGGCCAAGGTGCGCGCCCAGGCGGTCGGGGTCGCCGACCCGCGGATGGCGCCGATCGTGGCCGGGGTCTTCGCCGAGCGCGGGAACTCCTCCCTCGTCTTCCGCGGCGACGACGGGCTCGACGAGCTGACGACCACGGCCACATCCCGGGTCTGGGTCGTACGGGACGGAGCCGTGCGCGAGGAGGCCTTCGACCCGCGCGACGTCGGCATCGACCTTGTCCCCGTGGAGGCACTGCGGGGCGCTGACGCCTCGTACAACGCCGAGGTGGCGCTGCGTCTCCTGGACGGAGAGAAGGGCCCTGTGCGGGACGCCGTGCTGCTCAACACGGCGGCGGCCCTGGTGGCCCTCTCGCCGGGCGAGGGGACCCTCGTGGAGCAGATCGGCGCCGGGATCGCGAAGGCGGCCCAGGCCATCGACTCCGGTTCCGCGAAGAAGGCCCTGGAGCGGTGGGTGGCGGCCAGCAACAGGTGAGTGTGGCGCACACCGCAGTCCGGATGCCGGACTGCGGTGTGCACCGGGAAGATCGTGTGGCAAGATGCTGCGCAGGTCATGAGTGACAGCGATTAGGCCCCGGCTCGCTGTCCGGCAACCCTCCGTCCGTGGCGGGGTGCCCCGGGTGAAGACCAGGCCGTACGCAGCAAGGCGTATGGCAAGCGCGGACCCCTGCGCACTCGATGAGTGTCGTACCCCTGGGGTCCTGGTCCTCAAGGGAGCAGTCTCGTGAGCAAGCGAATGCGATAGGGCTTCCCGGCCCCTTTTCCGCACCCCCTTTTCTCTTCATCACTGCAGCGCCGTATGTGCGCCCTCGCAGTGAACTCGCCTGCCTTCCCACGGGAGTTCGCCATGTCCGCACGCTCTGTCGCCACCGTCACCGACGCCTCCTCCACCGAGTCCGCCGACCCCTGCTGCGCCGCGCCGCTGCCGGTGCTCGGCCGTGACGTCACCGTGCCGCTCGTCACCGGCGGCGAGGTGACCTACGCGGCGCTCGACTACGCCGCGAGCGCCCCGGCGCTCCAGCGGGTGTGGGACGACGTGGCCGCGTACGCGCCGTACTACGGCAGCGTGCACCGCGGCGCCGGGTACCTCTCGCAGCTCTCCACCGACCTCTTCGAGAACAGCCGCGTCACCGTCGCGGAGTTCCTCGGCTGCCGCGAGGACGACCAGGTCGTCTTCACCCGTTCGACCACCGACTCGCTCAACCTCCTTGCCGCCGCGCTGCCCGCCGACTGCCAGGTCTTCGTCTTCGAGACCGAGCACCACGCCTCGCTGCTGCCCTGGCGCGACGCCCGCGTGACCTACCTGAACGCCCCGCGCACCGCCGATCAGGCCGTCGCCACCCTGGAGCGCGCACTCGCCGACCGCGACCCCTACGGGCCCGCCCTGGTGTGCGTGACCGGCGCCTCGAACGTCACCGGTGAGCTGTGGCCGGTCAAGGAGCTCGCCGCCGCCGCCCACGCGCACGGCGCCCGCATCGTCCTGGACGCCGCGCAGCTCGCGCCCCACCACCCCGTCTCGATCAGCGAGCTCGACGTCGACTGGGTCGCCTTCTCCGGCCACAAGCTGTACGCGCCCTTCGGCTCGGGTGTCCTCGCGGGACGCTCCGACTGGCTGCGGGCGGCCGAGCCGTACCTCGCGGGCGGCGGCGCCTCGCGCAAGGTCGCACGGCGTACGGACGGCGGCGTGGACGTCGAGTGGCACGACACCGCCGCGCGGCACGAGGCCGGCTCGCCGAACGTCATCGGCGTCTACTCGATCGCCGCCGCCTGCAAGGCGCTCACCGAGGCGGGCTTCGACGAGCTCGTCGCCCGGGAGCGCCACCTCATCGCCAAGGTCCGCGAGGGTCTCGCTGAAGTGCCCGCCGTGAAGGTGCTCTCGCTCTTCGGCGACGACGCGCCGCGCGTCGGCGTCATCTCCTTCGTCGTCGACGGCTGGAACAGCTCGCACTTCGCCGCCGCGCTCTCCGCCGAGTACGGCATCGGCGTACGCGACGGTCTCTTCTGCGCCCACCCGCTGGTGCGCACCCTGCTCGGCAGCGACCCGCAGACCCAGGGCGAGTGCGGTGCCCCCGAGGCCGCGCCCGGCGAGAAGTCCCTGAACGCGATCCGCGTCAGCTTCGGCGCGGGCACCCCGGACGAGCACGTGGAGCGCTTCGTGCGCGCCTGCAAGGAGCTCGTGGCCGACGGCGCGCGCTGGAACTACCGTACGGAGGACGGGCGTTGCGTCCCGGACACCACGGCCGCCTGAGCCCTGGGCAGTCCCCTCAGGCATGACCCCAGAACGATCATCCGCAGGGCCCGCTCGCGCCCTCCGCCCGGATGTGGTGCGCGTCCTGACCGGCTCCCAGGCCGTTGTGGGGGGTTGCAGGCGACGCGGATCTCGGAGTCCTTCAGGCGGGGGTCGAGGCCCGAGGGGTCGACCCGGCTCAGGCGGGTCAACTTCCGCCCGCCGTGCGGGAGTTCTACGCCCAGGACGGGAGCGGACGCTAGGAGTCGAGGCCGATCGCGAACGCCGCTTCGAGGTCGTGCTGCGAGTACGTACGGAACGCGACATGCGTGTCCGTCCCCTCCACGCCCGGGATCTTGCTGATCTTGCCGGGGATGACGTCGGCCAGGTCGTCGTGGCGCGTGACGCGCACCATGGCGATCAGGTCGTACGTACCGGTCACGGAGAAGACCTCGCTGACACAGTCGAGGGCGGCGATCGACTCGGCGATCTCCGGGATCCGGTCCACGCTGGTCTTGATGAGCACGATCGCGGTGATCACGGCTGACTGTCTCCCTCGGTAACCGGTGCTGGCTTCTTCACTCTAGCTGTCCTCCTGTAGCGCCCCCATGCGTACAGAAAGCCGAGGGAGAACCCGACCAGGTGGGCCAGATACGCCACCCCCGGCCCCTGCGCGCCCTGCCAGGCCGCGAGCCACTGCAGTACCACCCAGAACGGCAGCACCACCCAGGCCGGAAACCGCAGCGGCAGGAAGAAGAGGAACGGGAAGAGGCTGGTGACCCGCGCCTTGGGGAAGAGACGGAGAAAGGCACCGAGCACCGCGGAGATCGCCCCCGACGCGCCCACCAGGGTCTGATGCGAGCCCGCGTGCGCGACCGCGTACGCGAACAGGGCGAGATAGCCGCAGCCGACATAGAAGAACGCGAACTGGAGGTGTCCCATCCGCTCCTCGGTCATCGCCCCGAAGACGAAGAGGAACAGCATGTTGCCCAGCAGATGCAGCCAGCTCCCGTGCACGAAGAGCGCGGTGGCCGGGGCGAGCACGGGCCGCAGCGCCCCGCTGAACAGCTCCGAGGGGACCACGCCCCAGCGCTCGAAGTAGTCCTGCTGTGCGGCGAGCAGCTCATCGCCGGTGCCGTACCCGGGATTGAGCCCCGACACGGGCGAGATCACGAAGACCAGACAGCAGACGGCGATCAGTCCGTACGTCACCGGGGCGGACTGCCCCCTGAGCATCCGGCCCGCCGTCGAACCCCATGTCTTGATCATGAACAGAGCATGACGTAAGTGCAGCAAACCGTACAGACCGCCCCGCCGCGTGGGAGGCCGCCGCATGGAGACCCTTACAGGCCTTAGGGTTACGGGCACCACGCACCATGGAATTCCGAAGGAAAGCGAACAGCCACGATGACGGTTCCTCTGCCGACCGACACCACCCGGTGGCGCTGCGCGCTCTGCGGCAACCTCACGCGTTTCGACGTGACCCGCACGTCGAAGGTCGTCGAATATGTGCACCTCGACCTGGCCGGTGAGTCGAACGTCGAGGAACGCGAGGTGGTCAGTGAGACCATCGAGTCGGTGCGCTGCCGCTGGTGCAACGCGGTGGACCAGGTGGAACTCGTGGACAGGCCGGGCGCCGGCTCCTGAGGGAGCGGGCCCCGCACAGCTAGTGGGGTGACGGATGGTGGAGAGCGCAAGCGGGGAGCCGGACGACGGCACCGCTGAGGTGCTCGACCGCCCGCTGCCCGACGGAGTGCGACGGCGGGTCGTCCAGATCGTCTCGGACGGCTTCGGCGGGCTCACGGTCAGCGAACTGCCCGCACAGCTGCGGCAGTACGCCCGCTTCACGCCGACCCGGCGGACGAAGTTCGCGGGCAACGCGATGGCGGCGGCCCTGGAGGGCGACGCGCTCTTCCGGCAGCGCATCGGCGAACGTCTCAGAGAGGCGCAGCCCGAGCTCACCGGCGCCCTGGACGCGGGCTCACCGCCCCCGGCCGCGGACCCCCTCGATGTGGCGGCCGCGGCCTATGTACTGCGTCCCACCGGATGGGTGAAGCTGGTGACCGCCGCGGGTGAGGAAGCCCTGCGGGCGGACGCCGAGCGCGTCGAGGACGAGACCCGCGCCGAGCTCGAACGGCTGCGCCAGGAACTCTCCGCGGCCCGCGGCCAGACGAAGGCCGAGACCGAACGGCTGCGCACGGAGCTGGAGTCGGCGAAGAAGGAAGCCGAATCGATGCATCGCAAGCTGCGCGGTGCCCTCAGTGACGTCAAGCGCGGTGAGGCCGCCCTGCGCAAGGCCGCCGCCGAGTACGACGCCGCACGCGCCGATGGCCAGGCGCAGCTGTCCGCCGCCGAGAGCGAGTCCCGGCGGCTCAAGGCGCGGCTGAGCGAGACCGAGGCCGCCCTAGAGGCCAGCCGCAGGGCGGCGCGCGAGGGCCGCAGCGTCGAGGACATGCGGGTGCGGCTGCTGCTCGACACGGTCCTGGAGTCCGCCCAGGGGCTGCGCCGCGAACTGGCCCTGCCGCCCGTCTCCGTGCGGCCCGCGGAGACCGTGGACGCCGTCGAGCCGGGGCGGATGACGCCCAAGGACATCGCCGCCCGCGCGCTCTCCGAGAACGATCCGGCCATCCTCGACCAGCTGCTCGCGCTGCCGCAGGCGCACATGGTCGTGGACGGCTACAACGTCACCAAGACGGGCTATCCGACGATGCCCCTGGAGAAGCAGCGGCTGCGGCTGCTCGGCTCGCTCTCGCAGCTCGCCGCGCAGACCGGCGCCGAGATGACCTGCGTCTTCGACGGGGCCGAACTCGCCGCGCCCGTACTGCTCGCGCCGCCGCGCGGGGTACGGGTGCTGTTCTCCAAGCCGGGCGTCACCGCGGACGAACTGATCCGCCAGCTGGTGCGCGCCGAGCCTCCCGGGCGCCCCGTGGTCGTCGTCTCGACCGACCGCGAAGTGGCCGACGGGATCGCGAAGGCGGGGGCGCGGCCGGTCGCTTCGGCCGTGCTCCTGAAGCGGCTTTCGCGGGGCTGACGCAGGCCGCTTTCGCGGGGCTGACGCACGTCGCTTTCGCGGGGCTAAGGGTCGCAAGTAACTCCTGTTCCCTATGCCCGAATTGAGATGCCGTCTTCGCGACGCAGCGTCAATCCCCCCTCACCGCCTGTGTGATATCGGTAAAATATGCGCCGGGCACCCCACTTTTTGCCCTTCAGGATTTGAACTGATCACAAGGAGGTCACTAAGGTCACGGCTCGAACCTCCGCTCGGTTGATCACCCATCCGGGGTGACAGCGGCGGTACCCGCCCACCGGATCTCGGTAGGCGGCTGGAGGAAGAAGGAGCCGCCTTCGTGGCGTCCCATCGTCGACCCAAGCAGCCGAGTCGAGCCCGCGTGACCGTGCTCACCGCGACCGCCGCCGCTGCCGTGGCACTCACCTCCCAGGCCGCCAACGCGGCGCCCAGCGAGAAGCCGAGCAAGGACGAGGTCAAGTCCAAGGTCGACAAGCTCTACGAAGACGCCGGCCGGGCCACCGACCGGTACAACGGCGCCAAGGAGAAGCAGGAGAAGCTCGAGAAGGAGATCGGCGAGCTTCAGGACAAGGTCGCCCGCGGCCAGGAGGACCTCAACGACCTCCGCGGCGGGCTCGGTTCGATGGCCAGCGCGCAGTACCGCACCGGCGGCATCGATCCCTCCGTCCAGCTCTTCCTCTCCGCCGACCCGGACGACTACCTCGACAAGGCGTCCACCATGGACCAGTTGAGCGGTCAGCAGGTCGAGGCGCTCAAGAAGGTCCAGGAGAAGCAGCGGACCCTCGCGCAGGAGCGCAAGGAGGCTTCCGACAAGCTCAAGGACCTCGCCGACACGCGCAAGGAACTGGGCAAGAAGAAGAAGGAAGTCCAGAGCAAGCTCGGCGCCGCCCAGAAGCTGCTCAACACCCTCAGCGCCAAGGAGAAGGCGGACCTCGCCGCCAAGGAGCAGCGCGCCAGCCGCAGCGCCGGCGACCGCGTGGACCTCGGCAAGGAGGTCCCGGCATCGCAGCGCGGCCAGGCCGCCCTGAGCGCCGCCGCCACGCAGCTCGGCAAGCCCTACGTCTCCGGCGGCAGCGGCCCCAACTCCTACGACTGCTCCGGCCTCACGCAGTGGGCGTACAACCAGGCCGGTGTGCAGATCACCCGGACCACGTACACCCAGCAGAACGACGGCACGAAGATCGGTCGCGGCGAGCTGAAGCCCGGCGACCTGGTGTTCTTCAACAGCCTGGCGCACGTCGGCTTCTACGCGGGCAACGGCCAGATCCTGCACGCTCCCAAGCCGGGCGCCGTGGTGCGCTACGAGTCGATGTCCACCGTCGGCTCCTTCCAGTTCGGCGTCCGCATCTGAAACGACCGGCGTGCCGCCCAAACGGGCGAATTCCGGTAACTCGAGCTGACCCCACGCCCCGTCGGTGACCTGCGTCTCCGGCGGGGCGTCACTTTGCGTACACGGCGGGGTCTTTGGCCGTGACGTGATCCCACGGCTACTGTCGCGCCCATTCCCCCGACGGATCGGGGGGACTTCCCCCGGTTCGTCCATTGTCCGGGGGTCCGTCAGCGGAGGGAGAGCGGCTTCCCGTGGGGTCCCATCGTCGTCCCGCGCTGTCCGGCCTTGACCGGAGCACGCGCGTAACCGTCCTGTCAGCCGCCGCGGCCACCGCCGCGGCCGCCCTCGCCGCCACACCGGCCGGCGCCGCACCTCAGGACACCCCGGCGACCACCAAGGCCAAGGTGGACCGCCTCTTCGAGGAGGCCGAGCAGGCCACCGAGGCGTACAACAAGGCCGACGAGCGCGCGGACACGCTGCGCGAGCAGGTCGAGCGGGCCAAGGACAGCGTCGCCCGCGGCCAGGAGCGCATCAACACGATGCGCGGCGCGCTCGGTTCGCTCGCCGGGGCGCAGTACCGCTCGGGCGGCATCGACCCCTCCGTCGCCCTGATGCTCTCCTCCGACCCGGACGGCTATCTGGAGAAGGCGGCGGCGCTCGACCGCATCAGCGCTCGGCAGGCAGGCGAACTGACCGACCTGCAGAAGGCCCAGCGCAGCCTCGCGCAGGAGCGCACGGAAGCCGGCCGCAAGCTCCTTGAGCTGGAGAAGAGCCGCACCGCCGTGGCCCGCCACAAGCGGAGCGTCGAACACAAGCTCGCCAAGGCGCGCAAGCTGCTCAACTCCCTGTCCTCGCGGGACCGCGAGGAGTACGACAGGACGTCGCGCTCGGGGCGTGACGAGATGCCGGACCTCGGCAGCGCCGGGCCCACCTCGGGGCGGGCCGCCGCCGCTCTCGCGGCGGCGCGGTCGGCGATCGGCCGCCCCTACGTGTGGGGCGCCAACGGCCCGTCCGGATTCGACTGTTCGGGCCTCACCCAGTGGTCGTACGCGCAGGCGGGCGTCGGCCTGCCGCGCACCTCGCAGGCCCAGCGGTACGCGGGACGCCAGGTGCCCCTGTCCCAGGCGAAGCCCGGTGACCTGGTCGCCTACCGCGACGACGCCAGCCACATCGGGATGTACGTCGGCAACGGCCAGGTCGTGCACGCGCCCTACCCCGGCGCCCCCGTGCGATACGACCCCGTCGGCATGATGCCGGTGTCGTCGGTGACGCGGATCTGACCGGCGGTCCGCCGCCCGCTGCCCGTACGATCTGAAACGTGGCTGGTCGCGGGCGTGGGTCGTGGGTGCTGGGGATCTGTTTCGCTCTGCTCGTCGGGTGCGGCGGTCCCTCGGCGACCGATGCCGCGCCCGGCGACGTGCGCAGGCTGCTCGACCGGCGTGCGGAAGCGGTGCTCGACCGGGACGCGGCGGCGTTCCGCGCGACGGGCCGCGCTGCCGGGTCCTCCGGGGGCACCGGGGCCGCCGAGGCCTACGACAACCTGCGCGAGGTGCCGCTCCAGTCCTGGCAGTACCGCCTGACCGCCTTCCGGCGGAACGGGGCGCGCGCCACGGCCACCGCCGACCTGCGCTACCGCATCAAGGGCTACGACAGCGAGCCGCTCGTCACCTCGCGCTCGCTCACGCTGGAGGAACGCGACGGACGGTGGTACGTCGCCTCTGAGCGGCCCGCGAAGAAGGCCACGCAGCAACTCTGGGACCAGGGGCCCGTGACGTCCGTACGGGGCGCTCACAGCCTCGTGCTGGGCATCAGGCGCGGTGAGCGGGACGAGACGACGCTGCGCGAGTACGCGGAGCTCGCCGACCGGGCGGTTCCGCAGGTGCGGGACGCCTGGCGGGGGAAGTGGCCGGAGCGGGTCGTCGTCATGGTGCCGGGGTCCCTGGACGGCATGGCGGGGCTCCTGGGGGCGCCCGCCTCCGGCTACCGGGGGATCGCGGCGGTGACCACGGGGGAGACCGGCGGCTCCGGGGAGGCGCCCGCCGACCGGATCATCGTCAACCCCGAGGCGTACGGCGTGCTCGGTGACTTCGGCAAGCAGGTCGTGCTCACCCACGAGGCGACCCACGTCGCGACCCGCGCGCGCACCTCACCGGCGACCCCCTTGTGGCTCTCCGAGGGCTTCGCCGACTGGGTGGGCTACCGCGGCACGGGCCGCACCGCCACGCAGGCCGCCCCCGAACTGCGCCGGGCCGCCCAGCGGGAGCAGCTGCCCGGCACGCTCCCCGAGGACGACGCCTTCGGCTTCAGCGGGGACGCGGGGAAGCTGGCCCAGGCGTACGAAGGGTCGTGGCTGGCCTGCCGGATGATCGCGGACCAGTGGGGCGAGAAGGAGCTGACGGAGTTCTACGAAGCGGTCGGCGCGCACAAGAAGAGGCCGGGTGCCCTGGAGGACGCGCTGCGAGACGTCCTGGACACCACTCCGGAGGAGTTCACGGCGCGCTGGCGTACGTATCTGCGCGCGGAGCTCGGCTGACCTCTTCGGGCGCCGGAGCACGCTCACGGGTCCGGGGCTCGGACACCGTCTGCCGCCACAGGTTCCGGCAGGCCAGCAGCGCCGCGGCGACGAGCAGTCCGTTGCGCACGAGGAGCAGGGCGATGCCCAGCGGGTCGCTCGCCACCACGTGCGAGAACCAGACGGGGAACTCCAGGAACGTGACGAACGTGGCCGCGAGCACCAGGCGCGCGGGCAGCTCCATACGGCTCGCGCGAAACGCCATGCACACGGCCGCGATGCCGACCAGCCACAGGAGGTACTGCGGGCTGATCACCCGACTCGTCGTCGTGAACAGCAGCACGGCGACGAAGGCCGCGTCCGCGACCGTGCTCGCGGACCACACGCGTGCGCGCAGCCGCCACACCAGGAGCCAGCAGAAGGCGGCCACGGAGAGCCCCTGCGCCACCGTGCTGACCAGCGGGACGTAGGGGCCGAGGAATTCCACCGAGCCGTAGTTGAGCTGTACGTCGCCCTGCCAGCCGAAGTGGCGCGCGACATGGAAGACGAGCGCGCCCAGCGACTCGACCTCGGTGCCGCGCTCGCGCTGGAAGGTCAGGAAGGCGAGCGCGCCGGGCATCGTCACCAGGAAGGCGAGGGACAGGCCGACGGCCGTGGCGAGGGCCGCTCCCCAGGAACTGCGGGTGGCACGCGCGCGTGGCGCGCCGACGAGCAGCAGGGCGGGCCACACCTTGAGCAGCGCCCCGAACCCCGCGAGCGCGCCCATCGTGCGGGGATGGCGCGCCCCGGCGAGCAGCGCGGCGACCGCCACGGCCGTCACCATCACGTCGTAACGGGCGTACACGGTCGGCCCGAGCAGTGCCACGCCCACGACCCACACCCAGGCCCCGCGGAGGGACTTGCCGGGCCGCCTGCCCGCGTACAGGAGCAGTCCGCAGACGAGCGTGTCGGCGAGGAGGGCGAGCACGAAGAACGCCGACGTGTAGTCCATGAAGGGCAGCAGGGCGGGGGAGAGGACCGCGAGCGCGGCGGCGGGCGGGTACTGCCAGGTGACGTCGTCGAGGGGGAAGGTGCCGGTGCGCAGGACCTCGTACCAGCCCTGGTAGATGACGGCGACGTCGCTGGTCACGTCGGGGCCGGGGGCGGTGAGCACCTTGAGGACGCAGAGCAGCAGCATGGTCCTGGTCAGGACCCAGACGGTCAGGATCCGCGCCACGCGCACCACGCCCCTTTTCGGATACTTCATTGTGGTTCGTGAGCCATGATGCCGGGCGTGGCGGCGAATGGGCCAAGAGGCACGCTCTGCCGGGCTTTCGGTACTGTCGGCGACGATGCACAAGACCCTGATCGTCACGAACGACTTCCCGCCCAGGCCCGGTGGCATCCAGGCGTTCCTGCACAACATGGCGCTGCGCCTGGACCCCGAACAGCTCGTCGTCTACGCCTCCACGTGGAAGCGGGGCCGCGAGGGCGCCGAGGCTACGGCCGCCTTCGACGCGGAGCAGCCCTTCCAGGTCGTACGCGACCCCACGACGATGCTGCTGCCGACCCCGCGCGTCACGCGGCGCGCGGTCTCGCTCCTGCGGGAACACGGCTGCGAGTCGGTGTGGTTCGGGGCCGCGGCACCGCTGGGGCTCATGTCGCCCGCGCTGCGGAAGGCGGGCGCGCGGCGTCTCGTCGCCACGACGCACGGACACGAGGCGGGGTGGGCGCAGCTGCCCGCGTCACGCCAACTGCTCCGCCGCATCGGTGAGTCGACGGACACGATCACCTATCTGGGTGAGTACACGCGTTCTCGCATCGCCGCGGCGCTGACGCCCGCGGCGGCGGGACGGATGGTCCAACTGCCGCCCGGCGTCGACGAGAAGACCTTCCACCCCGGATCGGGCGGGGACGCCGTGCGGGCCCGGCTCGGTCTCACGGACCGGCCGGTCGTGGTGTGCGTCTCGCGGCTCGTGCCGCGCAAGGGGCAGGACACGCTGATCCTGGCCATGCCCCGGATCCTGGCCCAGGAGCCCGAGGCGGTGCTGCTGATCGTCGGGGGCGGCCCCTACGAGAAGGACCTGCGCAGGCTGGCCGCCGAGACCCGGGTCTCGGGCTCCGTGCGGTTCACCGGGTCGGTGCCATGGGAGGAACTTCCCGCGCATTACGGCGCCGGTGACGTCTTCGCGATGCCGTGCAGGACCCGGCGGGGCGGCCTGGACGTGGAGGGCCTCGGAATCGTGTACCTGGAGGCTTCGGCGACCGGTCTTCCCGTGGTCGCGGGGGATTCTGGCGGGGCGCCGGACGCGGTGCTGGACGGTGAGACGGGCTGGGTGGTCCGGGGCGGCTCCCCGGAGGCCGCGGCGGACCGCATCGTCACCCTGCTCGGCGACGGCGAGTTGCGGCGGCGTATGGGGGAGCGTGGCCGGGAGTGGGTCGAGGAGAAGTGGCGCTGGGATCTCCTGGCGGAGAAGCTGCGGGAGCTGCTGTAGCGCCTAGTGGGGTGCCGCCGGGGGTGTTGCGCGACTGACCGCCGTCATGGGCTTGTCGCGCAGTTCCCCGCGCCCCTTAAGGGGCGCTCAGCTGGGCCCCGTCAGGGGCGCGGGGAACTGCGCGAGCAACCACGAGCGACCGTGAGTCGCCAAGGAACGGGTCCCCCCCACGGCGAGTGGGCGGAACCGTCAACGCTACCCGCGGTAGATCGCCTCGATCTCGTCCGCGTAATCCTTCGCGACAACGTTCCGCTTCAGCTTCAGGGACGGCGTCAGATGGCCCGACTCCTCCGTGAACTGCGAAGCGAGGACACGGAACTTGCGCACGGACTCCGCCTTGGAGACGGCCGCGTTGCCGTCGTCCACCGCGCTCTGGATCTCCGCGAGAAGGTCCGGGTCGTCCCGGAGCGACGCCGCCGTGGAGTCCGCGGGCTTCCCGTGGTCCAGGGCCCAGCGGCCCACGAACTCGTCGTCCACCGTGACGAGCGCGCCCACGAAGGGCCTGCCGTCGCCCACGACCATGCACTCCGCGATCAGCGCGTGCGCGCGGATCCGGTCCTCGATCACCGCGGGAGCGACGTTCTTGCCGCCCGCCGTCACGATGATCTCCTTCTTGCGGCCGGTGATCCGGAGGTAGCCGTCCTCGTCGAGCGTGCCGATGTCACCGGTGTGGAACCAGCCGTCGGCGAGCGCCTCTTCGGTCGCGCCCGTGTTGTTCCAGTACTCCGTGAACAGGTGCTCGCCGTGCAGCAGTACCTCGCCGTCGTCGGCGATCCGGACGACCGAGCCGGGCAGCGGCTGGCCGACCGTGCCGATCTTCTGGCGGTCCCAGGGGTTGAACGCGGTGGCCGCGCACGACTCCGTCAGGCCGTAGCCCTCCAGGACCGTGAAGCCGATGCCGCGGAAGAAGTGGCCCAGGCGCTCGCCGAGCGGCGCGCCGCCCGAGATCGCGTACTCGCCGCGCCCGCCGAGAACGGCCCGCAGCTTGCTGTAGACCAGCTTGTCGAACGTCTTGTACTTGATCTTCAGGCCGAGCGAAGGACCGCTCGGGGTGTCGAGCGCGCGGCTGTACGCGATCGCCGTGTCCGCGGCCTTGTCGAAGATCTTGCCCTTGCCGTCGGCCTGCGCCTTGGCGCGGGCCGAGTTGTAGACCTTCTCGAAGACGCGCGGGACGCCCAGGATCATGGTCGGCCGGAACGAGGCCAGCTCGTCCGTGAGGTTCTTGACGTCGGGCGCGTGGCCCAGCTTGATCGGCGCCATCAGGGCGGCGACCTCGACCAGACGCCCGAAGACGTGCGCGACGGGAAGGAAGAGGAGCACCGAGCACTCGCCGGTGCGGAAGAGCGGTTTGAGGCGCTCCACCACGTTGCCGCACTCCGCGAAGAAGCTGCGGTGGGTGAGCACACAGCCCTTGGGACGGCCCGTGGTGCCCGAGGTGTAGACGATGGTGGCCGGGTCGTCGGCGCCCGCGACCGCGCCGCGCTCGTCGACGGTCTCCTCCGGGACGTCGGCGCCCGCGCGGTTCAGGTCATCGACGCCGCCGCGGTCGATCTGCCAGACGTTGACCAGGTCGGGAAGGCGGTCGCGCACGGAGTCGACGGCGGCGCTGTGCGCGTCGAGCTCGACGATGATGCCGACGGCGCCGGAGTCGCCAAGGATCCACTGGATCTGCTCGGCCGAGCTCGTCTCGTACACCGGCACGGTGACCGCGCCCGCGCTCCAGATCGCGAAGTCGAGGAGCGTCCACTCGTACCGCGTGCGGGACATCAGGGCGACGCGGTCGCCGGGGCGCACTCCGGAGGCGATGAGCCCCTTGGCGGCGGCGCGCACCTCGACGAGGAAGGTCTTGGCGTTGACGTCCTGCCAGGCGCCGTCCACCTTGCGGCCGATGACGGCGACATCCGGGTGCTGCGCGGCATTTCTGCGGACGATGTCGGTCAGATTGCCGTCCGCAGGGACCTCGTACAGGGCCGGAAGGCTGAACTCGCGCAAGACTGCTGCTCCTACATAGGGCGCCGGCGCCACGACGTTGTGCGATGCGACGGTGCGGTCCAAGATCGGGCAGGTGCTCCGTGACTGGGGGGAAAGAGAACTGGAGCACTACTGGACTGCCCGGACGTTACCCATGGGTATGGCTTGTTCGGTAGGGGGTCCGGGCCAGATGTTCGGTGCGTCACACGACGTTTGTGGTCTGAACCGCACAGTACGCCACGCCATTCCCGACTCGGAAGTAACCGCAGGTCCGCCCCCTTCTCCATGCTTCTCGGGGCCTCTACCCACCTCTGCCCGCTCGTTCTAGGGTGATCGGCATGCCAGCTTTCCGGGTCAATGTGGTCAGTGACGTGCACGGCAACACAAAGGATCTCGCCCGCGCGGGCGAGGGAGCCGACGCGCTCGTCTGTCTCGGCGACCTGGTCCTGTTCCTCGACTACGCCGACCACGCGCGCGGCATCTTCCCCGACCTCTTCGGCAAGGAGAACGCGGACCGCCTCGTAGAGCTGCGCACCGCCCGCCGTTTCGACGAGGCCAGGGAGTTCGGAGCCCGGCTGTGGGCCGGGATAGACCGCGGTCCGGCCATCGAGAGAGCGGTGCGAAAGCAGTACGCCGAGATGTTCGCCGCCTTCCCCGTCCCGACGTACGCCACCTACGGCAATGTCGACATACCGACCCTCTGGTCCGAGTACGCGGGCCCGGGCACCACCGTCCTCGACGGCGCCCGTGCCGAGATCGGCGGCCGTGTCTTCGGGTTCGTCGGCGGCGGCCTTCGCACGCCCATGCGGACGCCCTATGAGATCAGTGACGAGGAGTACGCGGCCAAGATCGAGGCCGTGGGCGAGGTCGACGTGCTCTGCACGCACATCCCGCCGGACGTCCCCGAGCTCGTGTACGACACCGTCGCGCGCCGTTTCGAGCGGGGCAGTCGCGCCCTCCTCGCAGCCATTCACAAGACCCGCCCGCGGTACGCACTTTTCGGCCACGTTCACCAGCCGTTGACCCGGCGGATGCGGATCGGGGCGACGGAGTGTGTGAACGTGGGGCACTTCGCGAGCTCGGGCAGGCCGTGGGCCCTGGAGTGGTGACCGTGGGCCACTTCGTGCGCGGTAGCCTTCACGCGTCACACATGTACACACCACCCCCCGTACCGGACCGCATCTGGAGGAGCCACAGAGATGGCGGAACACACCAGCTCGAGCATCACGATCGAGGCGGCACCGGCCGAGGTGATGGGGGTGATCGCCGACTTCGCGCGCTACCCGGACTGGACGGGTGAGGTGAAGGAGGCGGAGGTGCTCGACACCGACGACCAGGGCCGCGCCAAGCAGGTCCGCCTCGTCATGGACGCGGGCGCGATCAAGGACGACCAGACGCTCGGGTACACGTGGACCGGCGAGAACGAGGTCAGCTGGACCCTCGTCAAGTCGCAGATGCTGCGCTCGCTGGACGGGTCGTACCTCCTGAAGCCCTCGGGGACCGGCACGGAGGTCACGTACAAGCTGATCGTCGACGTCAAGATCCCCATGCTCGGGATGATCAAGCGCAAGGCGGAGAAGGTCATCATCGACCGGGCGCTCGCGGGCCTGAAGAAGCGAGTGGAGTCGGGCGCTCAGAAGTGATCACCGCGGAGTAAGGGGCGGGCGGAACGGGTTTCGGCTCACGGGGTCAAAGGCACCCGCGCCAGCTCACGTACGGTTCACCCTTATGCGCACCCTTCTGCTCACCGGCCCCGGCGGCTCAGGCCGAACCACTGTCGCCGCGGCCACCGCGCTGTCCGCCGCCCGCGAAGGGCACCGGACCCTGCTGATCTCCGCCGACCGCGCCGACCCCCTCGGCGCGGACCACGCGAACCTCACCGTCAGGGGACTGGCCCCCGGCGACGAGTTCCGCGACGATCTCCTGGCCCTGCAGGACCGCGCCTCCTCCGCGCTCGACCTGCTCGGCGCCGGACGCCTGGAGGACGAGGAGCTCACCCCCCTGCCCGGCAGCGACGAGCTGGCCCTGCTGCGCGCCCTGCGCGACGCCGGACAGAGCGCGTACGACACCGTGGTGGTGGACCTGCCCCCGGCACCCCGCGCCCTCGCGGTCCTCGCCCTCCCCGAGCAGCTGCGCCGCTACCTCCGCAGGCTCCTGCCGCCCGAGCGGCAGGCGGCCCGCGCCCTGCGCCCCATGCTCGGCCGCATCGCGGGCGTCCCGATGCCCTCGGCCTGGCTGTACGAGACCGCGGCCCGCTGGGACACCGAACTCGCCGCCGCGCAGGCCGTGATCGAGGCCCCGGGCACCACGGTCCGCCTGGTCGCCGAGCCCGGACCCGCGGGTGCCGACGCCGTGCGCGCCGCCGTCACCGGCCTCGCCCTGCAGGGCCTGCGCACCGACGCCCTGCACGCCAACCGCGTCCTGCCCGCCGACACCGCCGACACCTGGTTCGCCGGGCTCATCGCCCAGCAGCGCAAGACGCTGGACGCGTGGCGGGAGACGTACGGCGAAGACCTTCTCCCGCTTCCGCACCTGGGGCGCGATCCCCGCGGCGCCGACGACCTGGCCGCCCTCGCCGTGCCCGTTCCCGCCGGGGCACCGGAGCCCGTGCGGTGGCCCGTCGTCGACGCCCTCGCCGACGACGGCGTACTGGTCTGGCACATCCCGCTCCCCGGCGCCGTACGCGAGGAGCTCGGACTGATCCGGCGCGGGGACGAACTCGTCGTCACCGCGGGTCCCTTCCGGCGCATGGTGACCCTGCCGTCGGCCCTGCGCCGCTGCACCGTCGCGGGCGCCGGACTGCGCGAGGGCGAGCTGCGGGTGCGATTCGCGCCCGACCCCGATCTGTGGCCGCAGACACCGTGAACGGGCAACCGCCGTTCGGGTAACGTCGAGAGTACGAATCCATAGCCGCCCTCCGCAGGAGTCTGTCCGTCATGAGCGATGCCACCGAGCACGAAGTGCCCGAACCCGAAGCGGCCGACACCGACGCCGACGCGTGGGCGAAGGCGTGCGCCGAGGACCTCGCGGCGGAGAAGGCCCGGCGCCGTGCCCAGTACGGTCCGCCGCCCGGATCGGCCGGCGAGGAGCTGCGCAAGCTCGTCGACGCCGTGTCGGAGAAGCTGTCCGGACTCCAGACGCCGCTGCTCGGCGCGGTCGCCCAGGGCGCCGTCGAGCAGACCGTGCGGCAGGTCGTCCAGCAGGCGAAGGCCGCCGTCGAGCCGGTCATCGAACGCAACCCCGACGTCTTCGACCACCTCGCCACCGCCGGCAGCGAACTGCTCGCCGCCTACCGCTCCGCGGTCGAGGGCCAGGAGGGCCGCTGGACCCGCGGGAGCGACGCGGCGAAGGGCCCTGACCCGCGCGACGAGGGGCCCGGCCCCGCGGAACACATCGACTTGGACTGAGCCCCCCTCGGGTACGGTTGGCCGTAGCGGGGCTCGACCGAAACTGAGGGACACATGGGACTCACCATCGGCGTCGATATCGGCGGCACGAAGATCGCGGCCGGAGTGGTCGACGAAGAGGGCACCATTCTCGACACGCACACGGTGCCCACTCCGCCGACCGCCGAAGGCATCGTGGACGCGATCTGTGCCGCCGTCTCCGGGGCCGGCAAGGGGAACGACGTGGAGGCCGTCGGCATCGGTGCCGCCGGTTACGTCGACGACAAGCGCGCCACCGTTCTCTTCGCACCGAACATCGACTGGCGCCACGAGCCGCTCAAGGACAAGGTCGAGCAGCGGGTCGGCATGCCGGTCGTCGTGGAGAACGACGCGAACGCCGCTGCCTGGGGCGAGTACCGCTTCGGCGCGGGCCAGGGCCACGAGGACGTCATCGTCATCACGCTGGGCACCGGCCTCGGCGGCGGCATCATCATCGGCAACAAGCTGCGGCGCGGACGCTTCGGGGTGGCCGCCGAGTTCGGCCACATCCGGGTCGTCCCGGACGGCCTGCTGTGCGGCTGCGGCAGCCAGGGCTGCTGGGAGCAGTACGCCTCAGGACGCGCCCTCCTGCGCTACGGCAAGCAGCGCGCCAACGCGACGCCCGAGTCCGCCGAGATCCTCCTCGGCCTGGGCGACGGCTCGGTGGACGGCATCGAGGGCAAGCACATCAGCGAGGCAGCGCGCCAGGGAGACCCGGTCGCCGTGGATTCCTACCGCGAGCTGGCCCGCTGGGTCGGCGCGGGCCTGGCCGACCTGGCCTCGCTCTTCGACCCCTCCGCGTTCATCGTCGGCGGCGGCCTCTCGGACGAGGGCGAGCTGGTGCTCGACCCGATCCGCAAGTCGTTCCGCCGGTGGCTCATCGGCGGACAGTGGCGTCCGCACGCGCAGGTGCTCGCCGCCCAGCTCGGCAACAAGGCGGGGCTCGTGGGCGCCGCCGACCTGGCCCGCCAGGGCTAGCCCCCGCTCGTACGCGGATTCTGTACGAGGCCCGCCGTCCCCTTCCGGGGCGGCGGGCCTCGTCGTGACAGCACCCCGCGGCGCGTATCTTGATCCCCATGGTGACGCTGCCCAACTCCCGGACCGAAGACGACGGTTCAGCCGTGATCCGGGTGCTCAGTTACAACATCCGGTCGATGCGGGACGACACCGACGCGCTGGCCCGGGTCATCGCCGCCTGCGCACCCGACCTCGTGCTCGTCCAGGAGGCGCCCCGCTTCTTCCGGTGGCGCAAGAAGCTCGCGCGGCTCGCCCGCGCCGCCGACCTGGTGCTGCTCTCGGGCGGCGCCACCGCATCGGGGCCCGCGCTGCTCTGCTCGCTGCGGGCCACCGTCGAGCGGACCGAGGACGTGCTGCTTCCGCTGACGCCAGGGCTGCACCGGCGCGGCTTCGCTACCGCCGTCGTGCGGTTCGGGGGCGCCCGGCTCGGCGTCCTGAGCTGCCATCTGAGCCTGCAGACCGACGAGCGGTACGAGCAGGGCGGGATGCTCCTCGACCGGCTTGCCGGGATGGGTGTGGAGCACGCCGTCGCGGGCGGTGACCTCAATGACCGGCCCAAGGGACGTACGTTCCGCAGGCTCGCCTCGGAGCTGCGGGACTGCTGGGCGACCACGCCCTGGGGCGGCGAGAACACCTCGACGCCGTGGGACCCGCATCAGCGCATCGACGCGATCTTCACTACTCCGGGGGTCGAAGTCCTCGGCTGCGGTGTGCCGTTGGAGCTCGACGGCGTGAGCGAGGCGGACCTGCGGGCGGCCACCGACCATCTTCCGGTGCTCGCCGCCCTCCGGATCCCCGCCGCCGCGAGCGCGTAGCTCCGTCAGACCACCGCGCCGCGGCCCGGGTCCTCGTTCTCCTCGTCGTCGTCGCCCTTCATCCGCGACACCAGGGTGGCGAAGCCGCCGAGGAAGCCGCCGATGCTGAGCGTCGCCAGCCACCACGTCATCGTCCAGCCGAGCAGCACGGTGAGCAGGAGCAGCAGCGGGCCGCCGAGCACCGCGAGCCAGGCGAACTTCGCCGTGACGTCCGCGGCGGGCAGCGGTGGCGGCTCCGGCGGGACGAAGTGGCCCTCGTCGTCCGCGCCCAGGTCGTCGTCCGACGCCTCGGGGGCGGCGTAGTCACGCGGGCCGCCGACACCCGGGGCGAAGGAGACGGAGCCGCCGAGCGTCTTCCTGGATCCGGAGTCGTCCGGGTCGTCGGGGGCCGTGGGGTTCTTGGTGCCCTTGCCGCCCGGCCCCGGCGTCTCGTTCGTCTCGGGTTCCAGCAGCGCAAGATCCTCGATGGACTTGAACGGCTTGGCGCCCGGCGGGTCCGCCGGCTCCTGGCCGTACCCCGCGACGATCGCCTGCCAGGCCGCGTCCTCGTCGAGCGGCAGGCCCTCGGAAGGCTCCTCGCGCTTCTCGGGCTCGCGGCTCTCGTCGCCGTCGGGTTCGATCTTGTCCTGCTCAGCCACCGGTGGCCGTCCCTTCCTTACCGACACTGGGGGCGAGCCGGCCGATGAACGCGTAGCTCTCCTCGAAGATCCGGTCCGCATCATGGTCCAACGTCGCGACGTGGTAGCTCTGTTCCAGGATGATCTCGGTGACATCCGTGGACGACACCCGGCCGAGGATCCTGGCCGAGTCGGCCGGCGGTACGACGTGGTCCTGCGGGCTGTGCAGCAGCAGCAACGGCTGGGTCACCTGCGGCAGTTCACCGTCCACTCGCTGGAAGAACCGGCGCAGGGAGTGCGCGGCGTGCAGCGGGATCCGGTGGTAGCCGACCTCCTCCGAGCCCTCCAGGGCGATGTCGCTCACGATGCCCTTCGTCGAGGGCACCAGATGCCGGGCGACCGGCAGCGCGTGCGCCGCGAGGCCGTGCACCTTGTTCCCCGGGTTCACCACGGCGATCCCGCGCACCGCGTCGCCGTGCTTCGCCGCGAGCCGCAGCGCCAGCGCCCCGCCCATGGAGAGGCCGAAGACGAAGACCTCCGTGCACCGCTCCAGGAGCGCCCGCAGTTCCCGCTCCACCTCCGCGTACCAGTCCTGCCAGCCGGTGACCTGGAGGTCCTCCCAGCGTGTGCCGTGCCCGGGCAGCAGCGGGAGCGAGACGGTCAGGCCGCGGCCCGCCAGATACTCCGCCCAGGGGCGCAGGGACTGCGGGGATCCGGTGAAGCCGTGACAGAGGAGGACGCCGACCTCGCCGCCCTCGTGGCGGTACGGCTCGGCTCCGGGGAGGACCGGCACTTCGGTCTCCTTCGTGAGATGTGGCTGCGGGGTGGGAGTACTTCACCGTACGCGACCGGACTGACACCGACCAGGGTCGTCGGGCCCTTTGGGCTTACTGCGGGTTAAGGTCTGATCCACACTTAACAGGAGGCACTCGGTTTGATCTACGGCGCAATGAAGGTCGCCATCGGAGGGCCGCTGAAGCTCGGCTTCAGGCCCTGGGTGGAGGGCCTTGAGAACGTACCCGCCGAGGGACCGGCCATCCTGGCGAGCAATCATCTCTCCTTCTCGGACTCCTTTTTCCTGCCCGCGGTCCTCGACCGCAAGGTCACCTTCATCGCGAAGGCGGAGTACTTCACGTCCCCGGGCGTGAAGGGCAAGCTCACGGCGGCGTTCTTCAAGGGCGTCGGCCAGCTCCCCGTGGACCGCTCCGGCGGACGCGGCGCGGGCGAGGCGGCCATCAAGAGCGGCATCGAGGTACTGGAGCGCGGTGAGCTCTTCGGCATCTACCCGGAAGGCACGCGTTCGCCCGACGCGAGGCTCTACCGTGGCAAGCCGGGAGGCCTCGCGCGTGTGGCCCTCGCCACCGGGGCGCCCGTGCTCCCCGTGGCGATGATCGACACGGAGAAGATCCAGCCGCCGGGCAAGGTGATGCCGAAGCTGATGCGGCCCGGCATCAAGATCGGCAAGCCGCTCGACTTCAGCCGGTACCACGGCATGGAGCACGACCGGTTCGTCCTGCGGGCGCTGACCGACGAGGTCATGTACGAGATCATGAAGCTGTCCGGCCAGGAGTACGTGGACGAGTACGCGACGGCGGCCAAGCGCCGCCTCGCGGACGCGGCGAAGGCCGAGAAGGAAGCGGAGAAGAAGGCGGAGAAGGCGGCAGCGGCGGCCGAGAAGGAACGGTCCGGCGCGTAACCGCGTCGCTGCATGGGGGAGCTGGTGGGCACCCTGACGGGTGGCCAAGGGGTGGGGGACATGACCAAGCGCGTGCGCGTCATGAGGATGTCGGTCGAGCAGCCGCTGTGGCGTGCGCTGACCGGCTACCGCGTACTGACGATGCTGTACGCGATCGGCCTCTTCGTCGCCGCGTACGAGAACTTCGACCGCCCCTGGGTGGCCGTCGGGTACTACGCGGTGCTCGCCGGCTGGACCATCGGCACGCTGCCGAAGGTCGCGAACGCGGCGAACTGCACCAAGCGGTTCCTGATCACCGACCTGACGATCGCGCTGGCCGGCATCCTGCTCACCCCGGTCGCCGACTCGCACCAGCGGATCGTCCACGACGGCCCGACGCTGCCGTCGATATGGACGGCCGGCGCGGTGCTCGCCTTCGCGATCAAGGGCGGCTGGCGGTGGGCGGCGTTCGCGTCGGCGCTCGTCGGCGTCGCCAACATCGCACAGCGCGGCAGGCCCACCCAGGACACGCTCCACAACGTCCTGCTCGTCTGCATCGCGTCCATCGCGATCGGATACGTCGTCGAGGTGGCCCGCGCCTCCGAGCGCACCCTGGCCCGCGCCCTGGAGATCGAGGCCGCGACCCGCGAGCGGGAGAGGCTCGCCCGCGACATCCACGACAGCGTGCTCCAGGTCCTCGCGATGGTGCAGCGGCGCGGCAGCGCGCTCGGCGGCGAGGCGGCGGAGCTCGGCAGGATGGCGGGGGAGCAGGAGGTCGCGCTGCGCACGCTGGTGGCGGGCGGCCTGGTCCGGACGTCGCACGAGTCGGAGGACGCCTCGCTGGGTGCCGTGGTGCGCGCGGTGGAGGAGCCGGACGACGATGAGGACACCTCTGACGGTGAGCCCTGTGACCTGCGGTCGCTGCTCTTCCCGTACGCGGGAGCGAAGGTGACCGTCTCGGAGCCGGGCGCTCCGGTCGCCCTCGCGCCGAAGGCCGCGCGGGAACTGGCCGCCGCGGTGGGCGCCGCCCTGGACAACGTCCACCGGCACGCGGGGCCGGACGCCGGGGCCTGGATCCTGGTCGAGGACGAGCCGGACGCCGTGATCGTGACGGTGCGGGACGACGGCCCCGGCATCCCCGACGGGCGGCTCGCGGAGGCCGAGGGCGAGGGCCGGCTCGGTGTCGCCCTGTCGATCCGGGGGCGGCTCAGGGACATCGGGGGCACGGCCGAGCTGATCTCGGTGCCGGGCCAGGGCACGGAAGTGGAACTGAGGGTCCCGCGGGTAGCGGCGGCCCCGGAGAACGTAGGCAGCACACGGGGGAAGGCAGGCAGGGAACGATGAGCGAGCAGCAGCGACAGCAGGACGGCGAGGGCGGCGGGAAGCCGGTCAGGGTCATGGTCGTCGACGACCACCCGATGTGGCGGGACGCGGTCGCCCGCGACCTCGCCGAGGCCGGGTTCGACGTGGTCGCCACGGCGGGCGACGGCGAGCAGGCCGTGCGCCGCGCACAGGCCGTCGCGCCCGACGTCCTCGTGCTCGACCTGAACCTGCCCCTGAAGCCGGGCGTCCAGGTCTGCAAGGAACTCGTCGCCGCCAACCCGGCCCTGCGCGTCCTCGTCCTCTCGGCGAGCGGTGAGCACGCGGACGTCCTGGAGGCCGTCAAGTCCGGCGCCACCGGCTATCTCCTGAAGTCGGCGTCCACCGCCGAGCTGACCGACGCGGTGCGCCGCACTGCGGTCGGCGACACGGTCTTCACGCCGGGCCTCGCGGGCCTCGTCCTCGGCGAGTACCGCCGCCTGGCGTCCGATCCGGCGCCCGGCGCCCCGGACGAGCCGAAGGCACCGCAGCTGACCGACCGCGAGACCGAGGTGCTGCGGCTCGTCGCCAAGGGACTGAGCTACAAGCAGATCGCCGAGCGCCTGGTCATCTCGCACCGCACCGTGCAGAACCACGTGCAGAACACCCTGGGCAAGCTCCAGCTGCACAACCGCGTGGAGCTCGTGCGCTACGCGATAGAGCGGGGTCTCGACGACGCGTGAATGCCCGGGCAGCGCTCGGACAACCCCTCATAAGAGTGAACCCGAGTGATCAACTGCCCTGTTCCGGACAGGAATTGACCATCCGGACCGTCCCTGAGTGACCTGGATCACCATTAGCGTGACTCGCATCAGGTCACTGACGGAAGGGACTTTTCCATGCGGGTCGGAGTACTGACCGGAGGCGGCGACTGCCCCGGGCTCAACGCCGTCATCCGGGGCGTCGTCCGCAAGGGCGTGCAGGAGTACGGCTATGACTTCGTCGGCTTCCGGGACGGCTGGCGCGGTCCACTGGAGGGCGACACCGTTCCCCTCGACATCCCGGCCGTGCGGGGCATCCTGCCCCGCGGCGGCACCATCCTCGGTTCCTCGCGCACCAACCCGCTCAAGGCGGAGAACGGCGTCCGCCGGATCAAGGAGAACCTCACCAAATACGAGGTCGACTCCCTCATCGCGATCGGCGGCGAGGACACCCTCGGCGTCGCCGCCCGGCTCACCGACGAGTACGGCATCAATGTCGTCGGCGTACCGAAGACCATCGACAACGACCTGTCCGCCACGGACTACACCTTCGGCTTCGACACCGCGGTGGGCATCGCCACCGAGGCGATCGACCGGCTGCACACGACCGCCGAGTCGCACATGCGCGTCCTCGTGGTCGAGGTCATGGGGCGGCACGCGGGGTGGATCGCGCTGCACTCCGGGCTCGCCGGGGGCGCGAACGTCATCCTCATCCCCGAGCAGCGCTTCGACGTCGACCAGGTCTGCTCCTGGGTGACCTCGCGGTTCAAGGCGTCGTACGCGCCGATCGTCGTCGTCGCGGAAGGGGCCATGCCCAAGGACGGCGAGATGGTGCTCAAGGACGGGACGCAGGACTCCTTCGGGCATGTGCGGCTCTCCGGCGTGGGGGAGTGGCTGGCGAAGGAGATCGAGGGGCGTACGGGGAAGGAAGCGCGGACGACCGTCCTCGGACATGTCCAGCGCGGCGGTACGCCCAGCGCCTTCGACCGCTGGCTGGCCACCCGCTTCGGGCTGCACGCGATCGATGCCGTGCACGACGGCGACTTCGGGAAGATGGTCGCGCTGCAGGGCACGGACATCGTGCGGGTACCGATCGCCGACGCGACGGCGAAGCTGAAGACGGTGGACCCGAAGCTGTACTCCGAGGTCGGGGTCTTCTTCGGCTGATCCCCGGTGGGCGGGTGCCCGGTTCACTCGCACCCGCCCACCACGCCTCTCCCCGCAGTGCCGTCCCACCCGAAGAAACCTAGACTCGCCGCATGGAGATCCTCGCCTTCGGAGTGCAGGCCGACGAGAAGCCGCTCATCGAGAAGGCCTTCGAGGGGCACCACGACGTCCGCTGCCTGGACGTCTTCCTCACCGAGGACACCGCCCCCATCGCCGCGGGCTACGAGATCATCTCCACCAGCGTCAACGCCGATCTCGGCAACCGCGTCCTGCAGACGCTCGCCGCCGGCGGCACGCAGATGATCGCCCAGCGCTCGACGGGGTTCAACAACATCGATCTCCAGGTCGCCGAGCGCCTCGGCTTCACCATCGCCCGCGTCTCGTACTACTCGCCGTACTCCGTCGCCGAGTTCGCCTGGACCCTGGCGATGGCCGTCAACCGCCGCATCGTCCGCGCCAGCAACCGCACCCGCGACTTCGACTTCAGGCTCGACGGCCTGATGGGCCGGGACCTGCGCGGCCGCACGGTCGGCGTGCTCGGCACCGGGAAGATCGGCGAGGCGTTCACCCGGATCGCGCACGGATTCGGGATGAATCTGCTCGGCTGGGACGTCGCGGAGAACCCCGCGTGCGTCGAGCTCGGCATGAAGTACGTCGCGAAGGAGGAGCTCTTCGCCGACGCCGACCTGATCAGCCTGCACGTTCCGCTGCTCCCCGCGACGGAGCACATCATCGGTGCCGACTCGCTGCGGATGATGAAGGACGACGCGATCCTGGTGAACTCCAGCCGTGGCGGCCTGATCGACACCGACGCCCTGGTCCAGGAGCTGCGGCTGGGGCGTTTCGCGGGTGTCGGTCTCGATGTGTACGAGGCGGAGGCCGGGCTCTTCTTCCTCGACAGGTCGCTCGAGGTCGTCGAGGACGACACGCTGGCCCGTCTCGTGACGTTCCCGAACGTCGTGGTCACCTCGCACCAGGCGTACTACACCGTGGACGCGGTCGGCCAGATCATCGACACCACGGTGCGGAACGTCCTGGACTACAAGGAGGGCCGCCGCAGCGAGAACGTGCTGGTCCCGGCGGCCCCCAAGCTCTAGCCCAGCTCTAGCCCGGCCTACACCAGCACCCCGGACAGCAGCTCCCGCACGATCGCCGTCCCGCGCAGCGAGAGCACCGACTCCGGGTGGAACTGGACGCCCGCGAACCCGGGCCCGCGCAGCGCGTGCACCTCCCCGGTGGCCTCGTCCCTGCTGACCTCGATGCCGTGCGCGGCCAGCTCAAGGGACGTCTCCTCGTCGCAGTGGGCCACGAAGCTGTTGTAGAAGCCGACCGTCTCCGGCCGCCCGAACAGGTCGATCCGCGTCTGGGCACCCTGGTACGGGACCTCCTTGCGGACGATCTCCAGGCCGAGCTCGGCGGCCAGGAGCTCATGGCCGAGGCAGACGCCGAGCACGCCGTGGCGGTGATCGCGGAGCGCCTCCGCGGCCAGGGAGCGCAGGAACGTCATCTTCGCGTCGGCCGGGTCCGCGGGATCACCGGGCCCGGGGCCCAGGATCAGCGGGCCCTCGTGGGCGAGCGCCATTTCCCGCAGGCCGGGCTCGTCGTAGCGGCGGACGGTCACCGTGAGGCCCGAGGAGCGCAGCAGGTGCGCCAGCATCGCCGTGAACGTGTCCTCGCCGTCGATCACCAGGGCATGCCCGGTCAGTTCCGCCGTCCTTCCCCAAGCGCTCGACTCCGTTCGGGCAGGCGAGGCCCCAATCTGCATCTGCAGCCAGAACGGCGCGAGTCCGGCCCGCCTGCTGTCGAGGGCCGCCCGCACCCGCGGATCGTCGGCCAGGGCGGGGCGTACGCGCTCGTCGCGGGGCCGCCCGGGACGCACCCCGAGAGCGGCGAGCACCCCGGCCGCCTTCGCATGCGTCTCGGCCACCTCACCCGCCGGGTCCGAGCCCCGCACCAGCGTCGCGCCGACCGGGACCCGCAGCTTTCCGTCCGCGGAGATGTCGGCGGTGCGGATCAGGATGGGGGAGTCGAGGGTCTGCGCGCCGCCGGAATCGCGGCCGACGAGGGCGAGGGCGCCCGCGTAGTAGCCGCGCCCGCCCGCCTCGTGGCGCTCGATGACGCGGCAGGCGTTCTGCACCGGCGAGCCCGTGACGGTCGCCGCGAACATCGTCTCCCTGAGGACCTCGCGCGCGTCGAGCGACGACTTGCCCCGCAACTCGTACTCGGTGTGCGCGAGATGGGCCATCTCCTTGAGCCGCGGGCCGACCACGACACCGCCCATGTCGCCGACGGTGCACATCATCTTGAGCTCCTCGTCGACGACCATCGACAGCTCCTCGGTCTCCTTGCCGTCGGCGAGGAACCCGAGCAGGTCGTCCGCCGTGGGGCCCTCGGCGGGGTAGCGGTAGGTCCCGCTGATCGGGTTCATGACGACCGTCCCGCCGGACATCCGCACATGCACCTCGGGGCTCGCCCCGACCAGGGTCCGGTCGCCGGTGTGCACGACGTACGTCCAGTAGGCGCCGCGCTCACCCACGAGCAGCCTGCGGAAGAGGGCCAGGGCGTCCGCCCTGGAGAAGCCGGGGATCTCACCCTCGTACGTGCGCCGGATGACGAAGTTCGCGCCCTCGCCGCGCCCGATCTCCTCGCGGAGCACCCGCCCGACGATCTCCCCGTACGCGGCGTCGTCGACGTCGAAGGACCCGCCCTCGACGCGCACGTCATGCGTGGGCAGCGCGGACAGGGCTTCGGCCAGCGGGAGTGCGTACGTCTCGTCCGGGGTCAGGACCGCGAGCGGCGTGCCGTCGTCGCGTACGTCGAATCCGCGCTCCCTGATCTGCCGGAAGGGAATCAGGGCGAGGCCCTCGTCGGGGATGTCGGCGAGCCGGTCGTACGTGCCGACGGAGCCGACGATCACCTCGACCGTGTCGTGGTCGTGGCCGGGCGTGCGGCGGCGGAGCACGGCGAACGGACGGCCGTCGTCGAGGAGATCGAGCAGATGCGTCGGGGAGGTCTGGGAATGCTCGGGTTGCTTGGATTGCATGGGGTCGGTTCCTTCTCACTCGGAGAGGAACGGCCCGGCCCGGAGGTCATGGTCCGGAAAACACTGAAGGCCGCCCCTCGGGCGGCCTTCGCGAGTCTCGATACGCGCAGAATCAGTGGGCCGCCGGATGAGCGGGCCACCACCAGTTACGAGTCGTCTGCGCGTGCATGTCCCGCACCCTAGCGCATCACGCCGTGTCTGGTCCGTCTCACTTCGTGAGCGGGGGGATGGACAGCTGACGTCACCCCGTAATGTGGTGCGGGTGACCGTGAACGCTAAGACCACCCCTACGGGTGGCAACACCTGGCGAGACCTTCCCGCGGCGCAGCAGCCTGAGTACCCCGATGCCGAGGCTCTGCGCGATGTGATCGCGGACCTCGAGTCGTATCCGCCGCTCGTCTTCGCGGGCGAGTGCGACCAGCTGCGCGCCCGACTGGCCTCCGTCGCCAAGGGAGAGGCGTTCCTGCTTCAGGGCGGCGACTGCGCCGAGGCCTTCGACGCCGTGTCGGCCGACCACATCCGCAACAAGCTGAAGACGCTGCTCCAGATGGGCGCCGTCCTGACGTACGCGGCCTCCGTGCCCGTCGTGAAGGTCGGCCGCATCGCCGGGCAGTACTCGAAGCCCCGCTCCAAGGGCACCGAGACCCGCGACGGCGTGACCCTGCCGACGTACCGCGGTGACTCGGTCAACGGCTTCGACTTCGACGAGAAGTCCCGCATCCCGGACCCCGAGCGCCTGAAGCGGATGTACAACGCCTCCGCGTCCACGCTCAACCTGGTGCGCGCCTTCACCACCGGTGGCTACGCCGACCTGCACCAGGTGCACGCCTGGAACCAGGACTTCGTGAAGTCGTCCCCCTCGGGCCAGCGCTACGAGCAGCTCGCCCGCGAGATCGACAACGCCCTCAACTTCATGAAGGCCTGCGGGACGGACCCGGAGGAGTTCAAGACCGTCGAGTTCTACGCCTCGCACGAGGCGCTCCTCCTCGACTACGAGTCGGCGCTCACCCGCGTGGACTCGCGCACCGGGCGGCTCTACGACACCTCGGGCCACATGGTCTGGATCGGTGAGCGCACCCGTCAACTGGACGGCGCGCACATCGAGTTCGCCTCCAAGGTGCGCAACCCGATCGGCATCAAGCTCGGCCCGACGACGACCGCGGAGGAGGCGCTCCAGTACATCGAGCGCCTCGACCCGGACCGTGAGCCCGGCCGGCTGACCTTCATCGTCCGCATGGGCGCCGACAAGGTCCGGGACAAGCTCCCCGAGCTGGTCGAGAAGGTCACCGCCTCCGGCGCGACCGTCGCCTGGGTCACCGACCCGATGCACGGCAACACCTTCGAGGCGGCCTCCGGTCACAAGACCCGCCGCTTCGACGACGTGCTCGACGAGGTCAAGGGCTTCTTCGAGGTCCACAAGGGCCTGGGCACGCACCCGGGCGGCATCCACGTCGAGCTCACCGGTGACGACGTCACCGAGTGCGTGGGCGGCGGCGACGAGATCTTCGTCGACGACCTGCACCAGCGCTACGAGACGGCCTGCGACCCGCGCCTGAACCGCAGCCAGTCCCTGGACCTGGCGTTCCTGGTGGCGGAGATGTACCGCGACCAGTAGGTATTCCCGCGAGACGCGACGGTGGGGCACGGATCCATGTGATCCGTGCCCCACCGTCGTATCGGGGCTTTTGTGGACCGGAGGTCCTGGGTAAGGTTAGGTTAGCCTCACCGATCAATCGGGACGGCGCCGCCGATGAATCCTGCCCGGGAGGTGAACCGCGTGTACGTCTGCAACTGCTTCGGGGTTACCGAGGCGCAGGTCAAGCAGCACGCGGCGGACGGTGCCTGCACGCCCCGCCAGATAGCGTCCGCCAGCAAGGCGGGCACCGACTGCGGTTCGTGTGTACGGAGCATTCAGGCGCTCCTGGGCCGGGGCGCGTGCCCCCGCAGGGAGCTCGCCGACCAGGGGCAGCCCGTCCTCGCCGGACTGGACGCGGGCCTCGACGCCACCCTGAACGAGGCCGCCTAGCCCGCTGTCAGCTCTCCGGCTGCTCGATGAGCTGCGAGATGTAGAGCGGCTCGCCCAGCTTCTCGACCAGTTCGAGCTGAGTGTCGAGATAGTCGATGTGGTGCTCCTCGTCCTCCAGGATCGACTCGAAGATGTTCGCGGAAGTGATGTCTCCCTTCCCGCGCATCACCTCGATCCCGCGCTTGAGGCGGTCGATCGCCTCCGCCTCGATCTGCCGGTCGGCCTGGAACATCTCCGTGACGGTCTGACCCACGCGTACGTGGAAGAGCCGCTGGTAATTGGGCAGGCCGTCGAGGAAGAGAATCCGGTCGGTGAGGATCTCCGCGTGCTTCATCTCGTCGATCGACTCGGACCGGGTGTATTTGGCGAGCTTGGGCCAGCCGAAGTTCTCCTGCATCTTGGCGTGGAGAAAGTACTGGTTGATCGCCGTGAGCTCGGCGGTCAGCTGCTCGTTGAGAAATTCGATGACCTCGGGGTCGCCCTGCATCGCAGAGGCTCCTTCCACGTGGTAACTGGGCAGGTTGCGCGCATCCTTGCATCGGTGTGAGAGGCCGTCCAGTAAGTGCACGCTTAGTAGGAGTTGCCCCAATCGGCGTCCGACCGGCCTCTGTCGGCAGCCTCCTGGTCACGTCCACCTACCCGGGTCTGTCAGGATGGAGACATGGGTCAGCCGGCGGATCGCGCATCTCGGGAAGCAGTGGAGCCGGAGCTCCCACCGGGGCAGCGACTGCAGCGGGGCTGGCCGGTCACGCACTACGGCCCGGTGCCGAAGTTCCGTCCGGAGCGCTGGGAGTTCAGGGTCTTCGGGGCCACCGCCGACGGGGACAAGCACTGCTGGACGCACGAGGAGTTCTCGGCTCTTCCGTACTCCACCGTGGTCGGCGACCTGCACTGCGTCACGAAGTTCAGCATGCTCGGCGCCGAATGGGGCGGTGTGTCCGCGCGGGCACTGCTCGAGATCGCCCCGCCCGCGCCCGAGGCCACCCATGTGATGGTCTGGGCCGAGTACGGCTTCAGCTCGAATCTGCGGATGGCCGACTTCATGGACGAGCGCACGATTTTCGCCACCCACAAAGGGGGCGAGCTGCTGACCGCGGAGCACGGATTTCCGCTGCGGCTCGTGGTGCCGCACCTCTACGCCTGGAAGGGCCCCAAGTGGGTCCGCGGCGTCGAGTACATGAGCGCCGACCGCCGCGGCTTCTGGGAGGAGCGCGGCTATCACAACGTCGGCGACCCCTGGACCGAGCAGCGCTACTCGTACCAGGAAGAGCCCGGGGACGGCCCCGAGCTCTAGTCCTGGCTCCCGTGTCCTGGCCGGTCTGTGCCGGTCTGTGCCGGTCTGAGCCCGGTCAGTGGTGGTACTGGTGCACCACGGCGTGGCCCTTGCCGCGGCCGATCATCCACTTGTTGACCGGGGTGGTGACCACGAACGCGACGGCCAGCGCGATGGCGAGGATCCACCAGAACATGGCGTCCGACAGGTGGGCGTCCATCGCTCCCGGCCAGAGCGCGATCACGCCGTTGTCGATGAGCTCCATCACCGCGATGGACAGGGTGTCCGCGGCCAGCGCGACCCGGAACGCCGTCCGGAAATCGACGCCCGCCTTGAGGATGCCGCGCAGGGTCAGGGCGTACCCGAAGAAGAACGCCAGGATGATCGCCAGGATCATCGTCGGCATGTTCCCCCAGCCCAGCGCGGTGCCGATGATCATGCCGAGGATCTCGCCGATGGCGCACCCGGTGAGGCAGTGAAGGGTGGCCTGCGCCGCCATGCGCCAGCTGACCTTGCCCAGGCCGTGGTGCCCCTCGTGCCCGTGCCGCCCCTCGTGCCCGTGGTGCGCGCGCTGCTCGTGGTGCGCGTGCTCGGCGTGAGTGTCGTGGTCGTGCTGCATGAGAATCCCCCAACGTCGGACAACGGTTCCTGCCGCCTGGCAAGAACCGTATACCCCTAGGGGGTATTCCTCAAGGGATCTCTGGGTCGCGGGTCGCTAGCGGCTCCTGAGCTCCTTGAGCTGCGCCACGTCCGCCGCGTGCCCTTCCTTGCCGCCGGGCGTCTCGATGATCAGCGGCACGTTCTCGGTCGCGGCATGGGTCATCAGCTCGCGGAAGGGCTCCTCGCCGATGTGGCCGGTGCCGATGTTCTCGTGGCGGTCCTTGTGGGCGCCCACCACGTCCTTGGAGTCGTTGGCGTGCACCAGCTTCAGGCGGCCCTCGCCGACGGTGTCGACCAGGAGGTCCAGCGTCTGCTTCATGCCGCCGGGCCCGGCCAGATCGTGGCCCGCCGCGAAGATGTGGCAGGTGTCCAGGCAGACGCCCAGTTTCGGGTGGGCGTCGAGCGCGTCGAAGTACGGGCCGAAGTCCCAGGTGCGGGAGCAGAGCGAGAAACCCTGGCCCGCCGTCGACTCCAGGAGGAGGAACGGGTCGTCGTCGTGCGTCAGCTCGTCGAGCAGCGGCAGCATCCGGTCGCGCACCTGGTTCAGCGCGACGGAACGGTCCCGGCCGCCGGTCGCGGAGCCGGTGTGCACGACGACGCCGAGCGCGCCGATGTCGCGGGCCCGGCGCAGCGAGTGGCGCAGGGACTCCACGGACTTCTCCACGGTCGCCTCGGTGTGCGAGCCGAAGTTGATGAGGTAGGGCGCGTGGACGTACGCGGGAATCCCCTCGGCGGCGCAGGCCGCGCGGAACTCCTCGTCCTGCTTCGGATCGCCGGGTGGCGTGGCCCAGCCCCGCGGATTGGCCACGAAGACCTGGACGGCCTCGGCGCCCAGCTCACGGGCGTACGAGAGCCCGACCTTGGCGAGACCGCCGGCCACGGGGACATGGCCGCCGACGGGATTGCGGGACGAGGGGCCGCGGGACGGGGTGCTGGGGGACTTGTCGCTGCTCACGCGCTCAAGGGTGGCACGAGCGCGTGAGTGTCCCGTCAGCGGATCAGAGAACCGGCCGGTCGGCCGGACCGGTGGATCAGCGGATCTCGATGGTGATCGTCGAGCCCTTGGGGGCCTTGTCGCCGCCGTCCACGGACTGGTCCTTCACCGTGTCCCCGAAGATGCCCAGCAGGCCGCGGTCCTCGTCGACGTCGAAGCCGGCGTCCTCCAGCTCCTGCGTCGCGTCGTCGACGCTCATGCCCTCGACGTCCGGGACCTCGATCATCTCGGGGCCGATGGACACCGTCAGCGTGACCGTGTCGCCCGCGGCGAGCTGCTTCTGGCCCTCCCGGGGGGACTGCTCGACGACCGTGCCCTTGTCCTCCTCGGAGTGGGCCCGCGCCTTCTCGATCCTGACCTTGAGGCCCTCGTCCTCCAGCTCGGACTTCGCGTCCGACTGGGAGTCGCCCGTCACGTCGGGGATGTCGATCGCGACGCCCTTGCTGACGACGATCGCGACGGCGGAGCCGGCCTTGCGCTTCGTGCCCGCCTTCGGATCCGTGCTGATCACGGCGCCCTTGCGGACGTCGTCGCTGAACGCCTTGTTCGTCATCCCGGGAGCGAACCCGGCGTCCTTGAGCTTGTCCTTCGCGTCGGCCAGGCGGCTGCCCCCGACGTCCGGGACCTTCACGATCTCGGGTCCCCTGGAGATGGTCAGCGTCACCCGGTCGTTGTCGCGGATGCGCTCGCCCGCCTTCGGGTCGGTGGCCATGACGGTGCCGCGCTTGTCCGTGTCGCTGTACGCGTGCTTGACGTCGTTCACTTCGAGCCCGGCTTCGTCGAGGCGCTTCTTGGCCTCCGACTCGGTCTTCGCCAGGAGCGGCGGGACCTTCGTGAACTGGCCGGAGTTGATGTACCAGACACCGGCGCCGAGGCCCAGCGCGAGGAGCACGGCGGCGATCACCGTCATCATGCGGCGGCGCGGGTTGGGGCGCCCGCGGCCGGGGGCGGCCGGCGGGGCGGGCGGCGGCGTCGCCAGGACGCTCGTGCGGTTGAGCTGGTCCTGCCGGTTCTGCCGGTCCTCGTCGGCGGCCGTCGTGCCGTCCGTGGGAAGCGGCAGCTGTACGGACCGCCCCGCGCGCGGGATCACGTCCGTACGGTCGTCGGAGTTGTCGTGTCCGGCGCTTCCGCTCGCCGTGAGCGCCTGCGGCGGCACCGCGTCCAGCTGCTCCACGGAGAGCGCGGCCCGCGCCGCCCTGGCCTGCCCGAGGAGCGCCACCGCGTCGTACGGGCGGACGTCGGGCGTGCGGGCGGTGGCGGAGGCGACCAGCTCGTCGAGCTCGACGGGGAGCCCCGGAACGACCGCCGACGGGGGCGGCACGTCTTCATGGAGGTGCTGGTAGAGCACCTGGGCGGGGGACTCACCCGAGTGCGGCTTGGCGCCGGTCAGCATTTCGTAGAGCACGACCCCGCACGCGTACACATCCACACGCGTGTCGGACGTGCCGTGTTCTATCTGCTCGGGAGCGAGATAGGAGACGGTGCCGAGGACCGTGCCGGTCGTGTTCGTGACGGTGTCCACCGCGCGCACGAGCCCGAAGTCGGCGACCTTGACCCGGCCGTCATCCCCTATGAGGACGTTCTCCGGCTTCATGTCGCGGTGCACGAACCCCGCGCGATGTGCGGCGCCGAGCGCGGCGAGGACCGGCTCCAGGATGTCGAGGGCCGCGCGCGGCTGCAGGGCGCCGCGGTCGCGGAGCACGTCACGCAGGGTGCATCCCGCGACGTACTCCATCGCGAGATAGACGTACGCACCGTCGGCGCCCTGGTCGTACACCCCCACCACGTTCGGGTGCGAGAGCCGGGCGATCGACTTCGCCTCGCGGATGAAGCGCTCGACGAACGAGACGTCGGCGGCCAGCGTCGGGTGCATCACCTTGAGCGCGAGCACGCGGTCGAGGCGGGTGTCCACGGCCCGGTAGACCGTGGCCATCCCGCCGACCGCGATCCGCCCGTCCACGCGGTAGCGGCCGTCGAGCACCTGCCCGACGAGCGGGTCCTGAAGGGTCGTGTCCACGCAGGGAGTCTACGAGCCACCGCTGACACGGTTGCCCGCCCGGTCGGACTCGGGCCCCGACTGCAGCCGAGCTGTAACAGGCGCGGGACGCTCAGAACGCGGGCCGCTCCGGGTCGAGCCGGGCCATTCCCTCCACGGGCGAGGACGCCTCGGCGAAGTGGCGCCGGGGAATGCGCCCCGCACGGTACGCGAGCCGTCCCGCCTCGACGCCGTGCCGCATGCCCTCGGCCATCAGAACCGGTTCCTGCGCCCGTGTAACAGCGGAGGCGAGCATCACACCCGCACACCCCAGTTCCATCGCGAGCGCCGCGTCGGACGCCGTGCCCGCCCCCGCGTCGAGGATCACCGGCACGCCCGCGCGTTCGACGATCAGCTGGAAGTTGTGCGGGTTGCGGATGCCGAGCCCGGAGCCGATGGGGGAGCCGAGCGGCATGATCGCCGCGCAGCCCACGTCCTCCAGCTTCCGGGCCAGGACCGGGTCGTCGTTCGTGTACGGGAGGACCGTGAAGCCGTCGTCGACGAGGATCTCGGCGGCGTCGATGAGCTCGATCGGGTCGGGCAGCAGCGTGCGCTCGTCCGCGATGACCTCCAGCTTGACCAGGTCGGTGCCGAGCGCCTCCCGCGCGAGCCGGGCGGTCAGGACGGCCTCGCCCGCGGTGAAGCAGCCCGCCGTGTTCGGCAGCACACGGATGCCGAGCCGGTCCAGGACGGAGAGCACGGAGCCCTGCACACCGGGATCGAGGCGGCGCATCGCGACCGTCGTCAGCTCCGTCCCGGAGGCGACGAGGGAGCGTTCGAGGACGTCCAGGCTCGGCGCACCGCCCGTACCCATGATCAGGCGGGAGGAAAGGGTGAGCCCGCCGATGACGAAGGCGTCGTCTGCCATGTCGGTTCAGCCTCCTTGTACGGCGGTGAGGATCTCGACGCGGTCGCCGTCGCTGAGCGGGGTGGCCGACCAGCGCGTGCGCGGGACGACGGTTTCGTTGAGGGCGGCGGCGACGCCGGACGGGGCCGCGGTCAGGGTGGCGACGAGATCTTCGAGCGTGGTGCCCGCGGCCACGTCGCGTGCTTCTCCGTTGACGGAGACGGCTGTCACTGCTGGGAGGGTCATGCGGGCTGCTCCATGAAGCGCTGCGTGCGGGGGGTGCCGGCGAAGCGCAGAGGGGTGAACCCCCGTGCCTCGTCGGGCAGTTCACCGGTGGTCAGGGCGTGCGCCAGCACGTCACCGGTGACGGGCGTCAGAAGTACGCCGTTGCGGTAGTGCCCGGTGGCCAGCTGGAGGCCGGGGAGCGCGGTCGGACCGAGCAGCGGCGCGTTGTCGGGGGAGCCGGGGCGCAGGCCCGCGCGGGTCTCCGTCAGCGGCAGTTCCGTGATGCCGGGTACGAGCTCGTGGGAGTCCCGCAGCAGCTCGTACACGCCGCCCGCGGTGACCGTCGTGTCCCAGCCGAGCTCCTCGCTCGTCGCGCCGACGACGAGCTCGCCGTTCTCGCGCGGCACCAGGTAGACGTGGCTGCCGCGCACGACGGCGCGCACGGTGCGGCTCAGGAACGGCGCGTACCGCTGCGGCACCGTGAGCCGCAGCACCTGCCCCTTCACGGGGCGTACGGGCGGCAGGACACCCTCCGGGACGCCGGAGAGGCGTCCGCTGAGGCTGCCCGCGGCGAGCACGGTCTGACCGGCCTCCAGGGCGGTGCCGTCGGCGAGGACGACACCGGTGGCCCGGTCCCGTACGACCGACAGGCGGTCCGCCCACGCGTGGTGGAAGACCACGCCCGCCCGCTCGCAGGCCACCAGGAGCGCCGCGGCGAGCCTGCGCGGGTCGATCTGGTGGTCGCCGTCGACACGCAGTCCGCCCCGGACGCCCGGTGCGAGCATCGGTTCGAGGCGGCGGCACTCGCGCCCGCTCAGCCACTCCGATGCGAGCCCCGACTGCTGCTGAAGGGCGTGCAGCTCCCGCAGATGGGCACGGTCGTCGGAGTCGAGCGCCACGGCGAGCGTGCCGCACGCGCGGTAGCCGAGATCGCGGCCGCTCGCCTCGGTCAGCTCCGCCGCGAAGTCGGGATAGCGCCGCGCGGAGGCCAGATTCAGGCCGAGCAGCGCCTGCTCCCCGTAGTGCAGCTCGGTGACGGCGGCCAGCATGCCCGCTGCGACCTGCGCCGCGCCGCCGCCGGGCTCGGGGTCCACGACCGCGGCGGACAGGCCGCGCTGGGCCGCCCGCCAGGCCGTGACCAGGCCGATGATGCCGCCCCCGACGACAAGGACGTCGGTCGTCTCCCGGGGTGGTGTACGTGGATGCATGGGTGTCCAGCCCCTCCCTTCGCCGGCATGACCCGGATCAGGTTCGTACGGTCGGAGGCCGTCCAGCCTCCCTCTCAGCCCGGTGCGTCCGGGCTCCCGCGAGTGCTCTGCACGGCAACCTTAGCCCTTGGTGTCCCGGGGTAGGTAGGGCAGCTGGGCGGTCAGGAGCAGTGACGGTGTGTCAGAGATCTCCTCGCGGGTCCCTGAGGCGCGCGTCGCCCGCCGCCCTAGAGTGATCGGGTGAGTGAGCAGCGGAGGCAGGAAGAGCGCCGGGTCGTCATCGTCGGTGCGGGGATGGCAGGGGTGCAGACCGCCGTGGCCCTGCGCGAGCAGGGGTTCGCCGGTGCGGTCACCCTGATCGGCGCGGAGCCCCATCAGCCGTACGACAGGCCGCCGTTGTCCAAGGCCGTGCTGCTCGGCAAGGCGGAGGGCTCCGCCTTCGACATCGACTTCGAGGCACTCGGCATCGAGCTGAGCCTGGGCCACGAGGTCACGGGCGTCCGCCCCGCGGACCACGAACTGGACACCGCGTCCGGCCCGGTGCCCTACGACGCCCTCGTCATCGCCACCGGCGCCCGCCCGATCCTGCTCCCCGGTGTCTCCGGGGTCCCCGGCGTCCATCTGCTGCGCACCCTCGACGACGCCGAGCGGCTGCGGCCCGTGCTCGCCGAACAGCACCGCATCGTGGTCGTCGGTGCCGGCTGGATCGGCGCCGAGTTCGCGACCGCCGCACGCGAGGCGGGCTGCTCGGTCACCGTCGTCGAGGCCGCCGCGCGTCCGCTCGCCGGGGCGCTGCCCGCGGAGGTCGCGGCGCCGATGACGTCCTGGTACGCCGACTCCGGAGCCGAACTGCGCACCCACGCGCGCGTGGACCGCGTCGAGCCCGGCAGCGTCCTCCTGGACGACGGCACCCGGCTGCCCGCGGACGCGGTCGTCGTCGGCATCGGCGCACGCCCCGCCACGGACTGGCTCGCGGACTCCGGCATCACCCTGGGCGCCCACCGTGAGGTCCTCGCCGACGACCACCTGCGGACGTCGGAACCCGACGTGTACGCGGTCGGCGACTGCTCATCCTTCCCTTCGGGACGGTACGGCGAGCGCCTGCTCGTCCACCACTGGGACAACGCCCTCCAGGGCCCGCGCACGGTCGCGGCGAACATCATCGGCGAGACCCCTTCGGCGTACGACCCGGTCCCGTACTTCTGGTCCGAGCAGTTCGGCCGCTTCGTCCAGTACGCGGGCCATCACGCGTCCGCCGACGAGCTGGTGTGGCGCGGCGACCCCTCGGGGGCGGCCTGGAGCGTGTGCTGGCTCCGGCGGGGCGCCCTGGTGGCCCTCCTCGCGGTGGGCCGTCCCAGGGACCTGGCGCAGGGCCGCAAGCTGATCGAGGCGGGCGCCCGCCTGTCCGCCGAGCTGGCGGCGGACCCCGCCGTACCGCTCAAGAAGGCAGTGCTGCCCTAAGCGCTGCCGTCACCGACGCCGGGACCGCGGGGGACCCGCTGCCCGGCCGCTGTCGGTGCCCGGAGCTACGCTTGTCCCCGTGACCGAGATTGACGCAAAGACTGATGCTCTCGTCCCCGAGTGGCTCCACCTCCCCGACATCGCAGAAATGCTCGACGTCGAGGTGACGCGTGTGCGCCAGCTGGTCAAGGAGGGCCAGCTGATCGCCGTGCGCCGTGGTGAGAACCGCGCGCTCGCCGTGCCGGCGGCCTTCATCGACGGCGACAAGATCGTCAAGGGCCTCACCGGCACCCTGACGCTCCTGCGGGACGACGGCTTCTCCGACGAAGAGATGCTGGAGTGGCTCTTCACTCCGGACCCGACCCTGCCCGGCACCCCCGCGCAGGCACTCAGTGAGAATCGCGGCACGGAGGTGAAGCGCCGCGCCCAGGCGCTCGCCGTCTGACCGGGACGCGTCCGACCGAGGCGCGTCCGACCGAAACGGAAAACCGTTGCGTACGGGCCGTGGGTCCCCCGGGGACCCACGGCGCGTAGGCCACCGACGACCCGGGGGGACCTCTTCATGGCCACCAAGCCTGCCCGCGAGCAGCTCGCCGACGCCCGCCTCTACCTGTGTGTGGACGCCCGCAAGCGCCAGGGAGACCTCCCCGAGTTCCTCGACGCCGTCCTCGGCGGCGGCGTCGACATCGTGCAGCTGCGGGACAAGGGCATGGAGGCGGCCGAGGAGCTCGACCACCTGCGGGTCTTCGCCGACGCCGCCCGCCGGCACGGCAAGCTCCTCGCCGTGAACGACCGCGCGGACGTCGCGCACGCCATCGGCGCCGACGTGCTGCACCTGGGCCAGGGCGACCTGCCCGTCCCCGCGGCTCGCGCGGTCCTCGGCCAGGACGTGCTCGTGGGCCGCTCCACGCACGCCGACACCGAGGCCGCCGCCGCGGCCACGCAGGACGGCGTGGACTACTTCTGCACCGGCCCCTGCTGGCCCACCCCCACCAAGCCCGGTCGGTACGCCCCCGGGCTCGACCTCGTCCGGTACACGGCCTCGCTCGGCACGGACCGCCCGTGGTTCGCCATCGGCGGCATCGACGCGGGCAACCTCGACGAGGTGCTCGAAGCGGGCGCCCGCCGCGTCGTCGTCGTACGGGCGATCACGGAGGCGGACGACCCGGCCGCCGCCGCGGCCGACTTCGCGAAGCGGCTGCGTACGGCCTGATCGGCGATCTTCGGCCATCATTCCGGTCGGTTGTCCGCAGGTTGGACGGGAATTGGCCGGTAGCGGTACCCCGTAGCTAACCTGCCCGTATGGCCCTAGGCACTGCTTCCACCAGATCTGATCGCGCACGCACCGTGCGTGACATGCTCGCGACCGGCAAGACGACGTACTCGTTCGAGTTCTCGGCGCCGAAAACCGCCAAGGGCGAGCGGAACCTGTGGAACGCCCTGCGCCGGGTCGAGGCGGTGGCCCCCAGCTTCGTCTCCGTGACGTACGGAGCGGGCGGTTCGACGCGGGCGGGCACGGTCAAGGAGACGCAGCAGATCGTCGCCGACTCGACGCTCACCCCGGTCGCCCACCTCACCGCGGTCGACCACTCCGTGGCCGAGCTGCGCAACATCATCGGGCAGTACGCGGACGCCGGCATCAGGAACATGCTCGCGGTCCGCGGTGACCCGCCCGGTGACCCCCTGGCCGACTGGGTCAAGCACCCCGAGGGCCTCACGTACGCCGCCGAACTGGTCCGGCTCATCAAGGAGTCGGGCGACTTCTGCGTGGGCGTCGCGGCCTTCCCCGCGATGCACCCGCGCTCGGCGGACTGGGACACCGACGTCCGGAACTTCGTCGACAAGTGCCGGGCCGGAGCCGACTACGCGATCACACAGATGTTCTTCTATCCGGAGGAGTATCTGCGTCTTCGCGACCGGGTCGAGGCCGCGGGCTGTTCGACGCCGATCATCCCGGAGATCATGCCGGTGACGAACGTGCGCATGCTGGAGCGGCTGCCCCAGCTCAGCAACGCTTCCTTCCCTCCGGCGCTCAAAGAGCGCATCCTCACAGCCAAAGACGATCCGGCGGCTGTACGCTCCATTGGCATCGAGTTCGCGACGGAGTTCTGCGCGCGGCTCCTGGACGAGGGTGTGCCGGGGCTGCACTTCATCACGCTGAACAACTCCACGGCGACGCTGGAGATCTACGAAAATCTGGGCCTGCATCACCCGCAGGCCTGACCGGCCGTACCCCTGGGGGCGGCGGCCGCGGGGAGAGGGGCGTACATGGGCTGGACGGTCCTCTACATCGCGTTCGGATGCGTCGCGCTGTGGCTGCTCGGCGAGGTGCTGCTGCAGTACAAGGCGCGGCTGCGCTGGCGGCTGCTCGCCTTCGGCGGCTTCCTCGGCGTGGTCATCGGCGTGCTGCTGCCGTCGGTGATCGTCATCGGGGTCGGCGCGATCGCCTTCGCCACGGGCCAGACGTACGTGACGCTGTCCTTCCGCCGCGGCTTCTCGACCGGCTGGGCGCTCGGCGGCCAGCCCGGCCTGAGCAAGCGCCGCAAGACGACGGGGCGGGGTGGCGCGGAAGCCGCCCAGGAGCCGACGCTCCAGGTCTCCGACCTGGAGTACGAGGAGGCGGGCCCGGCAGGACCGCCGCCCGAGGCCGCTCCCGGCACCGGGGTCTACGCGCCGGAGCCGCTGCCCGACGACACCGGGCAGTACGGCGTCTACAGCGACACGGCGTACGCACAGCAGCAGTCGGCTGCCGCGGACAGCGGCTACGGCTACGACACGTATGCCGCCGCGGGCTATGACCCCCAGCAGCCGTACGCGTACGGCGAGACGGGGGAGCAGCAATACGCCGCGTACTCCGACCCGTACATCGGGACGCAGTCGTACGGCGGCCAGCAGAGCTACGACGCGTACGGCGACCAGCAGCAGTACGCGTCCTATCCCGCCGCCGATCCCTACGGCGGCGACGCCGGGACGTACAACGACACGCCGCCCGGCGGGGTCTGGGTGCCCCAGCAGCGCAATGTCGAGGACCCCTACGGCCAGTACGGCGGCGAACTCCCGCCGGAGCAGCCTTACCCCTACCAGGGCGAGCAGCCCCAGGGGAACGGCTACGACGCGGGGTACAACGAGCAGTACCGGTACTGATCCGGAGGCCCGCGGCGATGGCGCCGCGGGCCGCTGTCGCTCACTGCGAGCCCCGGAAGTCCGGTCCCTCCACGATGAGCCCGGCGACCAGCGTGCCGGACATGCCCGCGTGCGGAAGACCGCCGCCGGGGTGGGACCAGCCGCCGACCGCGAAGAGCCCGGGCAGGCGCGTGCTGTTGGCCGGGTGGAGCAGCCGGCCCTCTCCTGCCGCGAGGGACGGGGGCGGGACCGCGCCGCCGTCGGCGCCGGTGGCCTCCGCGACGTCGGCGGGGGTGCGGACCCCGTGCCACAGCAGGCGGCCCCGGAGTCCGGGCAGTACCGCCTCGGCACGGTCCAGGAGCCGCTCCACGTCCGCGTCGGTGATCTCCGTGTGCGCGGGCACCGTGACCGTCAGCGTGACCGCCTCGTGTCCGGCGTCGGGCGTGAGTGCCGGGTCGGCCGGGCGCAGCACCGTGAGGGTGGGGGCGGCGGGCAGCCCGGGGCGGTCCCCGAAGAGCCGGTCGAGCTCGTCCCGGCGGTCGGGGGTGTGCAGCACCGTGCGGTGGGGCGTGCCGTCCGGGCGGGGGCCGCGGAGCGCGAGCAGGACCGTGAGGCGGCTGGGGAGTCCCGTCCTGGGCCGCACCTCACCCTCCGCCCGTATGTTCACACCGGATCCGCCGGGCATGCCGGATACACCGGACAGCAAGCCGTCCAGTGCGCCGGGCGCAACACCGGCGACTACGAAGTCCGCCTCCTTCGCCGTCCCGTCCGCGAGCTCGACGCCGACCGCGCGGCCGTCCTTCTCGACGATCCGGGTGACGGGGGAGTCGAACGCGAACTCGACCCGCCGGGCGAGGCACCGCTCGTACACGGCCCGGGCGAGCGCGCGCATCCCGCCGCGCACGGACCACGCGCCGAAGGTGTGCTCCAGATAGGGCAGGACGGCCGCACTCGCCGGGGTCGCCCGGGGGTCCAGGCCCCACGCGAGGGCGTACTGCTCAAGGAGGGCCAGGAGGCGTGCGTCGCCGCCCAGTTCGAGCTCACCGGCCTCGGTGAGGGTGGTCGCACGGCGCTCGCGCCGCAGGAGGCGCTTGTGGGGCACCGAGGGATAGGGCTCGCGCTCGGCGAGGACCTGCCAGTTCGGCCAGAGGGGCTCTTCCAGGAGGGGGCGCCGGGTGCGGTCCCACGCCTCACGCGCGCGGTTCATGTACGCCGACCAGCGGGCGCCCGCGTCGCTGCCGAGCGCCGCGTCCAGAGCGTCGCCCACGCCCGCGCGCGAGGCGTTCGGCAGGTCGGCCGTCGCGCCGTCCGCGAAGACGTGCCGCACGGCGGGCTCCACCTGGGACAGCTCGACGCACTTCTCCAGCGGCTCCTTGCCCGTCTTGACGAACAGGTCGCGGTAGACGGCGGGGAGGTGCAGGAGGCCGGGGCCCGTGTCGAAGACGAAGCCGTCACGCTCGACGCTGCCGAGCGCGCCGCCGTACGTCCCCGACCGCTCGTGGACCACCACATGGTGGCCCGCGACGGCCAGCCGGGCGGCCGCCGCCATCGCGCCCATCCCGGCGCCGATCACCACAATCCGTGCCATGCCAGGGACTTTATCGGCCACCACTGACAGAGCCGCCGGGAGCCCTCAGTCCGGCGGCCGCCCCGCGTGCGCCGCGAGCTGCTTCTCCTCGCGCCGCTGGGCCCTGCGCCGCCGGAACCGCCGGATCCGCGAGATCAGGAAGTACAGCAGGATCAGGCCGAGCAACAGCAGCACGGCCGCGATGATCGCCGCCGCCTCCGGATAGAACATCGCGAAGCTGATGATCCCGCCGACCCCGAGATCCTCCGCCGTGCTCACCACCATGTTGCTGAACGGTTCCGGCGAGGTGTTGATCGCCATCCGCGTCCCGGCCTTCACGAAGTGACTGGCCAGCGCCGTCGAACCGCCCACCGCGCCCGCCGCCAGATCGGGCAGCGAACCGCTCTGCCCGGCGAGCAGCGCACCCACCACCGCCCCGGACACCGGCCGGATCACGGTGTGCACCGTGTCCCACACCGAGTCGACGTAAGGGATCTTGTCGGCGACGGCCTCACAGACGAAGAGCACCCCGGCGACGATCAGCACATCAGGACGTTGCAGCGACTCGGGCACCTCGTCGGTGATCCCGGTCGCGCCGAAGACACCGAGCAACAGGACCACCGCGTAGGCGTTGATCCCGCTGGCCCAGCCGCTGGTGAACACCAGGGGGAGTACGGACACGGAGGCGATCGTAACCAGTTGGGAACTCCTAGGCCTGGGGATGAGCGCCCAGGCCTGAGTATCCGTACCTAGTGGTGGAGATGAGTATCAGCGCGGATGGGTCCCGACCTGCGAAGACGGAAGAGTGAGGGGCACGGAGAAGGGCGCAGTGCCCGTACCGCCGACACGGGGCGGCGGAACGGCACGGCGCCCTTGGCCGCTCCTCCCACCCCTCGAAGGTGGGAGTGAGGCGCGGGGAGACGGGCGGTGCCTGGGGGGATGACCACCCCGAGGGGCCGAACGGGGGACCACGGGGGAACGCAAGAAGCGCCGGCCCGGTGCCACCTGGAGATCAGGTGGCACCGGGCCGGCGCCTTTGCGGTGCGCGGTCGCGGGCCGGGTCAGCGCCCGCCGCTCACCCGGCCCTGGAGCAGTCGCGACAGCGCCGAGTGCACGTCGTCGAGGGAGCGCTCCGGCTGGAAGGCCTGCCAGTCGAGGGCCGCCACCAGGACCATCCCGACGAGCGCGGCGGCCGTCAGGGGGATGTCGATCTCCTCGCTGAGCTCGCCGTTCTCGACGCCCGCGCGCAGGACGTCCTCGACGACGGCGACCGCCTGCTGCCTGACCACCATCAGGGTGGACTGCCAGGCGCGGTTGGTGCGCCACAGCTCGGCGACGTACAGCTGGGTGAAGGCCGGATAGCGGTCGATGAAGACCAGGCCCGCCCGGATCATCGCGTCCAGCGCGTCGACCTGGCTGCCGCCGCTCCCCGCCACCTTCTCGGACGCCTCCTTCAAGGAGGCGGTGAGCAGGCCGACGCCGTGCCGCAGCAGCTCTTCGAAGAGGACCGACTTGCTCGCGAAGTTGTAGTAGACCGTGCCCTTCGCGACCCCGGCCCGCTCGGCGATCTCGTCGACCGTCGTGGCCGAGAAGCCCTGCTCCGCGATGAGGGTGACGGCCGCCTCGTAGAGCTTCTGCCGGGTGGCCTCACGCCGGGTGCTGGTTGCGCTGCTGTCCATGGGCCCGATTCTCACAGGTCTCGGCGCCCGTACAGGCGCGGTCGGGGGTCTCACAGGCTCAGCTCCGGGTGCAGACGGTCCAGGGTCCACACCTGCTTGCGGCGCGCGGAGAGCGCGGTGAGCGCCAGGGCGCCCGCCGTGAAGGCCGTGAGCACCACGCACGCCTGCCATACGGGGCCGAGCCCGCCGCCCGTGATGAGCCTCCGGAGGGCGTCGACGACGTAACTCATCGGCAAGAAGGGGTGGATCGCGCCGAAGAAGGACGGACTCGTCTGTACGGGGTACGTGCCGCCGGCCGAGGTCAGCTGGAGCATCAGGGCCGCGAGGACGAGGATCCGCCCGGCCGCTCCGAAGCGTGCGTTCAGCCACTGGACGATCGCCGCGAAGCAGCACGTCACCAGGCAGAGGAAGCCCACCGTCCCGGCGGCCCGCGCCATCTGCAGGCCCAGGCCCCAGTGCAGGACCGACATCAGGGCCGCCGTCTGGAGCACGCCGAGCGCTGCGACCGGCAGCCAGCCCGCGAACGCGATGCGCCAGGCAGAGGCGCCCGCGGCGAGCGCGCGCCGGTTGAGCGGCTGGATCAGCATGTACGCCACCATCGCGCCGACCCACAGGGACAGCGGGATGAAGTACGGGGCGAAACCGGTGCCGTAGTTGGGTGCCTTGTGCATCGACTGGGAGGCGAGCTGGACCGGGTCGGCCATGACGTCGGTGCGCTGGTCGCGGTCCTTCTTGCCGTAGTCGGGGATCTTCTTGACGCCGTCGTGCAGCCCGCCGGACAGCTTTCCGGAGCCGTCGGCCAGCTTGAACATGCCGCCCTTGAGGTCGGTCGCGCCCGTCTCCAGCTTGCCGATGCCCGTGTCGAGGTCGTCGGCGCCGGTCTTGGCGGTGCCGAGGCCCGTGTGCAGCTTCTTGGCGCCCTTGGCGACCTTCCCCGCGCCCGCGTTGAGGTCGTTGATCTGGGTGACGGCCTTGTTCAGGTCCTCGTCGAGGTGCGGGGCACGGTCGGCGAGCGCCTGCGACTTCTCCTGCAGCGCGGCGAGGTGTTTGTCGAGCTTCTTGACGTCGCTGTTCTGGTCCTTGACCACGGTGTTCATGTCGTCCGCGATGGTCGACACGTTCTCCGCGGCCTTCTTGGCCTTTTTGATCTGCGGGCAGGCCGGGTCGGGCACCGGGAGGTTCTCGCAGCGCTCCGTGTAGAAGCCGCCGATGATCTCGGATCCGTTCTTGGCGCCTTCGGCCGCACCGGGTGCGAGCTTGACCCAGGTGTCCAGGTTGCCGCGCAGCGCCTTGGAGGAGTCGGCGACGAGCTGGGCCGTGTCCCCGATGGTCTTGCCGTTGTCCTTCAGGAAGGGCCGCACCTGGTCCGCGGTGCCGTTGACCTTGTCGGCCAGCTTCTGGGTGCCGTCCGAGACCTTCTTCGAGCCGGTCTCCAGCTTGCCGGCGCCCTTGTCGAGCTTCTTGATGCCCCCGGCCAGGTCGCTGCTGCCGTTCTTGGCGTCCTTGAGGCCGGTCGCGAGCTTCTTGGTGCCCTTCTTGGCCTCGCCGATGCCGCTGTCGAGCTTGTCGGCCCCCTTGGCGGCCTTCTCGGTCGCCCCGTGGATGTCGGAGAACGAGATGAAGATCTTGTCGAGGAAGGAGCGCGAGGCCTTGGTGGAGGCCGCGGTGCGCACCTCGGAGAAGACCGTCCGGGAGATCTGCCCGACGATGTAGTTGTTGGCGTCGTTCGTGCGGACCTGCAGGGCGCTGGTCTCCGGGGAGTCGCCCGAACTCGACGCGACGCGCTTGCTGAAGTCGGACGGCATCGTCAGGGACAGGTAGTACGTCCCGTCCTCGACGCCCTTGTGCGCCTCGGCGGAACTCACCTCGTGCCAGTCGAAGGTCTTGCTGTCCTTGAGACCGTCGACGATGCCGTCGCCCACCGCGAGCTTCTTGCCGGCGGCCGTGGCCCCCTTGTCGTCATTGACGAGCGCCACGGGTATGCGGTCGAGACGGCCGTACGGGTCCCAGAACGAGCAGAGGTACAGCGCGCCGTACAGCAGGGGCAGCAGCAGGAGCGCGGCGAGTGCCGCGCGCGGAAGCTTCCCCCTGCCGAAGCGCCTGAGCTCAAGCGCGGCGAGCTTCGGCGAGCGCATCGGCCGTCTCCTTGTCGTCGTCGTTGCTGGTGTCGCTGGAGTTGCCGGAGTCGCTGGTGTCGCTGAAGTCATCGGAGTCGCTGGAGTCGCGCTTGTCCGTGTGCACGGCGATCGCGTCGAGCGACTCATCGGGTGCTTCGTCGCACACGGCGACGACAGTGGTGCCGCTGTCCGCGATGGACTTCAAGAGGGCCCAGGCCTCGCGCCGTTCGGCGTCCGACAGCTTGAGGTCGACGTCGTCGACGCCCAGCAGCCGGGGCCGCCCGATCAGGGCCAGGGCGATGGAGAGCCGCAGCACCTCGAGGCGCTCCAGATCGCGTACGGAGGTCCGCCGCCCCTTGGGCAGCGCCTCCATGTCGAGCCCCGCGGTGGCCAGCGCCGTGTCGATCCGCAGCCGTGCCTCGTTCGCCCGCTCGGCGCGCGGCCTCAGCAGAGTGCGCAGCGAGCCGCCGAACCGCCGCTCCAGAAGCGCCCGTTCGTGGAGATGCTCGGCGACGGTCAGCGCCGGATCGAGATCCGTCACGCCGGGCACGGGCCCGAGAGCGCTGATCCTGCGGACCGCCGCGAGCTGCTTGGGCAGCCGGAAGCGCCCCACCGAGGCCTCGCCCTCTGTGGGACGCATCCGCCCGGTGAGCGCGAGCAGCAGACAGGTCCGTCCCGACCCCGACGCCCCCTGGATCGCGATCAGCGACCCGGGTCCGGCCTCGACCCCGACCTCGCGGAACGCCCAGCCCCGCGGTCCCTTGAGCCCGAAACCCCGTGCTGTGACGGCGGCTCCCCGCGTGCCGTCGTTCGACCCGTCCACAGTTCCCCCTCGCGTCTCTTATTTTGAACTGACTGGTCAGTGCAAAAACTAACGCGAACCCGCGATCGGGGCAAAGTCGCAGGTCAGGGCCGATTGTCAGTGGCGTACTACACGATGTGCACATACGGCCACATAGCCGTTACGCGACGACAGGAGGTTCGTCATGGCCAGCACTTCCGCAGCAGCCGCACGTCGGCACCGCCCCGTCGGCCCCGCCCCCTCGGCCACCGGCCCCGCAAGCGACGTGCACCCCGTCCTGCGCCGGGCCACGGCTCCGCCCGCCGCTCTCGAACTGCTCGCCCAGGCCCGCGCCGGCATCGACGAGGCCGCACACCTGGAGACTCCGAACGAGCGCTATGCCACGGCCCACCTCGCCGCCCTGCGCACCGCCGCCGCGGTCCTCGCGGCCCGCGGCCGGCCCGAGGCGACCCCGCGCCGCAGGCAGCGGATCCGGAGCGCCTGGGAAGTGCTCCCCGAGATAGCCCCCGAACTGACCGAGTGGAGCGCCCTGTTCGCCTCCGGCGCGGCCCGCAGGGCCCGCGCGGAGGCGGGCATACAGGGCGCGGCCACCACCCGGGACGCGGACGACCTGCTGCGTGACGTGGGGATGTTCTTACGCCTCGTCGAGCGGATGCTGGTGCTGCAGCCCGTGCTGCCCCAGCCCAGGCAGGAGCCGCCGGACGCGAGCCGAGACGGGTGACGGGGCACCCGGCCGAAGGCAATAGGGTGGGAGCGCCCGCACCCTCCTGACTGCCGCAACAGCAGGCGGAGGGAACCCCCTAGCTCCGCCGCGGACGTGCGGTGGACGCGCCGAGGAGTCAACTGCCGTGTCGGACCCGATGCGCCCCCGCGCTTCTCTCCGTACCGCCGTGGTCTGGGAGGTCCTCAAGGACGCTCTCGACCGCCGGGTCAAGGCCACGGGCCGGGAGTCACACTCCCTCGACGTGCTCGACACCGGAGGCGGCAGCGGAAACTTCGCCGTGCCCGTCGCCCGCCTCGGCCATCGCGTCACCGTCGTCGACCCCAGCCCGAACGCCCTCTTCGCGCTCGAGCGCCGGGCCGCCGAGGCGGGCGTCGCCGACCGGGTGCGCGGCGTCCAGGGCGACGTACACGGCCTCTTCGACGTCGTGGAGCGCGCCGGGTTCGACGCGGTCCTGTGCCACGGCGTCCTGGAGTACGTGGACGACCCCGCCGAGGGCGTGCGCAACGCGGTCGGCGCGCTGCGCCCCTCCGGCACCCTCAGCCTGCTCGCCGCGGGCCTCGGCGGAGCCGTGCTCGCCAGGGCGCTCGCCGGGCACTTCACCGAGGCCAGGCAGGCGCTCGGCGACCCGGCCGGACGCTGGGGCGACGGCGACCCCGTGCCCCGGCGCTTCACCGCCGACCAGCTCACCGAGCTGGTCGAGGGCGCGGGCGTCAGGGTCGACGCCGTGCACGGCGTGCGGGTCTTCGCCGACCTGGTTCCCGGGGTCCTGGTGGACACCGAACCCGGTGCGCTGGAGGCCCTCCTGAAGCTGGAGGCGGCCGCCGCCGAGCTCGCCGCCTTCCACTCCGTGGCCACCCAGCTGCATGTGCTCGGTGAGACCCGGGATGCCGACGGGGCCTGATGTCCGGCACGGCTGCCCCGCTGATCAGCGACGCAGCCGCACATGGAGTACGGCACACACCCCCCGAACGGGCTATGGGCGCCGTATGATCGAGGCAGACCGTCCGGCATGCCGGATCGGCCGCTGGGGAATGCACGCTTCAGCGAGCCGGAGCGGCAGGGTGGTCCGGTTTGGCGAAGTTGGCGCAGAGGGGCGGGTTTCACGGGGGCGATTCCCTGCCTATCCTGAAGGGGACCCCCGGTCGCCCCGGCGACTGCACGATGAGGAGGACTCCGTGCCGCTCTCGGAGCACGAGCAGCGCATGCTCGAGCAAATGGAGCGAGCGCTGTACGCCGAAGATCCCAAGTTCGCGACAGCGCTCGAGGGAAGCGGGCTGCGTACGTACACCCGGCGACGGGTCTACCAAGCGGTCGCGGGCTTCCTTGTGGGTATCGCCCTTCTCATGGCCGGAATGGTCGCCCAGCAGATTTGGGTGAGCGTGGTGGGATTCCTCGTCATGCTGGGATGTGCGGTGCTCGCCGTCACCGGATGGCGCAAGGCGCCCAAGCCAGGTGAACAGCCGGCCGCCGGCACGCCCACGGCACCGGGCGGCGCCCCGGCCCGTCGGCAGACCAGGCAGCGCCGGTCGATGATGGACCGGATCGAGCAGCGGTGGCAGCGTCGCCGCGATGAACAGGGCCAATAAGTTTTTCAGCTTGCTGTGCGTAGTGCGTAAGGGGTGACCGCCAAGGCGGTCACCCCTTACGCATGCTCAGCCCGCCTGCCGTGTTCAGCCCTTCTGCTGCGAAGGCTGTGCCGGCGACGGCTGTGACGGCCTCCGCAGTGCCGCCCACCGCTTGGCGATCCGCTCGGACCACCGGACCTTGACCGCCGTCCAGCGGTCCGAGACCGCCCACACCACCCGTGCGGCCGAACGCGGGGCGAGTGTCGCCCGCAGCCGGGCCGGACGGCTCGCCGTGGCACCCAGACCGTCGGACACGCGGCGTACGTCGTCGCCCAGGCCCGCCACCTGCTGCGGCCGTGGCGCGTAGAGCACCTGTTCGACCGCGGCGGCCAGGCGGTGGACGGCCTCCGCGGGTGCCGCGGTGAGCTGTCCGACGCGCACGATCCGGGCCGCGGCCTTGCGCGGGGTCTGTGACTCGTCCGGCGCGATCCCGTGGTCCCAGGCCGTATCGGTCACCTCCAGCCAGGCGGCGAGAGTCCGCGAGGCCGCGTCCGCGTCCGTACGCCCCGTCGAGCCAAGACGCACCGCACGGATCCGCTTGCGCCACAGCATCGGCAGCAAGGGCAGGCCGAGGACCACCAGTGCCCCCAGGGCCACGGCCACGATCATGCCGATCGGCGGTCCGTCGCCGCCCGAGCCGCCCGCGATCGCCGGGGCCGTGCTCGCACAGCCGCCCTGCTTCTGCTGGTCGGTCGGGCAGCTCGCGGAGGCCGAGGGCTCGTCGGAGGGTGCCGCCGACGAACTGGCCTCGGGCGCCGCCGGGTCGCTCGCGCCGTCGGACGGGGTGTCCGGGCGCGTGTAGTCCGGCACCGTCCCGCGGTTCGGGGTCGGCTCGAAGCGGGTCCAGCCCACGCCCTCGAAGTACAGCTCGGGCCAGGCGTGCGCGTCCCGCAGCCCGACCGACATCGAACCGTCCCCCTGCGCGGCACCGGGAGTGAAGCCGACCGCGACGCGCGCCGGGATGCCCAGCGTCCGCGCCATCGAGGCCATCGCGAAGGAGAAGTGGACGCAGAAGCCCTCCTTCTGCTCCAGGAAGCGGGCGATCGCCGCCGGGCCGCTGCCCGCGCGCACCTGCGTGTTGTAGGTGAAGCCGCCCTCCGAGGCGAACCAGTCCTGGAGCTTGACCGCCTTCTCGTAGTCGTTCGCCGTGCCCTTGGTGATGCGGCGGGCCTCGGTGGCCACCACGGACGGCAAGGTGTCGGGCACCTTGGTGAACTCTTCCGCGATCTGCTTGGGCGGCTCGGCCGCGTTGGCCAGCTGCTCGGCCGTGGGCTCCACGATGAGGCTCTTGACCTCGTACTGCGCGCCGCTCGTCGTCTGCCCGCGGTCGCCCACCAGGGCGCGCCCCACCGGCTCGTACCGCCAGCGGCCGCTGATCTTCACCTCGCTGGCCGGGTAGGGCATCGGCAGCCAGTTCTGCGCGTACTTGTCGGCGGCCGAGATGTTCGTCTGGATCTCGCTCCTGCGGACGTCCGGGTAGAGCCCCGGCGGGTCCTCCAGGCGCGGCGGCACGTCCTCGATGCTGCGGACGGTGGTCTTCCACGTCGTGCCGTCGAACTGGTCGAGGGAGACGATCCGCAGATAGAGGTTGTCGGTCTGCTTGGCGTTCGTCTTGTAGGAGATGACCTCGCGGTCGTCCGGTTCGTTCAGGCTGTCCTGGAGCGCGACCAGCGGATTCACCGCGGAGATCGTGCCGCCACCGCCGGAACCCGAGCCCCCGGCACCGCCGGAACCGTCCAGGAGCCCGCCGTCCAGGGCGGGCAGCGCGAGCGGCACCACCAGGGCGATGCCCAGGGCCACCGCGCCGATGCGCCGCCCCGTGCGGACCGGTGCGATCGCGCCGCTGTCGGTCTCCAGGCCCCCGGAGATCCGGCCGGGCGCACGCGCCGCGCCCCCGAAGACCCGCCCCCACTGGGAGAGCCGGTCGCGGCCCTCCGCCAGGAGCAGCAGCAGATATCCGGCCGCCGCGAGCAGGAACCACAGCCACCCGGCCCCGTTCCCGGAGAGCCCGGCGGCGACCGAGTACAGCGCGAGCAGCGGAAGACCCGCGGGCGCCGCCGTACGGAACGTCACCGCGAGGGCGTCCACCGCGAGGCCGATCACCAGGACGCCGCCGACCAGCATCAGCCGGATGCCGTCACTGAGCGGCGCCGGAATCGCGTACTGCCCGACGTCGTTGCCGCCCGCCTGGAGGAGCAGCCCGAACTCCCGGAACACGTCCGGGCCCGGAAGCACCCCGCCGATCGCCTGCTCACGGGCGAACACCAGCGTCAGGAGCAGCAGCGTCACCAGGGCCTGCACCGCGACCGTGACCGGCCGGGCCAGCGGCACGCGCCGGGTGAGCGCGCCCACGCCGCTCTGCAGCGCGAGCAGGATCGCCGCCTGGACGAACCACGTCGCCGGATCGACGAGCGGCAGCAGCGCCCCGGATGCCATCAGCGTCGCTGCCGTGGCACAGAGCGCGAGTCGCGCGCGCCCACTCATGAACGTCCCCCTGTTGTCGTGCGTGTGGTCCTGCCGGACGGGCGGCCGCTCGTCCGCGGCCCCCGGTCCCGGTTCATCCCCAGCCGCCGGTGGTCGTCCCCGCGGCGGGGGCCGGGCCCGTGCTGGCCCGCAGATGGTCCGCCTGGCGCCACAGGTCCACCAGAGCGACCCCGGGAGGCACCGCCACGGCCGTCCAGCCCGCCTGGCGCAGCATCCGGACCCGCTCGTCGCCGCGGCCCGCGGGAGCGCCGTTCGCGCCCTGTGCCCAGGCCGTGCTGTCCAGGACGAAGGCGACCGCCGCGCCGCTGCGCTGCCGCATCTTGGCGGCCACCGTCGCCTGCTCCTCGTCGAGATCGCCGAGGAAGGCGATCAGCAGGCCTTCGTTGCCCCCGCGCAGCACGTCGTACGCGGGGGAGAGCCCCGCGCCGTCCGAGTGGTCGATCACCGCGAGGGTGTCCATCATCAGTCCCGCCGCGTCCGCCGACTCCTGGCTCGCGCCCGCGAAGCCGTCCGAGCCCTCGCCGGGCACGGAGTTCCCGGTGTCGGTCAGCAGCCTTACCGAGAAGCCCCGTTCGAGCATGTGCACCAGAGCGGACGCCGTGCCCGACACCGCCCACTCGAAGGCCGATTCGGGCCCCGCGCCCCGGAAGGCGTGCGCCCGGGTGTCCAGGAGCACCGTGCAGCGGGCCCGCTGCGGCTGCTCCTCGCGGCGCACCATCAGCTCGCCGTAGCGGGCCGTGGAGCGCCAGTGGACGCGGCGCAGGTCGTCGCCGTGGCGGTAGCCCCGCGGGATCACGTCGTCCTCACCCGCGAGGGCCAGCGAACGGTTGCGCCCGTCGCCGTACCCCTTGGCCTCACCGGTGAGGCGCACCGGCGGCAGCGCCTCCACCCGCGGGATGACCGTCAGGGTGTCGTACGTGGAGAAGGAGCGGGTCAGTTCGCACATCCCGAACGGGTCCGTCAGACGCAGTTGCAGCGGGCCCAGCGGATAGCGCCCCCGCAGGTCCGAGCGGACGCGGTAGGACACCTCACGGCGGCCCCCCGCCTCCACCCGGTCGAGCACGAACCGGGGCCGCGGCCCCAGGACGTAGGGCACCCGGTCCTGGAGCATCAGGAGGCCCGTGGGCAGTCGCGAGACGTTGTCCATCCGCAGGTGGACCCGGGCCTCCGAACTCGCGGGCACGCGCGCGGGGGAGAGCCTGCGGCTGCCCGCGACGCGGTAGCGGGTCCGGTAGAGCACCGTCGCGCACACCAGCGGAAGGACGGCGAGCAGCAGCCCGACCCGGAGCAGATCGCTCTGCCCCAGGACGTACGCGCAGATGGCGGCGGCGATCCCGGCCGCGAGGAACGAACGCCCGCGCGTGGTCAGACCCGCGAGCGCGGTCCGCAGTCCGCCCTTGCCCTCCTCGGCCTGCGCCGGCTGCGGCCCCCCGGCCGCCATCACAGCCTCCGTGCGCCGGGCGGCTGCTGGTTGAAGTAGCCGCTGTTCGGCTGGGCGGCGGCGGGCACGGGCGTGCGCTGGAGGATCTCCAGGACGACCGATTCGGCCGTACGCCGGTTCAACTGGGCCTGGGCCGTGGGCAGCAGCCGGTGCGCGAGCACCGCCACGGCCAGCGCCTGGACGTCGTCCGGCAGGGCGAACTCCCGGCCGCTGAGGGCCGCGGAGGCCTTGGCCGCCCGCAGCAGGTGCAGCGTCGCGCGCGGCGACGCGCCGAGTCTCAGGTCCGGGTGGTTGCGGGTCGCCCCGACCAGGTCCACGGCGTACCGCCGTACGGAGTCGGCGACGTGGACCGTGCGGACCGCGTCGACGAGCTTCACGATGTCGTGCGCGTGCGCCACCGGCTGGAGGTCGTCCAGCGGCGAGGCGCCCCCGTGCACGTCCAGCATCTGCAGCTCGGCCTCCGGGTTCGGATAGCCGATCGAGACGCGCGCCATGAAACGGTCACGCTGCGCCTCGGGCAGGGGATACGTCCCCTCCATCTCGACGGGGTTCTGCGTCGCCACCACCATGAAGGGGCTCGGCAGCTCGTACGTCTGCCCGTCGATGGTGACCTGGCGCTCCTCCATGGACTCCAGGAGCGCGGACTGCGTCTTCGGAGACGCGCGGTTGATCTCGTCGCCGATCACGATCTGCGCGAAGATCGCGCCGGGCTTGAACTCGAAGTCCCGGCGCTGCTGGTCGAAGATGGACACACCAGTGATGTCCGACGGCAGCAGGTCGGGCGTGAACTGGATGCGCCGCACGGAGCAGTCGATGGACCGCGCCAGCGCCTTGGCGAGCATGGTCTTGCCCACGCCCGGTACATCTTCGATCAGCAGGTGCCCCTCGGCGAGGAGCACGGTCAGCGAAAGCCGTACGACCTCTGGCTTGCCCTCGATCACACCCTCGACCGACCTGCGGACACGCTCCGCTGTGGCGGTCAGATCTGTGAGGCTCGCTCGATCGTCATAGGTCGTCACCCGGCCCTCCTCGGACACGTTCTCCCGGGCCGACGCATGTGTGTGCGGCCCGGCCCACCCCGAATCACGGACACCACGCACGAATCGTTCAGCGTGGTGCCCCACCCCGCATTCTTGTTGGGCATACCGGGTTGTGTCACTCGCCCGCGGATAACTGGCGGCGATATGTCGGGTCTTACGGCCTTTTGGTAGCCACGTCGCTCAGGAAAGGTCCGGTCCGGAGCCCGTCACGCAGGGTCGATCTCCCGCAAGAGACCCGTGGTCACGTCGAAGACGAATCCCCGCACGTCGTCGGTGTGCAGGAGGAACGGCGAGGTCCGCACCCGCTGCATCGACTGCCGCACGTCCTGGTCGACGTCGCGGAAGGCCTCCACCGCCCAGGAGGGCCGCTGGCCGACCTCGAGCTCCAGCTCGTGCCGGAACTCCTCGGTGAGGCTCTCCAGGCCACAGCTGGTGTGGTGGATCAGTACGACACTGCGCGTGCCGAGGGCGCGCTGGCTGATGGTCAGGGAGCGGATGACGTCGTCGGTGACCACGCCGCCCGCGTTGCGGATCGTGTGGCAGTCGCCCAGTTCGAGGCCGAGCGCGTCGTGGAGGTCGATGCGGGCGTCCATGCAGGCGACGACGGCCACGCCGAGGACAGGGCGGGCGTCCATGCCGGGATCGGTGAAGCCGGAGGCGTACGTCTGGTTCGCCTCGACGAGACGGTCCGTGACGGTGCCGGCGGCTATGTCACCGCTCGGCTCTGCGGGGAAGCGGCCCGTAGGGGATGCGGAAGTCGACATGACTATGACGGTAGTCGGCACTGATCGCTCGGGCCCGCTGTGAGAAGGGACAAAGAACGTCAATGAGTCTTGTTGTGAGCTAACCCACAGGGGCGCGACGGCTACCCCCGAACGGGTGACGAGGGGCGTTTTGCGGCTCCTCCACGACCGGTCCGCGACGCGCAGGCCAGTTGATTGACCGGGCGACACGGTGGACTAAAGTGACGCGAAGTGGGAGGGCCGTGACCTGCTCCCCGCTGGACTGTTCACACCGGGGATTCCCTGAATCCCCCCGCGTGCGCGGCGCGTACGCACGGCTCGGCCTCCTCCCGCTCCCGGTCGGCTGACGCCACTTCCCCGGCGCCAGCAGGCCGTTCCCCTTCCCGAGCGGGCGGGGACCCGGCCGTGTGCACGTCTCGCCGCGCCGGATCTGAGAGGGCCCTTTGAGCCAGACCCGACACGTCCCGGTGATGCTCCAGCGATGCCTGGACCTGTTGGCCCCCGCGCTCGCCCAGCCGGGCGCGGTCGTCGTCGACTGCACCCTCGGACTCGGCGGCCACAGCGAGGCCCTGCTGTCCACCTTCCCGTCGGCCCGCCTCATCGGCCTCGACCGCGACAAGGAAGCGCTGCGGCTCTCCGGGGAGCGCCTCGCGCCCTTCGGCGACCGGGCCGATCTGGTGCACGCGGTCTACGACGAACTGCCCGAGGTGCTCGACCGGCTGGGCATCGCGAAGGTCCAGGGCGTCCTGTTCGACCTCGGCGTCTCCTCGATGCAACTCGACGAGGCGGACCGGGGCTTCGCCTACGCGCAGGACGCGCCCCTCGACATGCGCATGGACCAGACGACCGGCGTCAGCGCCGCCGAGGTCCTCAACACGTACGCACCGGGCGAACTGGTGCGGATCCTGCGTCAGTACGGCGAGGAGAAGCAGGCCAAGCGCATCGTGGGCGCCGTCGTGCGCGAGCGCGAGAAGGAGCCGTTCAGCAACAGCGCGCGGCTCGTCGAGCTGATCCGCGACTCCCTGCCGCAGGCCGCCAAGCGCACCGGCGGCAACCCCGCCAAGCGCACCTTCCAGGCCCTGCGCATCGAGGTCAACGGCGAGCTGAGCGTCCTGGAGGCGGCCATCCCGGCGGCCGTGAAGGCGCTGGCCGTCGACGGCCGCATCGCTGTCCTGTCGTACCACTCGCTGGAGGACCGGCTGGTCAAGCAGGTGTTCGCGGCCGGTGCCGCGACGACCGCGCCGCCCGGCCTGCCCATCGTCCCCGAGCGCTACCAGCCCCGGCTCAAGCTGCTCACGCGCGGCGCCGAACTCCCCACCGAGGAAGAGATCGCCGAGAACCGCCGGGCGGCCCCGGCACGGCTGCGGGGTGCGCAGCGCATCCGCGAGGAGACCCCGTGAAGCGCGCCCGCCGGGAGGACCCGTGAACGGCGTCCCTGAGGAGGCCCCATGAGCAAGAAGCCCGAGCTGCGGGGGAGGGCGGCCCGCCTCGCGCGGCTGCTGCCGTCGGGGCCGAGCCAGGCCGCGCGCACGCCGTTCGTGCTGCTCGTCGTGCTGCTGCTCGGCGGCGGCCTGATCACGCTGCTCATCCTGAACTCCTCGCTCAACGAAGGCTCGTTCCAGCTGAGCGAGCTCAAGAAGGAGACGACGGAGCTCACGGACCAGGAGCAGGAGCTCCAGCGGGACGTGGACGCCTACGCCGCCCCCGACGCCCTCCAGCAACGCGCCCGTGAGCTCGGCATGGTGCCGGGCGGCGACCCGGCCTTCCTGAACCCGGACGGCACCGTGCGCGGCGTTCCCGGGGCCGCCGAGCAGTCCTCCGCGCTGCGGCCCGAGCCGCGCCCGCAGGAGGTGGCGTCCCCGGCGCCCTCGGTCTCCATCCCGGTGGCGCCCTCGCCCTCACCGCCCCAGGCGGTCCCGGCGTCCCCGGTGCCCTCCGCCCCGGACGCCCCGCCCACGCCCGACGCCCCCGCGACGCCCGGCTCCACGACCTCCGGCAGGTGACTTAAGTGACGGACCGCCAACCCCCGCGACGCAGGGTCCCGGGTCCCGCGCGGCCCTCGCGCCCCGCCCGCCCCGGCGAACAGCGCCGCGCGGGCGGCGGGCCGCGCCCCGCCGCCCGCCGCCCGCGCCCCGCCCCCAAGCAGCAGGCCCGCACCATCCGGCTCGGCAGCCCGCGGCCCCGCCTTCGCATGGTGAGCCTCGGTCTGACCCTGGTGATGCTGGCCTTCGTCGTACGCCTCCTGCAGGTGCAGGCGGTCGACGCGAGCGTGTACACCACCAAGGCCGAGAAGAACCGCTACTTCAGCCATGTCCTGACCGCCGAGCGCGGCGGCATCACCGACCGCCGCGGCGTCGAGCTCGCCGCCAGCGTGGACGCGTACGACATCACGGCCGACCCCACGATGTTCACCGCGAAGGAGATGGGCATCAAGGACGGGCCCGAACAGGCCGCGGCGCTCCTCGCCCCGATCCTCGACAAGGACGTCGACCGGCTCACCGAGCAGCTCAAGACCCCCAAGACCCGCTACGTCCTGCTCGCCCGCCGGCAGACCCCGCAGGTCTGGAAGCAGATCAAGGACCTGCGCGGCGCGCTCGCCGACAAGGCGCGCACCGACGAGAAGAGCGCCAACGTCCTGGCGGGCGTCTTCCAGGACCCCAGCAGCAAGCGCGTGTACCCGAACGACGACCTGGGCGCCGGGATACTGGGCTGGGTCAACGCCGAGGGCAAGGGCGCCGGCGGCCTGGAACAGCAGCTCAACAAGGAGCTCGCGGGCAAGGACGGCAAGATCAGGTACGCCCAGTCCGGCGGCCACCAGGTGCCCACCGCGGGCAGCACGGAGACGCCCGCCGTGCCCGGCTCCGACGTCGAGCTCACCATCGACCGCGACATCCAGTGGGCCGCGCAGAACGCCATCACCGAGCAGGTGGAGAAGTCCAGGGCGGACCGCGGCTACGTGATAGTGCAGGACAACAAGACCGGCGAGATCCTCGCGATGGCCAACGCCCCGGGCTTCGACCCGAACGACCTCTCGCAGGCCGACGGAACGGCGCTGGGCAACGCCTCGCTCCAGGACGCCTTCGAGCCCGGCTCGACCGCCAAGATCATGTCGATGGCCGCCGTCCTGGAGGAGAACGCGGCCACGCCCGCCACCCACGTGACGGTGCCCAACCGGCTGCACCGCGGCGACCGGCTCTTCAAGGACGACATCGACCACCCGACCTGGCACCTCACGCTCAGCGGCGTACTCGCCAAGTCCAGCAACATCGGCACGATCCTGGCCACCGGCGAGCTGGGCAAGACCCAGCGGGAGGCCAACCGGTCGCTCTACTCGTACCTGCGGAAGTTCGGCATCGGCAGGGAGACCGGGCTCGGTTTCCCCGGCGAGACGTCCGGCATCTTCGCGCCCGCCGACAAGTGGTCCACTTCGCAGCAGTACACGATCCCGTTCGGCCAGGGCTTCTCGATCAACGCCATGCAGGCGGCCTCCGTCTACTCGACCATCGCCAACGACGGCGTACGCATCGAGCCCACGCTGGTGCGCGGCACGAAGGGCCCCGACGGCCGCTTCACGCCCGCGCCCAAGCCCAAGAAGACCCGCGTGGTGAGCACGAAGACCGCCAAGACGGTGTCGCAGATGCTGGAGTCGGTCGTCGACGACGAAGAGGGCACGGGCACCAAGGCGCGCATCCGCGGCTACCGCATCGCAGGCAAGACCGGTACGGCCAACCGGGTCGACCCGGAGACCGGCAGGTACAAGGGCTACACCTCGTCGTTCGCCGGGTTCGCGCCCGCCGACAAGCCGCGCGTCACCGTCTACTGCGCGATCCAGAACGCCACCAAGGGCAGCTACTTCGGCGGCCAGATCTGCGGCCCCATCTACAAGGAAGTCATGCAGTTCGCCCTCAAGACGCTCCAGGTTCCGCCCACCGGCAAGGGCCCGGCCCGGCTGCCCGTCTCCTTCGAACCCTGAGCCCCACCAGACTGAGCCCTACCAGGACGTACCCGTGACAACGATCACTCCGGGGCCGGGGAACCAGCCCCCGCCACACCGCCCGCTTCGCCCAACGGCGGGTCAGCCCGGTACGCTCACCGCCGTGCCACACGCTGATCAGTCCCAAACCACCCAGAAGGGCGTTCCCGTGACATATCCGGGACCGCCGCGGCCGGTCCAGGTCTCCGCGACCCCGCTCGCCAGGATCGCCGATCAGCTGGGCGTCGCCGCCCCGGGCGCGGGGGAGGTAAGCGGCATCACGCACGACTCCCGCGCGGTCCGGCCCGGCGACATCTACGCCGCCCTGCCCGGCGCCCGGCTGCACGGCGCGGACTTCGTCGCCCAGGCGGCCGACCTCGGCGCCGCCGCGATCCTCACCGACCCGACGGGCGCCGAACGCGCCGCCGTCACGGGCCTGCCGGTCCTGGTCGTCGACGATCCGCGCGGCTCCATGGGCGAGCTCGCCGCCACCGTGTACGGCCATCCGGGCCGCGATCTGCTGCAGATCGGGATCACGGGCACGTCCGGCAAGACCACCACGGCGTACCTCGTCGAGGGCGGTCTCAAGGGCGTCCGGTCGACCGGCCTCATCGGCACGGTCGAGATGCGCATCGGTGACGAGCGGATCAAGTCCGAACGCACCACCCCCGAGGCGACCGACCTCCAGGCGCTGTTCGCGGTGATGCGCGAGCGCGGCGTCGAGGCCGTCGCCATGGAGGTCTCCAGCCACGCCCTCGTGCTCGGCCGGGTGGACGGCTGCGTCTTCGACGTCGCCGTCTTCAACAACCTCAGCCCGGAGCACATGGAGTTCCACTCCGGCATGGAGGACTACTTCCAGGCCAAGGCGCAGCTGTTCACCAAACAGCGCTCCAAGGTCGGAGTGGTCAACTTCGACGACGAGTACGGGCGCCGGCTCATCACCGAGTCGGAGGTCCCCGTCACGACCTTCTCCGCCGAGGGCCACCCCGACGCCGACTGGCGCGCGGAAGGCGTCGAGGTCACGCCGTTCGACTCCACGTTCGTCGCGGTCGGCCCGCAGGGGGAGCGGATCACCGCGAAATCCCCGCTGGCCGGACCGTTCAACGTCGCCAACACGCTCTCCGCGATCGTCTCGCTGGCCGTCGCCGGGATCGACCCGCAGCAGGCCGCCGACGGCATCGGCGCCGTGGCCGGTGTGCCGGGCCGCCTGGAGCGCATCGACGCGGGCCAGCCCTACCTCGCGGTCGTCGACTACGCCCACAAGACGGACGCCGTCGAATCGGTCCTGCGCGCCCTGCGCAAGGTCACCGAGAACAAGCTGCACATCGTCCTCGGCTGCGGCGGCGACCGGGACAAGACCAAGCGGATGCCGATGGGCGCCGCGGCGGCCAGGCTCGCCGACACCGCCGTACTGACCTCCGACAACCCGCGCGGCGAGGACCCCCTCGCGATCCTCGCCACGATGCTCGCGGGCGCCGCCGACGTGCCGTCCCACGAGCGCGGCGACGTCGCCGTGTTCGAGGACCGTGCCGCCGCCATCCGCGCCGCCGTCGCCCGGGCCCAGCCGGGCGACACGGTGCTCGTCGCGGGCAAGGGCCACGAGCAGGGACAGGACATCGCCGGGGTGGTGCGTCCCTTCGACGACCGCCAGGTACTTCGCGAAGCAATCCAGCAAACCCAGGGATGAATCTGTGATCGCCCTCTCCCTCGCCGAGATCGCCACTGTCGTCGGCGGGCAGACGTACGACATACCGGATCCGTCCGTCCAGGTCACCGGACCGGTCGTCAGGGACTCCCGTGAAGTGGAGCCCGGCAGCCTCTTCGTCGCCTTCGCGGGCGAGCGCGCCGACGGCCACGACTACGCGTCAGCGGTGGTCGAAGCGGGCGCTGCCGCCGTCCTGGCCTCGCGCCCCGTAGGCGTACCCGCCATCGTCGTCGACGACGTGCAGGCGGCGCTCGGCGCCCTCGCGCGGCACGTCGTGGAGCGGCTCGGCGCGACGCTCGTGGCGCTCACCGGCTCCGTCGGCAAGACCAGCTCCAAGGACCTGCTCGCCCAGGTCCTGCGGAGCAAGGCGCCCACGGTCTTCACGCCGGGCTCGCTCAACAACGAGATCGGCCTGCCGCTCACCGCCCTCAGCGCCACCGACGAGACGCAGTTCCTCGTCCTGGAGATGGGCGCCCGCGGCATCGGCCACATCCGCTACCTCACCGGCCTCACCCCGCCGAAGATCGGTCTCGTGCTCAACGTCGGCACCGCCCACATCGGCGAGTTCGGCGGACGCGAGCAGATCGCAGTGGCGAAGGGTGAACTCGTCGAGAGCCTCCCCGCCGACGGCACCGCCGTCCTCAACGCCGACGACCCGCTCGTCCGCGCCATGGCTTCGCGCACGAAGGCGCGCGTGCTCCTCTTCGGGGAGTCCGCCGACGCCGACGTGCGTGCCGAGAATGTCCGGCTCACGGAGATCGGACAGCCTGCCTTTACGCTGCACACACCCTCCGGGTGCGGCGACGTGACCTTGCGGCTGTACGGTGAGCACCACGTGTCGAACGCGCTTGCCGCGGCCGCCGTCGCCCATGAGCTGGGCATGTCCGCAGACGAGATCGCCCGCGCGCTCTCCGAGGCGGGCACGCTGTCCCGCTGGCGGATGGAGGTCACCGAGCGCCCGGACGGCGTGACGGTCGTCAACGACGCCTACAACGCGAACCCCGAGTCCATGCGAGCCGCCCTGCGCGCGCTCGCGGCCATGGCCAAGGGACGTCGTACGTGGGCGGTGCTCGGTCACATGGCCGAGCTCGGTGACGAGGGGCTCGCCGAACACGACGCGGTCGGACGGCTCGCTGTCCGGCTGAACGTGAGCAAGCTCGTGGCAGTCGGGGGCAGGGAAGCGTCCTGGCTCCAACTGGGCGCATACAACGAGGGTTCGTGGGGTGAGGAGTCGGTGCACGTGTCCGACGCACAGGCGGCGATCGACCTGCTGCGCAGCGAGCTGCGCCCGGGAGACGTCGTGCTGGTGAAGGCTTCCAGATCGGTCGGTCTCGAGCGGGTCGCCACGGCGCTGCTCGATGACGCCGCGTCGTCCGAGGGGCAGGTCGCCGGCCGATGAGGCAGATCCTCTTCGCGGGTGTGATCGGGCTCTTCCTGACCCTGGTCGGAACCCCGCTCCTTATCAAGTTCCTGGCCCGCAAGGGCTATGGGCAGTTCATCCGGGACGACGGCCCGCGCGAGCACCACAGCAAGCGCGGTACGCCGACCATGGGTGGCATCGCCTTCATCCTCGCGACGCTCATCGCGTACTTCCTCACGAAGATCATCACGGGCACGGAGACCACGCTCTCCGGGCTTCTCGTGCTCTTCCTGATGGCGGGCATGGGCCTCGTCGGGTTCCTCGACGACTACATCAAGATCGTCAAGCAGCGCTCGCTCGGTCTGCGCGCCAAGGCGAAGATGGCGGGACAGCTGATCGTCGGCATCGGCTTCGCCGTGCTCGCGCTGAACTGGCCGGACAGCCGCAACCAGACCCCGGCCTCCACCAAGCTGTCGTTCGTCACGGACTTCGGCTGGTCGATCGGCCCGGTGCTGTTCGTGGTCTGGGCGCTGTTCATGATCCTCGCGATGTCGAACGGCGTGAACCTCACCGACGGCCTCGACGGTCTCGCCACCGGCGCCTCCGTGATGGTCTTCGGCGCGTACACCTTCATCGGTGTCTGGCAGTACCAGGAATCCTGCGCCAACGCCGTCACGCTGACCAACCCACAGGCATGTTTCGAGGTCAGAGACCCACTCGACCTGGCCGTGGTGGCCTCCGCGCTGATGGGTGCCTGCTTCGGCTTCCTGTGGTGGAACACCTCGCCCGCCAAGATCTTCATGGGTGACACCGGCTCGCTCGCCCTCGGCGGCGCGCTCGCGGGTCTCGCGATCTGCTCCCGCACGGAGCTGCTCATCGCGCTCCTCGGCGGCCTCTTCGTCCTGATCACCATGTCCGTCGTGATCCAGGTCGGCTCCTTCAAGATGACCGGCAAGCGGGTCTTCAAGATGGCGCCACTGCAGCACCACTTCGAACTCAAGGGGTGGTCCGAAGTCCTTGTGGTGGTCCGCTTCTGGATCATCCAGGGCATGTGCGTGATCGTCGGACTCGGCCTCTTCTACGCAGGATGGGCAGCCAAGAAGTGACCAGCTGGCAGGGGAAGAACGTCACCGTCGCCGGGCTCGGCGTCTCCGGAATCCCGGCGGCCCGCGTGCTGCACGGCCTGGGCGCCGTCGTCACGGTCGTCAACGACGGCGACGACGAGCGCTCCCGTACGCAGGCCGAGGAGCTGACGGCGGAGGGCATCACCGTCCGCCTCGGCGACGGGGCCACCCTGCCCGAAGGCACCGAGCTCGTCGTCACCACGCCCGGCTGGCAGCCGGACAAGCCGCTCTTCGCGGCGGCAGCGGCTGCCGGCGTCGAGGTGTGGGGCGACGTCGAGCTCGCCTGGCGCCTGCGCGGTCGGGACGGCAGAAAAGCAGCGCCGTGGCTCGCGGTCACCGGCACGAACGGCAAGACCACGACCGTGCGCATGCTGGCCTCGATCCTGGAGGCGGCCGGTCTGCGCACCGCCGCCGTCGGCAACATCGGGGTCTCGCTCCTCGACGTCGTCACCGGAGACGAGCCGTACGACGTGCTCGCCGTCGAGCTCTCCAGCTACCAGCTGCACTGGGCGCCCTCGCTGCGCGCCCACTCCGCGGCCGTCCTGAACCTCGCGCCGGACCACCTGGACTGGCACGGCTCCATGGAGGCGTACGCAGCCGACAAGGGCCGCGTGTACGAGGGCAATCAGATCGCCTGCGTCTACAACCTCGCCGACAAGGCGACCGAGGACCTCGTCCGCGAGGCCGACGTCGAAGAGGGCTGCCGCGCCATCGGTTTCACGCTGAATGCGCCCGCGCCCTCGCAACTGGGCGTCGTGGACGGCATTCTGGTCGACCGTGCGTTCGTGCCGGACCGTCAGAAGCAGGCGCAGGAGCTCGCCGAGATCTCCGACGTGCAGCCGCCCGCGCCGCACAACATCGCCAACGCCCTGGCCGCGGCGGCTCTCGCGCGCGCCTACGGCGTGCCCGCGACGGCCGTACGCGACGGCCTGCGCGCCTTCCGTCCCGACGCCCACCGCATCGAACACGTCGCCGACGTGGCCGAAGTGGCGTACGTGGACGACTCCAAGGCCACCAACACCCACGCCGCGGAAGCCTCGTTGGCCGCGTACGAGTCGATCGTCTGGATCGCGGGCGGGCTCGCCAAGGGCGCCACCTTCGACGAGCTGGTCAGCAAGTCGGCGAAGCGGCTCCGGGGTGTCGTCCTGATCGGCGCCGACCGCGCGCTGATCCGCGAAGCCCTGGCGCGACACGCGCCCGAGGTCCCGGTCGTCGACCTCGACCGGACCGACACTGGGGCGATGTCCGAGGCGGTACGACAGGCGGCACGGCTCGCCGAGCCGGGGGACACCGTACTGATGGCTCCGGCCTGTGCGTCGATGGACATGTTCACCAACTACAACAAGCGTGGTGACGCGTTCGCGGACGCGGTCCGCGAACTCGGCGCGAGCGCCTGACGCGGGCCCCAGCGGTCCGGGGCGCCCGGCACCCTTAGGAGGGCACGTGGCAGCGTCGTGGCGGCTGGGCGGGGGTCCTGATGGCCGGCAGTAGCGGGCGCGCGCCCACACGCCTTGCCAGGCGGCCCGCGCCGGTCCGTTCCCCGCGGGCACCGCGCCCGCCGAGCGAGAACGCGGTGCGGCGGTTCTACACCCGGCTCAAGCGGGCCTGGGACCGGCCGCTGACCGCGTACTACCTCATCTTCGGCAGCAGCCTGCTGATCACCGTACTCGGCCTGGTGATGGTCTACTCGGCGTCGATGATCCAGGCGCTGCAGCTCGACCTGCCCGCCGCGTACTTCTTCCGCAAGCAGTTCGTCGCGGCCGTACTGGGCTCGATCCTGCTGCTCGTGGCCATGCGGATGCCCGTCAAGCTGCACCGGGCGCTGGCCTACCCCATCCTCGCGGTGACCGTCTTCCTGATGGTGCTCGTGCAGGTCCCCGGGATAGGGCGCAGCGTCAACGGAAACCAGAACTGGATCTACCTGGGCGGCCCGTTCCAGCTCCAGCCCAGTGAGTTCGCCAAGCTCGCCCTCGTGCTGTGGGGCGCGGACCTGCTCGCCCGTAAACAGGACAAGCGCCTCCTGACCCAGTGGAAACACATGCTGGTGCCGCTCGTCCCGGTCGCCTTCATGCTGCTCGGCCTGATCATGCTGGGCGGCGACATGGGCACGGCGATCATCCTCACGGCGATCCTTTTCGGCCTGCTCTGGCTCGCGGGGGCGCCCACGCGGCTCTTCGCGGGGGTGCTCTCGATCGCGGCCCTGCTCGGCGTGATCCTCATCAAGACCAGCCCCAACCGCATGGCGAGGCTCGCCTGCATCGGCGCCACGGATCCCGGCCCCGGCGACCAGTGCTGGCAGGCCGTGCACGGGATCTATGCCCTGGCCTCCGGCGGATTCTTCGGTTCCGGCCTTGGCGCGAGTGTGGAAAAATGGGGTCAACTGCCGGAACCGCACACCGACTTCATCTTCGCCATCACGGGGGAGGAACTCGGTCTTGCGGGGACGCTGTCGGTGCTCGCCCTGTTCGCGGCTCTAGGCTATGCGGGTATCCGCGTGGCCGGACGCACGGAGGACCCCTTCGTACGGTATGCCGCGGGAGGCGTGACCACCTGGATCACGGCGCAGGCCGTGATCAACGTCGGTGCGGTGCTCGGTCTGCTGCCGATCGCCGGTGTCCCGCTCCCGCTGTTCTCCTACGGGGGTTCGGCCCTGCTGCCGACCATGTTCGCCATCGGACTCCTCATCGCCTTCGCGCGGGAGGACCCGGCGGCAAAGGCGGCCCTGGCCATGCGGCAACCTCGGGTGAGATGGAACACGATGAGACGGCGCGTCAAGGCGCGTTCGTCCGGAGAGCGGTGAATTTCGGTGCATGTCGTACTCGCCGGTGGGGGGACCGCCGGCCACATCGAGCCCGCGCTCGCCCTCGCGGACGCCCTGCGGAGGCAGGACCCGACCGTGGGCATCACGGCCCTGGGCACGGAGCGTGGACTCGAGACCCGGCTCGTGCCCGAGCGGGGCTACGAACTCGCGCTGATCCCGGCCGTTCCGCTGCCGCGCAAGCCCACCCCTGAGCTGATCACCGTCCCGGGACGGCTGCGCGGCACGATCAAGGCGGCCGAGCAGATCCTGGAGCGGACGAAGGCGGACTGCGTGGTCGGCTTCGGCGGCTACGTCGCGCTGCCGGGGTACCTCGCGGCCAAGCGGACCGGGACGCCGATCGTCGTGCACGAGGCCAACGCGCGTCCCGGCCTCGCCAACAAGATCGGTTCGCGGTACGCGCACGGGGTGGCCGTCGCCACGCCCGACAGCAAGCTGCGCAACTCCCGCTACATCGGCATCCCGCTGCGCCACACCATCGCCACGCTCGACCGGGCCCGGGTCCGCCCGGAGGCGCGCGCCGCCTTCGGCCTCGACCCGAACCTGCCGACGCTGCTCGTCTCCGGCGGCTCGCAGGGCGCCCGGCGGCTCAACGAGGTCGTCCAGCAGGTCGCTCCGGTCCTGCAGCGCGCCGGGATCCAGATCCTGCACGCGGTCGGCCCGAAGAACGAAATGCCGTACGTCGAGAACATGCCCGGTATGCCGCCCTACATCCCGGTACCGTACGTGGACCGGATGGACCTCGCGTACGCCGCGGCGGACATGATGCTCTGCCGTGCGGGCGCGATGACCGTCGCCGAACTCTCCGCCGTCGGGCTGCCGGCCGCCTACGTACCGCTGCCCATCGGCAACGGCGAACAGCGGCTGAACGCCCAGCCGGTGGTCAAGGCGGGCGGTGGACTCCTCGTGGACGACGCGGAACTGACGCCCGAGTGGGTGCAGGGCAACGTGCTCCCGGTGCTCGCCGATCCGCACCGGCTGTACGAGATGTCCCGCGCCGCATCGGAGTTCGGCCGCAGGGATGCCGACGACCTCCTCGTCGGCATGGTGTACGAGGCGATCGCGTCACGCCGCAACGGGTGAGGCGGCACTAGAGACGCAGAAGGCAGGGGACCGTGGCCGGACCGACCACCGCCGAACGGCAGAAGTCTGCTTCTGGTGGGTCCCGCCCTCCCCGCCTTCCACGGTCCCGCGTACGCATGCCGCGGCCGCGCACCCTGATCCTCTCGCTGATCGCGCTCGTGCTGCTCGGCGCGGGAGGAGTCTGGCTGTTCTACGGCTCGCAGTGGCTGCGCGTGGAGCGTGTGACGACGTCCGGGACACGGATCCTGACGCCCGGTGAGGTGCGCGAGGCGGCCGCGGCCCCCGTCGGGGCCCCACTGATTTCGGTCGACACCGAAGCCCTTGAGGAACGGCTGCGGAAGAAACTTCCGCGTATCGACTCGGTCGACGTCGTCCGTTCCTGGCCGCACGGAATCAGTCTGAAAGTGACCGAACGCAAGCCGGTTCTGCTTATCGAAAAGGGCGGAAAGTTCGTCGAAGTGGACGCCAAGGGCGTGCGATTCGCCACGGTCGGACATGCGCCGAAGGGCGTTCCGCTGCTCGAATTGAGGCCGGACCGGGAGAACGCGGAGGCGAGTCTGCGCCGTTTCGACTCGCACCGCTTGCGGCGTGAAGCGGTGGCGGTCGCGGGCGCACTGCCGACGCCGGTGGCCCGCGATACACGGGCCGTCAAGGTCCGTTCGTACGACTCGATCTCGCTGGAGTTGAGCCGCGGACGCACCGTGGAGTGGGGCAGCAGCGAGAAGGGCCGGACGAAGGCAAGCACACTCACCGCCCTGATGAAAGCCGCCCCCGAGGCACGTCACTTCGATGTGAGTGTCCCCACCGCCCCTGCTTCATCGGCGAGTTGACGCATATCGTCGCAGGCCAGCACCCTGGTTCGGCAGCGCTACGGCTGATCACATAGGGTGAAAAGAAAAACGGGAGGTTCGGCGTGTTCGTTGAACGTGCGCCACTTGTCGACTTAGTGTCCTGTTCGGAGAGTCCAAGGAACAGACACACTGGTAACCCTAAACTTCAGCGTTAGGGTTCGGGTCGGCGTTCGGACCGTCCCATTCGGCATCAGTCGTCGCGGCGCTTGACCGCGAGGCGGCGACACGTAACTCGAGGCGAGAGGCCTTCGACGTGGCAGCACCGCAGAACTACCTCGCAGTCATCAAAGTCATCGGTGTCGGCGGCGGTGGTGTCAATGCCATCAACCGGATGATCGAGGTCGGTCTCAAGGGCGTCGAGTTCATCGCCATCAACACCGACGCGCAAGCCCTGTTGATGAGCGACGCCGACGTCAAGCTCGACGTCGGCCGTGAACTCACCCGTGGCCTCGGCGCCGGCGCCAACCCGGCAGTCGGCCGTAAGGCGGCAGAGGACCACCGCGAGGAGATCGAGGAGGTCCTCAAGGGGGCCGACATGGTCTTCGTCACCGCCGGCGAAGGCGGTGGCACCGGCACCGGCGGCGCACCTGTCGTCGCCAACATCGCTCGCTCCCTGGGCGCCCTGACCATCGGCGTCGTGACCCGGCCGTTCACCTTCGAGGGCCGTCGTCGCGCCAACCAGGCCGAGGACGGGATCGCGGAGCTGCGCGAAGAGGTCGACACCCTCATCGTCATCCCCAACGACCGGCTCCTGTCCATCTCGGACCGCCAGGTCAGCGTTCTGGACGCCTTCAAGTCGGCGGACCAGGTCCTGCTCTCCGGTGTCCAGGGCATCACCGACCTCATCACGACCCCGGGTCTGATCAACCTCGACTTCGCCGACGTCAAGTCGGTCATGTCCGAGGCCGGTTCGGCCCTCATGGGAATCGGTTCGGCGCGCGGCGACGACCGCGCGGTGGCCGCCGCCGAGATGGCGATCTCCTCGCCCCTCCTGGAGGCGTCCATCGACGGAGCGCGGGGAGTCCTGCTCTCCATCTCCGGCGGCTCCGACCTCGGCCTCTTCGAGATCAACGAAGCGGCCCAGCTGGTCAGCGAGGCGGCCCACCCCGAGGCGAACATCATCTTCGGCGCCGTCATCGACGACGCCCTGGGCGACGAGGTCCGGGTCACCGTCATCGCGGCGGGCTTCGACGGCGGACAGCCGCCGTCCAAGCGGGACACCGTCCTCGGTTCGGCGTCCAAGCAGCGTGACGAGCAGCCGCCCGCCACGAGCCGTCCGGCCGAGTCCCGTTCGCCCTACGGCGGCCTCGGCAGCGTCACGTCGCACGAGGAGCCGTCGGCTCCGGAGCCCGCCGAGGTGACTCCGGTCAACGAGGCCCCCTCCGCGCCCGTGTCCCCGCCGCAGGTCCCCCCGGCCCGTCCGTACTCGGACAGCCAGGCCGAAGAGCTGGACGTGCCGGACTTCCTGAAGTGATAAGCGAGCACAGCACCGTGAGCGGCGCGCACTTCGCCTTCACCGACAGGTGGGGCGGGGTGAGCGCCGTTCCGTACGAAGAGCTCAATCTCGGCGGCGCGGTCGGCGACGACCCCCAGGCCGTGCGGACGAACCGTGCGCTGGCCGCCACCTCGCTCGGCATCGACCCGGCGCGGGTCGTCTGGATGAACCAGGTGCACGGCCCCGACGTCGTCGTGGTCGACGGGCCCTGGGGTTCCGATGCCGAGATCCCGGCGGTCGACGCCGTGGCGACCGCCCGCCGGGGCCTGGCCCTGGCGGTCCTCACCGCGGACTGCACGCCCGTCCTGCTCGCCGACCCGGTCGCCAAGGTCGCGGCGGCGGCCCACGCGGGGCGGCCGGGCATGCTGGCGGGGGTCGTCCCCGCCGCGGTCGAGGCCATGATGAAACTGGGCGCCGACCCGGCCCGCATCATCGCCCGCACGGGCCCCGCCGTCTGCGGCCGCTGCTACGAAGTGCCGCAGGAGATGCGCGCCGACGCCGCGGCGATCGAGCCGGCGGCGTACGCCGAGACGAGTTGGGGCACTCCGGCGGTCGACGTGACCGCGGGGGTGCACGCCCAGCTGGAGCGGTTCGGGGTGCGCGACCGGGAGCAGTCGCCGGTGTGCACCCTGGAATCCGGTGACCACTTCTCGTACCGCCGCGACCGGACCACCGGTCGTCTCGCGGGCTATGTCTGGCTGGACTGATAGGGCATGACGGACCGTAAGTCTCAACTCGCCGCAAATCTGGCGGAGGTCGAAGAGCGCATCGCCGCGGCGTGCGCGGCGGCCGGGCGCAAGCGGGAGGAGGTGACCCTGATCGTGGTCACCAAGACCTATCCCGCGAGCGACGTGCGGATCCTCTCGGAGCTGGGCGTGCGCCATGTCGCCGAGAACCGCGACCAGGACGCGGCCCCCAAGGCCGCCGACTGCTCGGATCTTCCCCTTTCCTGGCACTTTGTCGGTCAATTGCAGACCAACAAGGTCCGTTCCGTGGTCGGTTATGCCGATGTGGTGCAGTCCGTGGACCGTCCCAAGCTCGTCACGGCCCTGTCGGCCGGTGCCGTGCGCGCGGAGCGGGAACTCGGCTGTCTGATCCAGGTCGCGCTCGACGCGGAGGAGAACGGGCGGGGCGAGCGCGGGGGCGTGGGCCCCGGCGGAATCGAAGAGTTGGCCGGGCTGGTGGCGCAGGCCCCGGGGCTGCGTCTTGACGGTCTGATGACCGTGGCGCCGCTCACCGGTCCGTACGCGGGACGGCAACAGGCGGCGTTCGAGCGGCTGATGGAATTCTCAACCCTCATGCGCGCGACTCATCCGGCTGCGAACATGGTGTCGGCAGGGATGAGTGCGGACCTCGAACAGGCCGTGGCGGCCGGAGCGACACATGTGCGCGTCGGTACGGCGGTACTCGGAGTCCGACCCGGGCTCGGGTAACGTCGCCAAGAAGTCGGACCACAGCAGAAAATATGGTCATTCTCGCTGTTGGGCGGGGAGACCTCGTGGATCGCGGGCAGTTGGTGACGACAGCCGATCCACCACAGAGCGGAGGACTCAGAGCATGGCCGGCGCGATGCGCAAGATGGCGGTCTACCTCGGCCTCGTGGAGGACGATGGGTACGACGGTCCGGGGTTCGACCCCGATGACGAGTTCGAACCCGAGCCGGAGCCCGAGCGGGACCGCAGGCGGCATGAACCGCCCCACCAGTCGCACCAGTCCCGTCAGGCCCACGCGTCAGATCGGGACGAATCGGTACGAGTGGTACAGCCCCCCGCACAGCGTGAGCCGGTCGCCCATTCCGCTTCGCTAGGCGCGGAATCCGGACGTCCGGCGCGAATCGCCCCCGTGGCATCCATCACACCTGAACGTCAGAGCCTGGAGAAGAACGCACCGGTGATCATGCCCAAGGTCGTGTCCGAGCGGGAGCCCTACCGCATCACCACGCTGCACCCGCGGACGTACAACGAGGCCCGTACCATCGGGGAACACTTCCGCGAAGGCACTCCGGTGATCATGAATCTGACCGAGATGGACGACACCGATGCGAAGCGACTTGTCGACTTTGCCGCCGGTCTGGTGTTCGGCCTCCATGGCAGCATTGAGCGAGTGACGCAGAAGGTGTTCCTGTTGTCGCCTGCTAACGTCGATGTAACGGCGGAGGACAAGGCTCGCATCGCAGAGGGCGGGTTCTTCAACCAGAGCTGAGACGTAAGTGATGCAGTAACGCAGAACCGGCGAACGCAGTACGAGTAACAGGGGAGAGGGAACCGCGGACATGAGCGTGGTCTTGCAGGTGCTTTACATCGCGCTGATGTGCTTCCTCATCGTGCTGATCTTCCGGTTGGTCATGGACTACGTCTTCCAGTTCGCCCGCTCATGGCAACCCGGCAAGGCGATGGTGGTCGTTCTGGAGGCCACCTACACTGTCACTGATCCACCGCTCAAGCTTCTGCGGCGGTTCATTCCGCCGCTGCGTCTCGGGGGCGTGGCGCTCGACCTGTCCTTCTTCGTACTGATGATCATCGTCTACATCCTGATCACCGTCGTGAGCGGCTTGTGAACGATACGGTCTTGCCGAATGCCGACGACTACGTTGAGGTGAAGAGATGCCGTTGACCCCCGAGGACGTGCGGAACAAGCAGTTCACGACCGTCCGCCTCCGAGAAGGCTATGACGAGGACGAGGTCGATGCCTTCCTCGACGAGGTCGAAGCCGAACTGACTCGCTTGCTCCGCGAGAACGAAGACCTGCGCGCCAAACTGGCCGCAGCGACCCGCGCCGCTGCGCAGAACCAGCAGCAGGGCGGGATGCGAAAGCCTCCGGAACCCCAGGACCAACGTGGTCCAGGAGCCCCGGTGCCCGCCGCAATATCGGGCCCGCAGCCGGTGCCGCCGCAGCAGCAGCACCCGCAGCAGCACCAGCAGATGGGCGGCCCGCCGCAGCTTCCCGGTGGTGCGCCGCAGCTCCCCGCAGGCCCCAGTGGGCACGGCCCGCAGGGCGGTCCGCAGGGTCCCGGCCCCATGGGTCAGGGTCCGATGGGCGGCCCCATGGGTGGTCCGATGGGCGGCCACGGTCCGCAGATGCCGCAGCCCGGTCAGGGCCCCGGCGGCGACAGCGCCGCGCGTGTGCTCTCCCTGGCGCAGCAGACCGCTGACCAGGCGATCGCGGAGGCCCGTTCCGAGGCCAACAAGATCGTCGGCGAGGCGCGTTCGCGTGCCGAGGGCCTCGAGCGTGACGCCCGTGCCAAGGCCGACGCCCTGGAGCGGGACGCGCAGGAGAAGCACCGCGTCGCGATGGGCTCCCTGGAGTCCGCCCGCGCCACGCTGGAGCGCAAGGTCGAGGACCTGCGCGGCTTCGAGCGCGAGTACCGCACGCGTCTGAAGTCCTACCTGGAGTCGCAGCTCCGTCAGCTGGAGACCCAGGCCGACGACTCGCTGGCCCCGCCGCGGACCCCGGCGACGGCTTCCCTTCCGCCGTCCCCGGCGCCTTCCATGGCACCGGCCGGCGCGGGCGCCCCGTCGTACGGCGGCAACCAGTCGATGGGCGGCAACCAGCCCGCAGCCGGTCCGTCCTACGGCGGCCAGCAGCAGATGTCGCCGGCGATGACCCAGCCGATGGCGCCGGTGCGGCCGCAGGCCCCGCAGCCCATGCAGCAGGCCCCGTCGCCGATGCGTGGCTTCCTCATCGACGAGGACGACAACTGACGGCCGTTTCCACGCCTTAGGCGTCGGCAGCGTTCAGGGCGAGGCCCCCAGTTCTTCTGGGGGCCTCGCCCTTTTGCGTGCCCATGGCCCGGCAGGTGCGGACCGGCAGGTGCAGAAACGTTCATCTGTGCGTGCGGACGCAACGCCGAAGGCCCGGTCCCGCCAAGATCTTTGGCGGGACCGGGCCTTCGCTGCTTCCTGGTGGCTACGCCTTGCGGAGACGGAACGTGAGCGACAGTGACTCGTCCGTGAATGTCTCGCCGTACGCGCCGTCCGCCTCGCCCTGGCTGAAGTCCGTGGCGAGCACCTCGTCCGCGATGAGCTCGGCGTGGTCGGACAGGGCCGTGATCACCGCCGGGTCCGTGGAGGTCCAGCGCAGGGCGATACGGTCCGCGACGTCCAGGCCGCTGTTCTTGCGGGCCTCCTGGATCAGGCGGATCGCGTCACGGGCGAGGCCGGCCCGGCGCAGCTCCTCGGTGATCTCCAGGTCGAGGGCGACCGTGGCGCCGGAGTCGGACGCCACCGACCAGCCCTCGCGCGGGGTCTCTGTGATGATGACCTCATCCGGGGCCAGCGTCACCGTCTCGCCGTCCACCTCGACCGATGCCGTGCCCTCGCGCAGGGCCAGGGACAGCGCGGCCGCGTCGGCGTCGGCGACGGCCTTGGCGACCGCCTGGACGCCCTTGCCGAAGCGCTTGCCCAGGGCACGGAAGTTCGCCTTCGCGGTGGTGTCGACCAGTGACCCGCCGACCTCGGAGAGCGACGCAAGGGAGGAGACGTTGAGCTCCTCGGTGATCTGGGCGTGCAGCTCCGGGTTGAGTGACTCGAAGCCCGTGGCGGCGATCAGGGCGCGGGACAGCGGCTGGCGGGTCTTGACCCCCGACTCCGCGCGCGTGGCGCGGCCCAGCTCGACGAGACGGCGTACGAGCACCATCTGCTTCGAGAGGTCCGGGTCGATCGCCGACAGGTCGGCCTCGGGCCAGGACGTCAGGTGGACCGACTCCGGGGCGCCCGGGGTGACCGGCACCACCAGGTCCTGCCAGACGCGCTCGGCGATGAACGGCGTCAGCGGTGCCAGGAGGCGCGTGACGGTCTCCAGGACCTCGTGCAGGGTGCGCAGGGCCGCCTTGTCGCCCTGCCAGAAGCGGCGCCGGGAACGGCGTACGTACCAGTTGGAGAGGTTGTCGACGAACGTGGACAGGAGCTTGCCCGCGCGCTGGGTGTCGTAGCTCTCCAGGGCCTGGGTGACCTGGTCGGTGAGCGCGTGCAGCTCACTGAGCAGCCAGCGGTCCAGGAGCGGACGCTCCGCGGGCGCCGGGTCGGCGTCGCTGGGGGCCCACTTCGACGTACGGGCGTACAGGGCCTGGAAGGCGACCGTGTTCCAGTACGTGAGGAGCGTCTTGCGGACGACCTCCTGGATGGTGCCGTGGCCCACGCGACGGGCCGCCCAGGGGGAGCCGCCGGCCGCCATGAACCAGCGCACGGCGTCCGCGCCGTGCCGGTCCATCAGCGGGATCGGGTCCAGGGTGTTGCCCAGGTGCTTGGACATCTTGCGGCCGTCCTCGGCGAGGATGTGGCCGAGGCAGACCACGTTCTCGTACGACGACTTGTCGAAGACGAGCGTGCCCACCGCCATCAGCGTGTAGAACCAGCCGCGCGTCTGGTCGATGGCCTCCGAGATGAACTGCGCCGGGTACCGGCTCTCGAAGAGCTCCTTGTTCTTGTACGGGTATCCCCACTGCGCGAACGGCATCGAGCCGGAGTCGTACCAGGCGTCGATGACCTCGGGGACGCGCGTCGCGGTCTCCTGGCAGGTCGGGCAGGGGAACGTCACTGCGTCGATGTACGGGCGGTGCGGGTCGAGCTCCGACTGGTCGGTGCCCGTCAGGTCGGAGAGCTCGGCGCGCGAACCGACGCACGTCAAGTGGCCTTCCTCGCAGCGCCAGATGGGCAGCGGGGTGCCCCAGTAGCGGTTGCGGGACAGCGCCCAGTCGACGTTGTTGGTCAGCCAGTCGCCGAAGCGGCCGTGCTTGACCGAGTCGGGGAACCAGTTGGTCTTCTCGTTCTCCTGGAGGAGGCGGTCCTTGATGGCCGTCGTGCGGATGTACCAGGACGGCTGCGCGTAGTAGAGGAGCGCCGTGTGGCAGCGCCAGCAGTGCGGATAGCTGTGCTCGTACGGGATGTGCTTGAAGAGCAGACCGCGGTCCTGGAGGTCCTCGGTGAGCTTTTCGTCGGCCTTCTTGAAGAAGACACCGCCCACGAGCGGGACGTCCTCCTCGAAGGTGCCGTCGGGGCGCACCGGGTTCACGACCGGCAGGCCGTACGCGCGGCAGACCTTGAGGTCGTCCGCACCGAAGGCGGGGGACTGGTGGACCAGACCCGTGCCGTCCTCGGTGGTCACGTAGTCGGCGTTGACCACGAAGTGGGCCGGAGCCGGGAACTCCACGAGCTCGAAGGGGCGCTGGTAGTTCCAGCGCTCCATCTCGGCGCCCGTGAACGTCTGGCCGGTGACCTCCCAGCCCTCACCGAGCGCCTTCTCCAGAAGCGGCTCGGCGACGACGAGCTTCTCGGGATTTTCTGAGCCGTTCGTCGCCACGACGTACGTGACGTCGGGGTGCGCGGCGACCGCCGTGTTGGACACCAGAGTCCAGGGGGTCGTCGTCCACACCAGGAGCGCCGCCTCGCCCGCGAGGGGGCCGGAGGTCAGCGGGAAGCGGACGAAGACGGACGGGTCGACGACCGTCTCGTACCCCTGCGCCAGTTCATGGTCGGAGAGGCCGGTGCCGCAGCGCGGACACCAGGGGGCGACGCGGTGGTCCTGGACCAGGAGGTCCTTGTTGAAGATCTCCTTCAGGGACCACCAGACGGAGTCGACGTACTCGGGGTTCATGGTCCGGTACGCGTCGTCGAGGTCGACCCAGTACCCCATGCGGGTCGTGAGGTCGGCGAAGGCGTCGGTGTGCCGGGTCACGGACTCACGGCACTTGGCGTTGAACTCGGCGATGCCGTACGCCTCGATGTCCTTCTTGCCGGTGAACCCGAGCTCCTTCTCGACCGCGAGCTCGACCGGGAGACCATGGCAGTCCCAGCCGGCCTTACGGGCGACGTGGTAGCCCCGCATGGTGCGGAAGCGCGGGAAGACGTCCTTGAAGACGCGGGCCTCGATGTGGTGGGCGCCCGGCATGCCGTTGGCGGTGGGCGGGCCTTCGTAGAACACCCACTCGGGGCGGCCCTCGGACTGCTCCAGGCTCTTGGCGAAGATCTTCTGCTCGCGCCAGAAGTCGAGCACGGCGTGCTCAAGGGCGGGCAGGTCGACCTGGGCGGGCACCTGGCGGTACTGCGGCTGCGTGTTCAACGCGCTTCCTCCGGCGGACGATTCCGTTCCGTCGGAGGGACGAGAGCCGCTTGTCGCGCTCCCGCGGTACCACCCTCCTTGGCCTTCCGGATGCGCGGGTGGCGCACGGGAAAGCCCCCTCATTGGGGTCGCGATGCCAGGTCTACTGATCCGCGCCGGGCCCGGGGGCCCGCTGCGGGGGTTCTTCCGGCGGCTCCGGGGTGATCTTCACGTCGCGCCTGCCCCCGGGCTCACACCGTCCCCGGGTCGCTCATGGCCGCGTACGCCGCTACTCGTCCCCATCCACGCTTCTCGCTGCGCCCAGTGTACGGGCCCGGGGCGGACGGGGCCGACCGGTTATCCGGGGGGTGGGGGCGAGGTCGGTCAGGCGTGCTGGGGGACCTCGTCCCTGAGGGATTCACGGACCATCTTCCGCAGCTCGGGGCTGTCGGTGTGGCCGTGTACGGACACGGCGTGCTCGCTGGCGGCGCGGACCACTTCCTCCTCCTCGCCGGAGATGGCGAGGGTGCAGTTGGTCTCGCTCGGGAATTCTCGGCAGTCGGCAGTTCTTCGCATGGCGCACCTTCTTGGTCGTGTCCTATTTTATGCCCCGATTCCCGCCGTCGGGCGGTTGTGCGTCCGAGGCCCGCCGGACGCCGCCACTGACCCGAATGGCGACATGGCCGCCGTCCGGATCCTGGGCCGGTGCACGGGGCGGATTACCCGGCGGGGAGTTGGGCACAACGCATGCATGCTCGCCGCACGGCACCCGTGGGGCGGGCGAATCTGGCGGCGTGCCCCGTTGCCGCGGGCTCTGAGTCGATTTATCGTCCCAGCACGATTCGCGTGCAAGATCACAAAATGTGAAGGGGCCGCGGCCATGGTGGCGAAGAAGACCGCCGTACATCATTCGGCGTCGGGCAGATCCACGGGCGAGGCCACGAAGAAGACCGCCGCCAAGAAGACAGCCGCGAAGAAGGCGGTGGTGAAGAAGGCGGCGGCCAAGAAGGCCGTCGCCAAGAAGACGGTCGCCAAGGTCGCCGACATCGGCAAGAAGGCAGCGGCCGGGGCGGGCGAGGGCGCGGCCGGGGAGGCCGCCGCGGCAAAGACGGCGGCTGCGGCGAAGAAGGCCCCCGCGGCCAAGAAGACAGCTGCCAAGAAGAGCGCCGCCAAGAAGAGCACGGCCAAGAAGACGGCTGCGACAGCGGCCGAGGGTGCGGCTCAGGCCGCGGAGACGACAGGAGCCACGACAGTGGTTACGAAGAAGACTCCGGGCACGGCGACGGCAGCGAAGAAGCCGACGGCGGTGCCCAAGGCGCGTGCCGCCGCGGCGGAGCCCGGAGAGCTGGCTGTCCGGCCCGGCGAGGACCCCTGGACGCCCGAGGAGGCCGGGGAGGCCCGCGCGGAGCTCCAGAGCGAGGCGCTGCGGCTCGGCAGCGAGATCGCCGCCTCCGAGGACGCCCTGGCGGGCCTGATGCGTGACTCCGGGGACGGCGCGGGCGACGACGACGCGGACACCGGCACGAAGAACATCACGCGGGAACATGAGATGTCGCTGGCCGCCAACGCGCGCGAAATGCTCGAACAGACCGAGCGCGCCCTGGAACGGCTGGACGCCGGGACGTACGGCGTCTGCGAGAACTGCGGCAATCCCATCGGCAAGGCGCGGATGCAGGCCTTCCCGCGCGCGACCCTGTGCATGGACTGCAAGCAGAAGCAGGAACGGCGCTACTGAACCCGGCCTGACCACCTGGTGCCGTACGTGTGTGCCGTACCCTCGTCCCCAGTCAGGTACCTAGGTTGAGGGACTCACGTGGCAGAGGCGGAGCGCATCATCGGTACGCCGGATATCCCTGAGGCCGACGGGGCCGAGCCGGAGCAGTCCGCCTCGGGCTCCGCCGAGCCCGCGGATCAGGACGAGCAGCGGCCCAAGGGCAAGCGCAAGCTCCTGGCCCTGTTCGCGGTGGCCGTGCTGGCGTACGCCATGGACCTCATCAGCAAGATGATCGTCGTCGCGAAGCTCGAACATCACGAGCCGATCGAGGTCATCGGGGACCTGCTCCAGTTCAACGCCATCCGGAACGCGGGCGCGGCCTTCGGGATGGGCGAGGCGTTCACCGTGATCTTCACCTTCATCGCCGCCGCGGTGATCGTGGTGATCGCACGCCTGGCCCGCAAGCTGTACAGCCTGCCGTGGGCGATCGCGCTCGGCATGCTGCTCGGCGGCGCCCTGGGCAACCTCACCGACCGGATCTTCCGTGCCCCCGGTGTGTTCGAGGGAGCGGTGGTCGACTTCATCGCGCCGAAGGGCTTCGCGGTGTTCAACCTCGCGGACTCGGCGATCGTGTGCGGCGGCTTCCTGATCGTGATCCTGTCCTTCCGCGGCCTGGACCCGGACGGCACCGTCCACAAGGACTGACGGGCCCCCGGCAGGGGCTCGCGGTGCGGGAGTGCCGGTGCGCTCCTGCATACTCAATGGGTGAGCACGATTCCCGAGATCCGTACCCTGCCCGTGCCGGACGGCCTGGAGGGCGAGCGCGTCGACGCCGCCATCTCCCGCATGTTCGGTTTTTCCCGCACGAAGGCCGCCGAGCTGGCGGCGGCAGGCAAGGTGATGGTCGACGGCAGCGTGGTCGGCAAGTCCGAGCGTGTGCACGGTGGCGCCTGGCTGGAGGTGGAGATGCCGCAGGCGCCCGCTCCGGTGCAGATCGTCGCCGAGCCCGTCGAGGGCATGGAGATCATCCATGACGACGACGACATCCTCGTGATCGTCAAGCCGGTCGGCGTGGCCGCGCATCCCAGCCCCGGCTGGACCGGCACCACGGTCATCGGCGGCCTCGCCGCCGCCGGGTACCGCATCTCTACCTCCGGTGCCGCCGAGCGCCAGGGCATCGTGCACCGCCTCGACGTGGGCACCTCCGGGCTGATGGCGGTCGCCAAGTCGGAGCGCGCGTACACCTCCCTGAAGCGGCAGTTCAAGGAGCGCACGGTCGACAAGCGCTACAACGCGCTCGTGCAGGGCCACCCCGACCCCATGAGCGGCACGATCGACGCCCCCATCGGGCGCCACCCGAACCACGACTACAAGTGGGCGGTCACGGCCGAGGGCAAGCCCTCCGTCACGCACTACGACCTCATCGAGGCGTTCCGGGCGGCCTCGCTGCTCGACATCAAGCTGGAGACGGGGCGCACGCATCAGATCCGCGTGCACATGGCGGCCCACCGCCACCCGTGCGTGGGCGACCTGACGTACGGCGCGGACCCGACGCTCGCCAAGCGGCTCGGCCTCACGCGCCAGTGGTTGCACGCGGTGCGGCTCGGCTTCGAGCACCCCGGGGACGGGCAGTGGGTGGAGTTCGAGAGCACCTACCCCGACGACCTCCAGCAGGCGCTCGACCGGGTCCGGGCAGAGAGCTCGTGAGCACCGGGGTCACCTGCCGGGTCGCGGCCGGGACCGACGACCTGGAGGCCTGCTTCGCGGTCCGCAAGGAAGTCTTCGTCGTGGAGCAGCAGGTCCCCGAGGACCTTGAGTACGACCAGTACGACGCCGACGCGGTGCACGTCATCGCGGTCCGCGACGACGGTCTTCCGCTGGGCACGGGCCGGCTGCTGACCGGCGCGGCGGCCGCGGCCAAGAACGGCGGCGACGCAGAGGTGGGCGCGCTCGGCCGCCTCGCGGTGACGCGGGCGGCACGCGGACTCGGTGTGGGTGCGGCCCTGGTGCGGGCGATCGAGGACACGGCACGCGCGCGTGGCCTCACCGCCGTCGACCTGCACGCGCAGACACACGCGCTGGGGTTCTACGAACGGCTGGGGTACGAGGTGTACGGCCCCGAGTTCCCGGACGCCGGGATCCCGCACCGGGCGATGCGCAAGGCCCTCGCCTAGCGGGGTTCACGGGCAAGGCGTGGCAGGGTTGAGGTCTTGATCGTCTGAATCCCGATCCCCCTCGACCGCCTCGAACCGCCGGAGGGCGCCCCGTGGACCAACTGGCGTTGCTGCTCATTCTGCTGCTCGGTGCCGTGGTGACGGTGCCGCTGGGGGAGCGGCTCGGGCTGCCCGCGCCCGTCCTGATGACGTTGGCCGGGATCGTTCTCGCCTTCGTGAGCTGGGTCCCCAACGTCGAGGTCCCGCCGGACTACATCCTTCCGCTGGTGCTTCCGCCGTTGCTGTACGCGGCCGTCCAGCGCACTTCCTGGCGGCAGTTCGCGGCCAACAGACGCCCCATCTTCCTGCTCGCCGTGGCCCTCGTCTTCGTGACGACCGCCGCGGTCGCCGCGATCGCGGGCTCGGTCGTCCCCGGTCTTCCGATCGCCGCCGCCGTGGCGCTCGGGGCGCTCGTCGCACCACCCGACCCGGTCGCCGCGACCGCCGTGGCGGGGTCGCTCGGGCTGCCGCGGCGGCTCGTGTCGATCCTGGAGGGTGAGGGCCTCTTCAACGACGTCACGGCGATCGTGCTCTACCACGTGGCGATCGCGGCGGCGGTCAGCGGAACGTTCTCCTGGCCGTCGGCGGTGCGGCAGCTGGTGCTCTCCGCGGTGGTCGCCGTCGCCGTGGGGTTCGCGCTCGGCTGGCTCACCAACAAGCTCATGGGGCTGCTCGGCGAGGCCACCCTGCAGACCGGCCTGACGCTGCTCGTGCCCTTCGTGAGCTATGTGCTGGCGGAGGAGCTGCTCGGCTCGGGCGTGCTCGCCGTACTGACCACCGCGCTCTACCTCGCGGAGCACGCGGCCGACGCGGACGACGTGCTGGGCCGGATCACCGGGCAGACGTTCTGGCAGATCGTCGACACCCTGGTCACCGGCGTCGCGTTCGGGCTCATCGGGCTCGAACTGCACAACGTCTTCGGCACGGCCAGCGGCCGTGAGATGCAGATGCTCGGCTGGGGCGCGGCGGTCGTCGCGGTCGTCGTCGGCGTACGGCTGCTGTGGCTGCTGCCCGCGACCTGGCTGGCCAAGCGGCTGCACAAGCTGCGGGACTACGACGAGGACATCCCGACGACCTGGCGCGAGACCGTCGTCATGTGGTGGTCCGGGATGCGCGGCGTGGCATCGGTCGCCCTGGCCCTCGCCATCCCGCTCAAGACGGAGAACGGCGACCCCTTCCCGGCCCGCGACGAGATCATCTTCATCGCCTTCTGCGTGATCATGGCCACGCTCGTCGTCCAGGGGCTGACCCTGCCCTGGCTCGTGAAGAAGCTCGGGGTGCGTGCGGACACCGACGCCGAGCGGGTCGCCGAGCGCGACCTCGCCATCCGGGCGGCCAAGGCGGCCAAGCGCCGCCTCAAGGAGATCGAGGAGGTCGAGGAGTTGCCGGAGGACCTCTCGGAGCGGCTGCTGCGCGGGGCCTTCGACATCGGGGTCAGGATCAGCCCCGACATCGTCGACGACGAGCGGCGCGAGCGGTACACGAAGCGTGCCGACCGCCTCAAGGCGGTCCAGCGCATCCAGCGCGACATGATGTCGGCCGCCCGCCACGAGATCCTCGCCGCACGCAGCGAACCCGGCGCCGATCCGGAGATCGTCGACCGGGTCCTGCACCAGCTCGACGTGCGCAGCCTGCGCTCTTGAGGGCTTTTGAGGGCTCCTGAGGGTTCCTCAGGGCTCCTGAGGTTCAGCCCCGGCCCGTGCGGGGCACGATCGGCGGCGGCGGGTGCGGATGGTCCTCCGGCGGCAGTTCGGCCCAGGCCGTGTTGACCCGCGGCAGCGCGTACGCGTGGTGCTCGCTCAGCCAGCGGACCAGGTGCTCGCGCACCGTGACCCGCACCGTCCAGATGTCGTCCGCGTCCTTGGCGGTGACCAGGGCGCGGATCTGGATCGTGTTCGGCGTCGTGTCCGTGACCGCCAGGCCCCAGTCCCTGCCGTCCCAGGCGGCGCACTCGCGCAGGATGTCCTGGAGCTTCTCGCGCATCTCGCTGACGGGCGCGGTGTGGTCCAGCTGGAAGAAGACGGTGCCGGTCATCTGGGAGCCGCCGCGCGACCAGTTCTCGAAGGGCTTCGACACGAAGTAGGACACCGGCATCGTGATCCGGCGCTCGTCCCAGGTGCGCACGGCCAGGAAGGTCAGCGTGATCTCGTCGACCGTGCCCCACTCGCCGTCCACGACGACCGTGTCGCCGATCCGCACCATGTCGCCGAAGGCGATCTGCAGCCCCGCGAAGATGTTCGACAGCGTGGACTGGGCGGCGACGCCCGCGACGATGCCCAGGACGCCCGCCGACGCGAGCAGGGACGTCCCGGCCGCCTGCATGGCGGGGAAGGTCAGCAGCATCGCCCCTGCGGCCACCACGCCGACGACCGCGCTGACCACCCGCTGGATGAGCGTGACCTGTGTACGCACCCTGCGGATCCGGGCGGGATCGCGGTGGGCGTTGGCATAACGGGCGTAGGTGGACTCCACGATCGCGGTCGCGATGCGGACGAGGAGCCAGGCGACCGACCCGATGAGCACCAGGGTCAGTGTCTGGCCGATGCCCGCCGAATGGTCCTCGGCGATCTTGGCCTGTTCGAAGAAGCCGCGCAACAAGGTGGCGCACATCACGAGTTGGAGCGGCAGCCTGCAGCGGCGGAGCAGGCCCCACAGTGGGTTGTCGGGGTGACGGTCGTCGGCCCGGCGCAGCAGCACATCGGCCAGCCATCCCACGGCCAGCGTGAGCACGACCGAGCCGCCGACCACGATCAACGGACGCAGTACGTTCTCCATGCCCCCGAGGGTAAGTGGCACGATGGCCCCATGAACATCATGCTTTTCCACTCGACGTACGGGCTCGTGCCCGCAGTGCACGCGGCGGCCGACCGGTTGCGCGCCGAGGGGCACGAGGTGTGGACGCCCGACCTGTTCGAAGGGCGCACCTTCGGCTCCGTCGAGGAAGGCATGGCCTTCAAGGACGAGCTCGGCAAGGACGAGCTCCTGAAGCGGGCGATCCTGGCCGCCGCGCCCTACTCCGAGCGGGGTCTCGTCTACGCCGGGTTCTCGTTCGGCGCCGCCACCGCGCAGACCCTCGCCCTCGGCGACGACAAGGCGCGCGGCCTTCTGCTCCTGCACGGGACGTCCGACATCGCGGAGAACACGACGGTGGACGAGCTGCCGGTGCAGCTGCACGTCGCCGAGCCGGATCCGTTCGAGACGGACGACTGGCTGAGCGCGTGGTACCTCCAGATGGGCCGTGCCGGAGCCGACGTCGAGGTCTACCGCTACGCGGGCGCGGGCCACATCTACACCGACCCCGACCTCGACGACTACGACGCCGAGGCGGCGGAGGCGACGTGGCGGACGGCGATCGGTTTCCTGGAGACCCTCTAGCAACCTCTGGCAGTCGGCTTTTGGAGGCTCTCTGGCGTCCTCCGGCCGCGAGCGCCGTGGCTCAGGTGCGCGTGCAGCGTCCCACCGGGGCGCTCGCGGGCGGCTTGCACAGCAGGCCGAGGTCGGAGTCGCTGGAGCTGAGATACCGCCCGGCGCACTCCTTGTCGGTGGTCCTGCCGTGCTCCTCGCAGAACCGCAGGGCGGCCCGGCCGTCCGTGAAGGGGCCGGGAGAGTAGATCACCCAGTAGCCCGGCCGCAGTGAGGCGTAGTCGTCGCTGCGCAGGTACTGCGCCTCCGGCACGTCCTCGCGTACGGCGGCGAGCCGGCGGTCGCGGGCTGCCGTGCCGGAGCCGACGGGTTCGGAGAAGAGCTGGGCGATCCAGCCTCCCGAGGCGGGCGGGACGCCGGGGGCGGACGCACGCGGCGAGGTCGGGCTCTTGCTCCCGTCCGGGCCCTCGGACGTCTTCGTGGGCCCCGGAGAGGCCTTGGACGAAGCTCCCGCGGAGGCCGTTCCGCCGCCCTTGCCCTCAGCCCCGTCGTTCCCGGACCCGCCGCGCAGGGCGACCACCAGTGCGGCACCGGCCACCAGGGCGAGCGCCACGGCAACCGCCGCGACGATGACGGGCGTTCGTCCACGGGGGGCGGCGGGCGGCGGCCCCACGGCGACCACCGGCCGGTCCGAAATCCCCGGCCGGTCCGAAATCCCCGGCCGGTCCGAAATCCCCGGCCGGTCCGAAATCCCCGGCCGGTCCGAAATCCCCGGCCTGTCCGAAATCCCCGGCCTGTCCGGGACCCCCGGCCGGTCGGAGATCTCCGTCGGTTGCCGGGCGATGCCGTTCGCCACCGCGGCGAGCATCGCGTCGAGGCGCTCGGCGTCCGGGCGCAGCGCCGGGTCCCGCACCAGGAGGGCGGTCAGGACCGGAGTGAGTGCCCCCGAGCGCACCGGCGGCGGCACCGCGTCGTCGAGCACGGCGGCGAGTGTGGCGAGGGTCGTCGCGCGGCGCAGCGGGCTGACGCCCTCCACGGCGACGTAGAGGACCACGCCGAGCGACCAGAGGTCGGCCGCCGGGCCCTGGTCCGTGCCGCGGATGCGTTCGGGCGCGATGTACTCCGGCGAGCCGATCAGGTCGCCGGTGGCGGTGAGCTGCGTGGAGCCCAGGAGCGAGGCGATGCCGAAGTCGGTGAGGACCACGGAGAGGCCCGTGCCGTGGGCCTCCTCCCGCAGCAGGATGTTCGCGGGCTTCACGTCCCGGTGCAGGATGCCCGCCGCGTGGGCGACGCGCAGCGCCGAGAGGAGCTGGCGGCCGATGCGCGCCGCCTCGTGCGGCGGCAACGTGCCCTGCTCCAGGAGGTCCTGGAGCGTGCGCCCCGGCAGCAGCTCCATCACCAGCCAGGGATGCGGGCCGACGTCCACGATGTGATGGATCGTCACCACATGCGGGTGGTTGAGCCGGGCCAGCGCCCTGGCCTCGCGCAGCACCCGCTCCCGCAGGACACGCGACTGCTCGTCCGTCAGCTCGTGCCCCGCGGGACGCACCTCCTTCACGGCCACCTCTCGGTGCAGCACGGTGTCGCGCGCCCGCCACACCGTGCCCATGCCTCCGCTGCCGAGCCGCTCGATGAGCTCGAAACGGCTGTCCACCACGTCCCCCGGGTCACTCATGCCGTCAGAGTAGAGGGCGGCGCCGGCAGTGGCGCGGGTGACCTGTCAGCGCACCGGCGAGGACGCCCGCTCGACCCGCTGGGTGCCGCTGAGGGTGCGGTACGAACGGGCCCACGTGGAGGTCGCCTTCGGGTCCTTGCGGTCGGACAGGACGTAGTAGTCCATCTGCGAGCGCTCGGCGGTGACGTCGAGGACGCCGTAGCCGTGCGAGTCCATGTCCAGCCACTTCACGTGGCGGTTGGCGGCCTTCACCGCGCCCACCGCGACCAGCGAGAGGGTGTGCGGGGCGACGTGCAGCATGTCGTCCACGTTGTCGGAGGTCACGGACGTGACCACGAACTCCGTGGCCGCCGAGGGCGATCCGGGGTACGTGGCGGCCCTGGCCGGTACGTCGTTCGCCCACGCCATGTGGATGTCCCCGGTGAGGAAGACCGTGTTGCGGATGGCCTTGTCGACCAGGTGGGAGATGAGCTCCTTGCGGTCGTCGGTGTAGCCGTCCCACTGGTCGGCGTTGATGGCGAGGCCTTCCTTGGGCAGGCCGAGCAGCTCCGCGATGGGTTCGAGGAGATGGGCCGGCACGGAACCGAAGGCGACCGGGGAGATCATCACCGAGGTGCCGACCAGCTTCCAGGAGGCGTCGGACGAGGCGAGGCCCGCCTTCAGCCAGTCGAGCTGGGCGCGGCCCGTGATCGTACGGTCCGGGTCGTCCACGTCACCGCTGCCGAATCCCGCCTGCTCGGAGCGGAAGGAGCGCAGGTCGAGCAGGTGCAGATCGGCCAGCTTGCCGAAGCGGATACGGCGGTAGACGGTGCCTTCAGTAGAAGGGCGTACGGGCATCCACTCGAAGTACGCCTGCTTGGCTGCCGCCATGCGCTGCGCCCAGCCGCCCTCGGTCTCCGGGGAGTGGTTCACGGCGCCGCCCGACCAGGTGTTGTCGGCGAACTCGTGGTCGTCCCAGATCGCGATCAGGGGGTGCGTGGCGTGCATCGCCTGCGCGTCCGGGTCGGTCTTGTGGACGCCGTGCCGGGTGCGGTAGTCGGCGAGGCTGACGATCTCGTGCCGCGGCTCGTGCTGACGCACGCCGTACTTGGCGGCCGGGTATTCGCCGCTCTTGTACTCGTAGATGTAGTCGCCGATGTGGAGCACCGCGTCGAGCTCGGTGCGGGCCGCGAGGTGGCGGTACGCGGAGAAGTAGCCGGCCTCCCAGTTGGCGCAGGACACCACGCCGAACCGGACGCCGGGGGCGGCCGCTTCGTGTGCGGGGGTGGTGCGGGTGCGGCCCACGGGGGAGTGCACCGGGCTGCCGTCGCTCCCGGAGCCGCCCGCGGAGAAGCGGAAGTAATAGGTGGTGGCAGGGCTCAAGCCCCTTACGTCGGCCTTGACCGTGTGGTCGGCCGCGGCCCGCGCGGTCGTGCTGCCGTGGCCGACGACCTGGGTGAAGCCCTTGTCCTTGGCTATCTCCCAGCTCACGGTGGTGTCCGGGCCCTTGCCGGAGCCCGGCGTGGCGTCCGGTACCGGCGTCACGCGGGTCCACAGCAGGACGCCGTCGGGCAGCGGGTCGCCCGAGGCGACGCCGTGGTGGAACGCGGGGCCTTCGGCGGCGTGGGCGAGGGGAGCCGCGGCGAGCGGCGCGAGGGCCGCGGTGGCGGCGGCGGCCTTGACGACCGTACGGCGGCGCGGGGCCGTGGAGTTGAGCGATCTCTGGGCGCTGATTCGACTGGTCACGGGCGATTACCTTACTGATCAGTAATCGCCAAGAGCGGGCGAACCGTGAAACGTTCGCCCGCTCTTTCGTCATGTGCCGTTCAGAGAGCGGCTTTTCCGTCTGTTCAGCCCTTGAGCGCCGCGTCGATGGCCTTCTTGTAGTCCTCGACCGTCGAGGGCGCGTTCTTCTTGTCGGGGCCGGTCAGCTTCTTGCCGTCCATGACGAAGGAGGGCGTGCCGTCGACGCCGTCCTTGTTGTCGTCGAACTTCTTCGCCATCTCCAGGGCCCAGCGGTCGTACGTGCCGCCCTTGACGTCCTTCGCGAAGGTCTTGCTCTTCTTGAGCTCAGGGACCTCGTTCGCGATCTTGGTCAGGTACGCGTCGTCCTTGAACTTGTCCTCGGTCTCGGAGGGGTGGTTCTCCTTGGAGAACATCGCCTTCTTGTAGTCGAGGAAGGCCTGGTCGCTCACGTTCAGGGCGGCACCCAGCGCGCTGAGCGCGTTCTTGGAGCCCTCACCGGTGAGGTTGCGGTCGAGGAACGTGGCGCCGACGAACTGGATCTTGTACTTGCCGTCCTTCAGGTCCTTCTCGACCGTCGGACCGACCGTCTGCTCGAAGCTGGCGCAGACCGGGCAGCGCGGATCCTCGTAGACCTTGAGGGTCTTCTTGGCGCTGTCCTTGCCGAGGACGACGGTCGTGCCGTCGGCGCCCGTGGAGTTCGCCGGCTTGACGAGCTTCTCGTCCTTGGCGGCTTCCCAGTGACCGGGCTTGTTGGACTGCATGACGGCGTAGCCGACGCCGCCCGCGATCGCCAGGACCGCGACGACGGAGACGCCGACGATGATCGACCGCTTCCGCTTCTCCCGCTTGCGCTCGGCTTCCTGCTGGGCGCGGATCCGCTCGCGGGCCGCCGACTTGGCCGCCTGGCTGTTGCGCTTGCTCATGATGGTGTTCTCCGTAGGGGTGACGTGCGTGGGGACGGTGGTGCTCAGGCGAAGACGGCCGAGCACGGCGGTCCACGCCGTCCCACGAAATGCACGAGAAGCCGCGAACGCGCGGTCCGTATCCGGCGCGCGGGGCGCGGCAGGCGGCGCAGGGGCCGCGGGCGGGTGCTCATCGCGGCGACGGCGATGAGCAGCGGCCGGAAAGTGGCGGCGGCCATCGCGCGCAGGACCTGGGCAAGCGCGCGCTCACCGCGCCGCAGCCAGGCCGCCGCGAGCAGGCCGACCGTGATGTGCGCGCCGAGCAGCAGCCAGGCGGCGCCCGGATCGGCGTCGGCGAGCAGCGCCGTGGCGCCGTGCGCCTCACCGCCCGTCATCCGGGCCAGCGGGGTGCCGACGCTCGCGCCGCCGCACAGCACGTCGAAGCCGACGGAGCGCAGCGGGCCCGCGACGGGCCCGCCCGCCTGGCCGTAACAGACGTGCTGTCCCGTGGTGAACACCGTGTCGGCGGCCAGTTCCAGCGGGATCAGCAGGGCGGCGATACGGCCGTAGCCGCGCTCGCGCCCCGCCAGTGCGTACGCGATGACGAAGACCGCGGCGGCGATCACGCCGACGGTGGTCAGCGGCAGCGGGGCGCGGGACAGCAACACGTGCGACGCGGCGGAGAGCGTCACGACGAGCGCCGTGAAGAGCGCCGCGCGCACGGTTCTGAGCTGAATCCCGGTGATGTCCATCGCGCAAGCGAGTGTGCCACGTGCGCCCATAAGGCAGCCCTAAAGGGTGCCTATGAGTTACCCGGCGGCCCGCAGCCCCGGAATCCGGCCGTTGCGGAACAGGTCGACGAAGATCTGGTGGTCCTTGCGGGCGCGCGCGCCGTACTCGTGCGCGAAGTCGACGAGGAGGTCCCCGAAGCCCTCTTCGTCCGCCGCGATGGCGGCGTCGATCGCACGCTCCGTGGAGAACGGCACCAGGTCCGAGTGGCCGCTCTCGTCGTCCGCGGCGGAGTGCATCGTGGCGGTGGCGCGGCCCAGGTCGGCGATGACCGCGGCGATCTCGTCCAGGTCGTCGATGTCCGACCAGTCCAGGTCCACGGCGTACGGAGAGACCTCGGCGACCAGCTGCCCGGCGCCGTCCAGCTCGGTCCAGCCCAGCCACGGGTCGGCGTGCGCCTGGAGCGCGCGCTGCGAGATGACCGTGCGGTGGCCCTCGTGCTGGAAGTAGTCACGGACCGCGCCGTCGGTGATGTGCCGCGAGACGGCCGGAGTCTGCGCCTGCTTGAGGTAGATCACGACGTCGTTCTCCAGCGCGTCGCTGTTGCCCTCCAGAAGGATGTTGTACGAGGGCAGTCCCGCCGAGCCGATGCCGATGCCGCGACGCCCGACGACGTCCTTCACGCGGTACGAGTCGGGGCGGGTGAGGGAGGACTCGGGCAGCGTCTCCAGATATCCGTCGAAGGCGGCGAGCACCTTGTACCGCGTGGCCGCGTCGAGCTCGATGGAGCCGCCGCCGGAGGCGAAGCGGCGCTCGAAGTCGCGGATCTCCGTCATGGACTCCAGCAGGCCGAAGCGGGTCAGCGAGCGCGCGTCGCGCAGCGCGTCCAGGAGCGGGCCCTGAGCGGTGTCCAGGGTGAAGGGCGGCACCTCGTCGCTCTTGGCGCCGGTCGCCAGGTCGTGGATCCGCTCGCGGTACGCCGCGGCGTAGACCCGCACCAGGTCGGTGATCTGCTCGTCGCTGAGCGCCTTCGTGTACCCGATCAGGGCCACGGAGGCGGCGAAGCGCTTCAGGTCCCAGGTGAAGGGGCCGACGTACGCCTCGTCGAAGTCGTTCACGTTGAAGATCAGACGCCCCTGGGCGTCCATGTACGTGCCGAAGTTCTCCGCGTGCAGGTCGCCGTGGATCCACACCCGGCCCGTGCGCTCGTCCAGGTACGGACCGCCGTGCTGCTCGCGCTCCAGGTCCCCGTAGAAGAGGCAGGCCGTGCCGCGGTAGAACGCGAAGGCGGAGGCGGCCATCTTCCGGAACTTCACCCGGAACGCGGCGGGGTCCGCTGCGAGCAGCTCACCGAACGCGGTGTCGAAGACGGAGAGGATCTGCTCGCCGCGCTGCTCAGCGGTGGGCTGCGGGTCCGACATCGCGGGGTGCCTCCAGGTAACGGGTGGTGCCAGGTGGTGCATGACATTCGGGACAGGCGTTCCGACCTGTCCAACGCACGACGGTACCCCCGAGTGCCCGTCGGTTGTCAGTGTCGCGGATTAGACTTCCACGCTGTCCCCCCAGACTGTTGCCGACTGTTCCCCGGAGGCCTCCCGCCGTGACCAAGCCGCCCTTTACGCACCTCCACGTCCACACCCAGTACTCGCTGCTGGACGGTGCCGCGCGGCTCAAGGACATGTTCGACGCGTGTAATGAGATGGGCATGACGCATGTCGCCATGTCCGACCACGGCAACCTCCACGGGGCGTACGACTTCTTCCACTCGGCGCAGAAGGCGGGTGTGACGCCGATCATCGGGATCGAGGCGTATGTGGCGCCGGAGTCCCGCCGCAACAAGCGGAAGATCAAGTGGGGCCAGCCGCATCAGAAGCGCGACGACGTGTCCGGTTCGGGTGGTTACACGCACAAGACGATCTGGGCGTCGAACAGCACCGGCCTGCACAACCTCTTCCGGCTGTCCTCGGACGCGTATGCCGAGGGCTGGTTGCAGAAGTGGCCCCGCATGGACAAGGAGACGATCTCCCAGTGGTCGGAGGGTCTGATCGCCTCCACCGGGTGTCCGTCCGGGGAGCTGCAGACCCGGCTGCGCCTCGGCCAGTTCGACGAGGCGGTGAAGGCCGCCGCCGAGTACCAGGACATCTTCGGCAAGGACCGGTACTTCCTGGAGCTGATGGACCACGGCATCGACATCGAGCGCCGGGTCCGTGACGACCTGCTCCGGGTCGGCAAGAAGCTCGGCATCCCGCCGCTGGTCACGAACGACTCGCACTACACGTACGCGCACGAGTCCGTCGCGCACGACGCCCTGCTCTGCATCCAGACCGGCAAGAACCTCTCGGACCCCGACCGCTTCCGCTTCGACGGCACCGGCTATTACCTGAAATCCACGGACGAGATGTACGCCATCGACTCCTCGGACGCCTGGCAGGAGGGCTGCGCCAACACCCTCCTGGTCGCCGAGCAGATCGACACCACCGGGATGTTCGAGAAGCGCGACCTCATGCCCAAGTTTGAGATCCCGGACGGCTTCACCGAAGTCACCTGGTTCCAGGAGGAGGTCCGGGTCGGCATGGCCCGCCGCTACCCGGGCGGTGTCCCCGAAGACCGGCAGAAGCAGGCCGAGTACGAGATGGACATCATCATCCAGATGGGGTTCCCGGGGTACTTCCTCGTGGTCGCCGACTTCATCATGTGGGCCAAGAACAACGGCATCGCGGTGGGCCCGGGCCGTGGCTCCGCGGCCGGCTCGATCGTCGCGTACGCCATGGGCATCACCGACCTCGACCCCATCACGCACGGCCTGATCTTCGAGCGGTTCCTCAACCCCGAGCGCGTCTCCATGCCCGATGTCGACATCGACTTCGACGAGCGCAGGCGCGTCGAAGTGATCCGGTACGTGACCGAGAAGTACGGCGCCGACAAGGTCGCCATGATCGGCACGTACGGAAAGATCAAGGCGAAGAACGCCATCAAGGACTCCGCGCGCGTGCTCGGATATCCGTACGCGATGGGCGACCGCCTCACCAAGGCGATGCCCGCCGACGTCCTCGGCAAGGGCATCGACCTCTCCGGCATCACGGACCCCAAGCACCCGCGCTACAGCGAGGCGGGCGAGATCCGGGGGATGTACGAGAACGAACCGGACGTGAAGAAGGTCATCGACACCGCCAAGGGCGTCGAGGGCCTGGTCCGGCAGATGGGCGTGCACGCGGCCGGCGTCATCATGTCCAGCGAACCGATCGTGGACCACGCCCCGCTCTGGACGCGGCACACGGACGGCGTGACGATCACGCAGTGGGACTACCCCCAGTGCGAGTCGCTCGGCCTGCTCAAGATGGACTTCCTGGGCCTTCGAAACCTCACCATCATGGACGACGCCGTCAAGATGGTGCGGAACGACAAGGGCATCGACCTGGAGATGCTCTCCCTCCCGCTGGACGACAAGAAGACCTTCGAACTGCTCTGCCGCGGTGACACGCTCGGCGTCTTCCAGTTCGACGGCGGCCCGATGCGCTCCCTGCTCCGCCAGATGCAGCCCGACAACTTCGAGGACATTTCCGCCGTCTCGGCCCTCTACCGGCCGGGCCCGATGGGCATGAACTCGCACATCAACTACGCGGAGCGGAAGAACGGCCGCCAGGAGATCACGCCGATCCACCCGGAGCTCGAAGAGCCCCTGAAGGAGACGCTCGGTCTGACCTACGGCCTCATCGTGTACCAGGAGCAGGTGCAGAAGGCCGCGCAGATCATCGCCGGCTACTCACTGGGCGAAGCCGACATCCTGCGCCGCGTGATGGGCAAGAAGAAGCCCGACGAGCTGGCGAAGAACTTCGTCCTCTTCCAGGAGGGTGCGAAGAAGAACGGCTACTCGGACGCCGCGATCCAGGCCCTGTGGGACGTCCTGGTCCCCTTCGCCGGATACGCGTTCAACAAGGCGCACTCCTCCGCGTACGGCCTCGTCACGTACTGGACCGCCTACCTCAAGGCGAACTACCCCGCCGAGTACATGGCCGCGCTGCTCACCTCGGTGAAGGACGACAAGGACAAGTCGGCCATCTACCTGAACGAGTGCCGGCGCATGGGCATCAAGGTCCTGCCGCCCAACGTGAACGAGTCCGTGCACAACTTCGCCGCCCAGGGCGACGACGTGATCCTCTTCGGCCTGGAGGCGGTCCGAAACGTCGGCACGAACGTCGTCGAGTCGATCGTCCGCTCGCGCAAGGCCAAGGGGAAGTTCGCCTCCTTCCCCGACTACCTCGACAAGGTCGAGGCCGCCGCCTGCAACAAGCGGACCACGGAGTCGCTCATCAAGGCGGGCGCCTTCGACACCTTGGGGCACACCCGCAAGGGCCTGACCGCCCAGTATGAGCCCATGATCGACAACGTGGTGCAGGTCAAGCGCAAGGAAGCGGAAGGGCAGTTCGACCTCTTCGGAGGGGGCGAGGAGACCGGCGGCGAGCCGGGCTTCGGGCTCGACGTGGAGTTCTCCACCGACGAGTGGGAGAAGACGTATCTGCTCGCCCAGGAGCGGGAGATGCTCGGCCTGTACGTCTCCGACCACCCCCTGTTCGGCCTGGAGCACGTGCTTTCCGACAAGGCCGACGCGGGCATCGGGCAACTCACCGGCGGCGACTACTCGGACGGCTCGATCGTCACCATCGGCGGCATCATCTCCGGCCTCCAGCGCAAGATGACCAAGCAGGGCAACGCCTGGGCGATCGCGACCGTCGAGGACCTCGCGGGCTCCATCGAGTGCATGTTCTTCCCGGCGACGTATCAGCTCGTCTCGACCCAACTCGTCGAGGACGCCGTGGTGTTCGTCAAGGGCCGCCTCGACAAGCGTGAGGACGTGCCGCGTCTTGTCGCGATGGAGCTCCAGGTCCCCGACCTGTCGAACGCGGGCACCAACGCGCCCGTCCTGATCACCATCCCGACGGTGAAGGTGACCCCGCCGATGGTCAGCCGCCTCGGCGAGATCCTCAGCCACCACCGCGGCAACAGCGAGGTGCGGATCAAGCTCCAGGGGGCCCAGAAGACGACGGTGCTGCGGCTCGACCGCCACCGCGTACAACCGGATCCCGCCCTTTTCGGTGACCTGAAGGTGCTGCTCGGCCCGTCCTGTCTGGCCGGGTAGCGACACCGCCGGAACCCAGTGAAGGGGCGCACCCGGAAGTCCGGGTGCGCCCCTTCACGCATATACGCCTGTGTGGGCGTCAGTTGTGGCCGAAGCGACGCTGATGCTTGCGCGCGACCTCGGCCGGGCTGCCCTGCGACTGAACGGCGGACTGCACCCGCTGCTCGGCCTGCTCCGCGGACGACTTGGCCTGCTCCTGGGCCTGCTCCGCGGCCGATGCGCGGTTGTGGTCGTCGCCCTGCTTGCGGTTCTTGTTCTTGGCCATGGTGATCTTCCTCCTGAAGGGGATCTGGGGGCCAGGATGCGACTAGATTCACATATGGCGACAAGCTACGCATTTCAGAGAATTACCGTGCGTAATAAGCCCTGTCGGAGAGTGAAGTCGGGATACGCCACGCCGAAGATCGAGTTCCGGCCGTTAACCTCCGCCGGGTCGGGCAGACTCGAAGGAAACCCGAACCATTACTTCCAGGGAATCTCCAGGGAAAGAGGGTGGATCGCGTGGACCGCTGCATCGTCCTGGTGGACGCCGGGTATCTGCTGGGTGCCGCCGCGAGTCTCCTCGCGGGCGAGCCCTCGCGGTCCCGGATCACCGTCGATCACACCGCCCTGATCCAGGGCATCCGTGAGCGCGCGGAATCCGACACCGAGCGCCCCCTGCTCCGGATCTACTGGTTCGACGGAGCCCCCGACCGCGTACCGCAGCCCGAGCACCGCAGGCTGCGCGTCATGCCGCGCGTGACGGTCCGGCTCGGCGCGCTGACCCGGAGCGACGGCCGGTGGGCCCAGAAGGGCGTCGACGCCGCCATGCACGCCGAGCTGACGGAGCTGGCCCGCAACCGCGCCTGCTCGGACATCGTGCTCGTCACCGGCGACGGGGACCTGCTGCCCGGCATGATGGCCGCCAAGGAGCACGGCGTCGCCGTCCACCTGTGGGCCGTCCAGGCCGCCGACGGGGACTACAACCAGTCCGAGGACCTCGTGGCCGAGGCCGACGAGCGCCGCGTCCTGGACCGCACCTGGATCACCAAGGCCGTACGCCCCAAGGAGCTCACCGGCGTCTGCGCGCCCTCCCCGATCCCGCGCCCCGAGATCGCCGCGATCCTCTCCGCGCCCCTGCCGGAGTCCGCCCTCGCGGCCAGTGCCCAGCGGGCCGCCGACGAGGCCGCCGGGGTCCAGCACGGGCAGCACGTAGAGCACGGTCAGCACGCCGAGGCCGGCACCAACGGCGACAGCGGCGGCGCCCACCACATGCCCCCGGGCAAGGGCGTGCCCACACCCAAGGACCTGGCCGCCCTGCGCGGCCCCGGCACCACCCAGGCCGCCCAGCACCCCACGAACGCCACGCTGCGCTGGTCCTCCGACAAGGGCTGGGTCGAGCGCCCCGGCGGCGCCGCGGAGAGCCCGGAGGCCGCCGCCCTGCCCACGCTCGCCCAGCTGACGACGGCCGAGCAGCGCTGGGCGGACCGCGAGGAGGACATCACCACCGTCGGCGGTGACCCCTTCGAGGTCGGCCAGGTGTTCGCGCGCCGCTGGATGGCCCGCCTGCCGGAACAGCACAACCTGCAGAAGCTCTCGACGATGTACCCGCGCATCCCGCACCGCGTCGACGGCGAGCTCCTGCGGTACGCGGCCCGCTTCGGCCTGCTCGCCCACAAGGACGACCAGATCGACGAACACGACCGGTACGCGATCCGGGCGGGCTTCTGGCGCGAGATCGACGTCCACACGGCCGTGGAGCACGCACCGGTCGGCGACCGCTCCGGCGAGTGACGTGACAGGCCCGCGAACGAGTGACGGAACACGACCGCGGATGACCGATACGGGGCGTACGGGGCGCCCCGGGCGTCGTACCGGGTGCGGGACCCCGTACCCTCGTCCTTCGTGAGTACGCGCTCGGCACAGGCAGTCCGACAGGGGCTCCGACAGGGTCACGGCAGTGATGCCGTCTGCGCGGTGCGCGACCTCGTCAAGACCTATCCCGCCGCCCGCGGCAGGCGCGGCACGCCCGCGACGCCCGAGGTGCGCGCGACCGACGGCATCAGCCTGGAGGTCAGACGCGGCGAGATCTTCGGCCTCCTCGGACCCAACGGCGCCGGCAAGTCCACCCTCGTACGCCAGCTGACCGGCCTGATGCGGCCCGACAGCGGGAGCGTCGAGATCCTCGGCCACGACATCCTGCGCCACCCCGAGCGGGCCGCGCGGATCCTCGCGTACCTGGGGCAGGAGTCCACCGCGCTCGACGAGCTGACCGTCTCGCTCGCCGTCGAGACGACCGCGCGCCTGCGCGGCCTCGACGTGCGGGCCGCGCGGGCCGAGCGGGACGGCGTACTGGAAGAGCTCGCGCTCACCAAGCTCGCCTCGCGGCCCCTGAAGAAGCTCTCCGGCGGGCAGCGCAGGCTCGCCTGCTTCGCCACCGCGCTGGTGGGGGAGCGGCCGCTGCTCGTCCTCGACGAGCCGACGACCGGCATGGACCCCATCGCGCGGCGCGCCGTCTGGGGCGCCGTCGACCGGCGCAGGGCCGAGCAGGGCACCACGGTGCTGCTCGTCACCCACAACGTCATCGAGGCCGAGACGGTCCTGGACCGCGTCGCCGTCCTCGACCACGGCAAGGTCATCGCCTGCGACAGCCCCCTGGGGCTGAAGGAGCAGGTCGCGGGCGAGGTGCGGGTCGAGCTCGTCTGGCGGGAGCGGGCGCCGCTGGACGTCCCCGAGGTCGCCGCGCTGCGCTCCTCCGCCGTGGAGTCCGGCCGCAAGTGGTCCCTGCGGCTCGCACCGGACGAGGCACGGGCCGCCGTCGCGGCGGTCACCGGCGGAGCCGCGTTCTCCGCCCTCGACGACTTCACCCTGGCCACACCGAGCTTGGAGGACGTGTATCTCGCCCTGGGCGGGAACGGGGAAGGGCTGGTGAAGGCGTGACCTTCACCGGGCGCAAGAACAGCAAGAGGAGGGCCGTTCGGTGAGTGCCGTTCCCCTGGAAGCGGCCGTACGGGCCGACGACCGTGAGTGGCAGACCGACGCCGCCGAGCCCCTGGGGCCCCGTGCGCGGCTGTTTCCCGCGCTCGCGGCGGTCTACCGGGCGCAGCTGTCCCGGGCGCGGGTCGCGCGCATTCCGCTGCTCTTCGTGGCGACCTTCCAGTCCGTCGGGATCATGATCCTGATGCGGGGCGTCGTGGACGGGGGCGGTGAGGCGCGTGCCGTCGTCGCCGGATCCTCCGTGCTCGTCGTCGCGTTCGTCGCGCTCAACCTGCTCGCGCAGTACTTCGGGCAGCTCCGCGCCGACGGAGGCCTCGACCACTACGCCACGCTGCCCGTGCCGCCCGCATCGGTGGTCCTCGGCGCCGCGGCGGCCTACGCCTCGTTCACCGTGCCGGGCACGCTCGTCACCGCGGTCGTCGGATGCGGCCTCTTCGGGCTCCCGATGGCGAACCTGTGGGTGCTCGCCGCGGTGATCCCGCTGGCCGGTGCCGCCCTCGCCGGCCTTGGCGCCGCCCTCGGGCTGCTCGCACCCCGGCCCGAACTGGCCACGCTGCTCGGGCAGTTGGGCATGTCGGCGGCGCTGCTCCTCGGGGTGCTCCCGGCGGAGCGGATGCCGGAGTTCCTGCAGTACGCGCGTGATCTGCTGCCCTCGACGTACGGGGTCGAGGCGTTCGCCCGTACCTTCGGGCCGCATCCGGACTGGGCGACCGTGGCCCTCGACCTCGCCGTCTGCGCGGGAGTCGGCGTCGCCTCGCTCGCCATCGCCACCTGGGCCTACCGCCGTGCGGCTGTGCGGTGAAGCGGTACTCAGGTAGTACTGGCACCATGTGTGGGTGACTGCACCGCTGACGCCCTCCCAGCCGCCCCGCGACCAGCCCCCGCACGACCCCTGGCAGCAAGCCGCTCAGTCGTCCGGAGCCGTTCCCATGCCGGCGCACGAGGAGGACGGTCCCGGGATGAAGACCGAAGTGCGGCAGGCCGCGGTGATCGCGGTCGTGGTGGCCGTTTGCGGCGTCCTGCTCGGCCTGCTGTGGCTGTGGTTCGCGCCGCGTGTGCCGTTGATCGCGGACAACGAGGCGGTCTACCTCAAGGACACCGAGGGCGAACAGGCGATCGGGGTCGACGGAACGTTCGCCCTGCTCTCGCTCGCGTTCGGCGCGGTGACCGGCGTCGTGGTGTTCCTGCTGCGCAGGCGGGGCGGCATTCCGCTGGTCGTCGGGCTGACGGCCGGGAGTCTGCTGGGGGCCGTGCTCGCCTGGCGCCTGGGGATCTTCCTCGGGCCCGAGACGGACGTCGCCGCCCATGCGGAGTCCGTGGGCAAGGGCGTCGCGTTCGACGCCCCCATGGAGCTCAAGGCCAAGGGCGCGCTGCTGGCCTGGCCGGTGGCCGCGCTGCTCGTGCACCTGGGCCTGACCGGGCTCTTCGGGCCGCGGGACCCCGAGCCCTACCCCCTGCCCTACGGGGACCCCGGGCGGGCAGAGGGCGGCTCGGACGCCACAGGGGCGTGAGCCGCCACAGGGGCGTGAGCACCCCCCAGGCGGGCGTGAAAACGCCTCTGGCGGGCGTCAGGGGGCTTTAACCGTCGGGCGTGAGGCCGTCCCCCGCCCTGCCGGCGTCAGGCGGGGCGCCTTCCGTGGTTCGCCTTGCCCTTGCGCACCCGCCACTTCCTCTTGCGCGTCTTCTTCGACATGAGGGTGGTACTAGTCGAGCCCGCGGCTCCCGTCGAGGGCCTATTCACGCCCGATCGGGGCCAGCACCGCGGCCGTGAGACGTGCCAGGTCATCGGGTGCCAGTTCCACTTCCAGGCCCCGGCGGCCCGCCGAGACGCAGATCGTGGCGTGCGACGACGCCGAGTCGTCCAGGACCGTGCGGAGCTTCTTGCGCTGGCCCAGGGGCGAGATGCCGCCCCGTACGTACCCGGTGGTGCGCTCGGCGGCCGCCGGGTCCGCCATCACCGCGCGCTTGCCGGAGACGGCCGTGGCCAGGGCCTTGAGGTTCAGGGTGCCCGCCACGGGGACCACGGCCACCGTCAGCTCGCCGTCGACCTCCGCGACCAGGGTCTTGAAGACCCGGTCGGGGGAGACGCCCATGGCCTGGGCCGCCTCTTCGCCGTACGAGGGGTGCGCGGGGTCGTGTTCGTAGGCGTGGACCGTGTAGTCGGCGCCCGCCGCGGTGAGGGCCACCGTCGCCGGAGTGCCGCCGGCGCCCGCCTGCTGTTTCTTCTGCTTCTTCGCCAAAGCGCTCGCGCCTTACGTCAGTTGAGGCTCGTGGTGCCGCGCGTGAGGTCCGTCGCGGGCAACGACGGCAGATTACGGATGATCGCGGTCTCGGCGCGAAGGACTTTCAGCTCGTCGTGCAGGCGCGACGCGGTGTCCGGCGCCTCAAGGAGCCGCTGCTTGGTGGGGGTGTCGAGGACGGCGGCGGCCGCCACCAGATACGACACCACGGACGGGTCGTCCGGCAGCTCGGCGCCCGTGGACAGGGACCGCTCACGCGCCCCGGCCAGCCGCTTCTGGTAGGCGCGGAAGGCCCGCAGGACGCCCTCGGCCAGCGCGCCCGCCTCCTCGCCGGGTTCCTCGGGCAGCTCCTCGACCTCCGCGGTCAGGAAGGCGCCCGACGCGTCCACGGAGTGCAGCCGCACGCGGGAGGTGCCCGTGGCGAGCACCTCGAAGCCGCCGTCGGCGCGCTCCCTGATCGTCGCCGCGTCCGCGATGCAGCCCACCGCGTGGAAGGCCTTGAGCGGGTCGTCGCCGAAGCCGGCGGTCGGGCCCTGCTCGGGCTGCGCGGTGGGGTCCGGGAGGCCCGGGGCGCTCGGCGCGACCTCCAGGCCGTCGCGGATGGCGACGACCGCGAAGAGGCGCTGCTCCTCGTCGGGAGTCTTGAGCAGATCGCGCATCATGGCGCGATAACGCTCCTCGAACACGTTCAGCGGGAGCACGAGCCCCGGGAACAGCACCGAGTTGAGCGGGAAGAGCGGAAGCCGGACGGTGGTCACGAGCCTCAAGCCTAATGGTCGCCGGAGCCCGGACGTCCGCGGCCGGTGCGCAGCGGGGTCCCGGCGGCCACCTCGATGCGTATGCCGTCGCGCAGTTCCAGGAACTGGCCGAGCGGATCGTCGGCCATGCGGTCCCAGGGGAAGGACGTCGCATAGGGCCCGATGAGGCGCAGTTGTTCGAGGGCGTCGCTCCATCGCTCCAGGCGTACGAGGACGAAGGTGAGGACGTTGCGGACCTCCGCGGGCCAGGGATCCCCGGCCTCGTACTCCTGGGACACGGCGATCCCGAGGTCGGCGGCGGCGTCCAGACGCTCGCGCGGCACGCTCCCCGAGGCGCTGGTGAGATACGCGAACGCGGCCCGCGCGGGCAGCGCCTGGATCAGCGATCCCGGCAGCGCGTCCCGCGCGGCGCGCTCGGCGAAGTCGAAGCACTGGCGGTGCGAGCCGTACCAGGCCGCCGACAGGTACTGGAGCGCCGAGGCGTGGCAGCCGTAGTGGTGCGAGGAGCGGTGCACCGCCTCGGCCCGGATCGCGTCGAAGACCGAGTGCGGGGCATGGGTGCCGCGCGCGTGGTCCAGGGCGATCCGCCACGGCACGGGGTCGCGCGGGTCGGCCTCGGCCGCCGCGGTGATCAGCGGCGCCGTCTCGCGGAGCAGTTCGGCGCGGGCCGGCGACTCCCAGCCGCGGACCACCGCGAGCTCGGCCTTGACGAGCAGCGCGTCGGGGTCGTGCGGAGCGGCGGCGAGCCAGTCGTCGAACCACTCGGGGCGGGAGCGGGCGAAGGTGGCAAGACGCGTCGTGTAGCGGTCGCGGGTCTCCCACTCGTTGCCCTCGCGGGTCATGGCGAGCAGTTTCGCGGCGGGGCCGTGGTCGCCCCGGCCCGCGGCGACGAGCGCGGGGCCGAGCCGGTCGTCGGGTGCGTCGAGGAGCACCTCGTCGTCGGGGGTCAGACCGGCGGAGAGGAGGGGGGTGTTCCTGACCATGCGTGCGGTGCGGATCAGGGCGCGCAGGAGTGCCATCGTGCGGTTATTGAAAGCCGCAGGTCGGGGCAGTGCCAGAGGATGGCGGGTGAAGCTTTCGCATCGATCGTCCGGTTGCCTGACACATGGTCAAGTAAAGGTAAAATCTCTGCTCCCGGTGGGCTCCGAGGCCCTTCTTTCAGCCCCTCACCCCTCCTCAGTTCCTCCGCAGCAGCCTCGTCGCCCCCGCCGCGACGGTCGTCGCGAGGACCCAGCCGAGCAGGATGAGGATCGCCGCGAACCACTGCCAGCCGCCGCGCAGCTGCCAGTAGCTGTCCTGGCCCAGGTCGATGACCGGGAGCAGCAGGTCGAGGGAGAACAGGGCCGGGTTCCAGTTCGGATGCTCGCCCGGTTTGATCGCCGGGTGGTCGGCGCGCGCGAAGGCCACCGCGCTCACCGCCCAGAGCACCGCCATCCACAGGGCGGCCCGGCCCGGCCGGTAGCCGTAGGCCACGGTCCAGTCCTGGGCGAAGCCCCAGAGCTTCGCCGCGATCGGCAGGGTCTCGCGGCGCCGGCGCTGCTTGGCGAGCAGCACCTCGCGGGCGTCGGCGTCCTCGCCGCCGTTGCGCAGGACGGCGGCCAGCTTCTCGTACGGCTCGGGGTTGTACTCGGCGGTCGCGGCCGCCACCCAGGCCAGCCGCCGGGTGAGCGGGAAGCTGCCCTGCGGCACGAGGTTCTCGTAACTGAAGCCACCCATCTGGAGGCCGCCGGGACCCGGCCAGCTGGTCGACTTGTCGATGAGGGTGACGACCTTGGCGCCGGACAGGATGATCTTGCCGCGCTGCGGGGCCTCGCCGAGGAAGCGCAGCTCGGGGGTCTGCACGCGGCGCAGCGACACCTCCTGGTCGTTCTCCAGGGTGAAGCGCGCCTGGGCCAGGTCGACGGCGTCCCCGAAGCGCCCGTCGTCGAGCCGGACGCCGCCCTGGCACTCGAAGCGCTGGATGCGGGTGCCGCGCGGGGGCGTCATGCCGCTGGTCATGGGGGGATCGCCGAGCGCGGCGGGCGTCATGTAGAGCGTGCGTTCCACGGTCATCTGCGGGGCGTTGAGCGCCCGCTGGCCGTACGGATTGGCGAGCTTGCTGCCGCGCAGGCTGAAGGAGACGCCGACCTTCGCGCCGCGCAGACTGAGCTGGCCGTGCGACTCCATCATCTCGGCCTGCAGGTCCTGCCCGACCGAGAGCCCGTCGCCCATGATCGAGTTGCCGCGCCGGTCGCGGTAGATCACCGCCTGGTTGATCAGCAGGTCGGTGCCGATCTGGGCGTCCGTGAGCCGCATGCCGTTGTGGATCCGGCAGCGCGGCAGATGCAGGTCGCCCTCCGTGTGCACGCGGGCCGCCTCGACGCGCGGGATCGAGCAGTTGACGAGGCGCAGGGTGGTGAACTTGGCCTCGGGGACGAGTACTTCCTTCTCGAAGCGGCAGTGCTTCAGCTCGGCGTAGGGAACGACCTCGCCGCCCGCCAGATCCAGTACGTCCGTGATCTGGAGGCCCGAGAGCTTCAGTGACGAGACCCGGCCCGAGAGTGCGGGCGGACCCTCCAGGAGCAGCCAGCACACGATGCGCGCGCGCACGCTGCGTTCCGGGCCCCAGGGGTGGCCGCCGTGGGGATCGTCCTCCATCGCGTCCCCCGACCGGAGGTCATACACGCTGCCGTTGCGGAAGGCCTGCCACATGCCGATCTCGGCGGCGGTCAGTCCGTCCGGCGGGTCCCCGATGCCGGTGTCGTCGACCACTGCTGTTGTCCTCCCCGTACTGCCGTCCCGCACCGCGATCCGGTGCCGCTTGGCCGTGCTGCGGTGCGCTGGTCCCTCGCACACCTGTTTCATGCCCGCTCAGTGACGGGCTGAACGCTAGTGGTGAACGTGGTCTTCCGTGATTCATATCAGCCAGTGATACGGCGTCCGGCGCGGAATCAGGGTCTGAGAGAATTGGCCACGTGATCTCCCGAATCGATCTGCGCGGCGACGCCCTCCCCGAGGGCCCCGCCCTGCGCGCCCTGCTGCCCCGTGCCGACTTCGACGTCGCGGCCGCCCTGGAGAAGGTGCGGCCCATCTGCGAGGACGTGCATCATCGTGGCGACGCGGCGCTGATCGAATACGCGGAGAAGTTCGACGGAGTACGGCTGACGCAGGTCCGCGTCCCCGCGACCGCCATCGCCGACGCCCTGACCGGCCTCGACCCGGTCGTGCGCGAGGCCCTGGAGGAGTCGATCCGCCGCGCCCGCATCGTCCACCGCGAGCAGCGCCGTGCCCCGCACACCACCCAGGTCGTGCCCGGCGGCACGGTCACCGAGAAGTGGGTGCCGGTCGAGCGCGTCGGCCTCTACGCACCGGGCGGACGCTCCGTCTACCCGTCCTCCGTGATCATGAACGCGGTTCCGGCGCAGGAGGCGGGCGTCGAGTCGATGGCGCTCGCGTCCCCGCCGCAGGCCGACTTCGACGGCCTTCCGCACCCCACGATCCTCGCCGCCTGCGCCCTCCTCGGCATCGACGAGGTGTACGCGGTGGGCGGCGCCCAGGCCGTCGCGATGTTCGCGTACGGCACCGAGACCTGCGCCCCGGCGAACATGGTCACCGGGCCCGGCAACATCTGGGTCGCCGCCGCCAAGCGGTACTTCACGGGACGCATCGGCATCGACACCGAAGCCGGGCCGACCGAGATCGCGGTCCTCGCCGACGACACCGCGGACGCCGTGCACGTCGCCTCCGACCTGATCAGCCAGGCCGAGCACGACCCGCTGGCCGCCGCCGTCCTCGTCACCGACTCCATCGCGCTTGCCGACGCCGTCGCCAAGGAGCTGGAGCCGCAGGTCGCCGCGACCAAGCACGTCGAGGACCGGATCGTCCCCGCGCTCAGCGGCCGCCAGTCCGCGATCGTCCTGGTCGACGGCCTGGAGGAGGGCCTGCGCGTCGTCGACGCGTACGGCGCCGAGCACCTGGAGATCCAGACCGCCGACGCCGCCGCCGTCGCCGCCCGCGTCAAGAACGCGGGCGCGATCTTCGTCGGCCCCTGGGCCCCCGTCTCGCTCGGCGACTACTGCGCCGGCTCGAACCACGTGCTGCCGACCGGCGGCTGCGCCTGCCACTCCTCGGGCCTGTCCGTCCAGTCGTTCCTGCGCGGCATCCACATCGTCGACTACACCCGCGACGCGCTCGCCGACGTAGCCCGGCACGTGGTGACGCTCGCCGATGCCGAGGACCTGCCCGCGCACGGTGCGGCCATCAAGGCGAGGTTCGGATGGAAGGTTCCGGAGAGCAAGTGACCCACATCGACGATCTCCCCGTACGCGACGAACTGCGCGGCAAGTCCCCCTACGGCGCCCCCCAGCTCGACGTACCCGTACGTCTGAACACGAACGAGAACCCGTACCCGCTCCCCGAGCCGCTCGTCGAGCGCATCGCCGAGCGCGTCCGCGAGGCGGCCCGCGACCTCAACCGCTACCCCGACCGCGACGCGGTCGAGCTGCGCACCGAGCTCGCGCGCTACCTCACGAACACCGGCGGCCACGAGGTCACCCTCGCCAACGTCTGGGCGGCCAACGGCTCGAACGAAGTCATCCAGCAGCTCCTGCAGACCTTCGGCGGGCCCGGCCGCACCGCCATCGGCTTCGAGCCCTCGTACTCGATGCACGGGCTCATCGCGCGCGGCACCGGCACCGGCTGGATCTCGGGCCCGCGCGGCGACGACTTCACGATCGACGTCGAAGCGGCGACGAAGACCATCGCCGAGAACCGGCCCGACGTCGTCTTCATCACCACCCCCAACAACCCCACGGGCAACGCCGTCTCCGGCGACACCGTCCTCGCGCTCTACGAAGCCGCGCAGGCCGCGAAGCCCTCGATGGTCGTGGTCGACGAGGCGTACGTGGAGTTCAGCCACGGCGACTCGCTGCTCCCGCTGCTCGCGGGCCGCCCGAACCTCGTCATCTCCCGCACCATGTCGAAGGCCTTCGGGGCCGCCGGGCTCCGCCTCGGCTACCTCGCCGCCGACCCCGCGGTCGTCGACGCCGTACAGCTCGTACGCCTGCCGTATCACCTGTCGGCCGTCACCCAGGCCACCGCGCTGGCCGCCCTGGAGCACACCGACACGCTCCTGAAGTACGTCGAGCAGCTGAAGCGGGAGCGCGACCGGCTGGTGAGCGAGCTGCGTGCGATCGGCTACGAGGTCACCGACTCCGACGCCAACTTCGTGCAGTTCGGGCGATTCGAAGATGCCCACGCGGTCTGGCAGCGGATCCTCGACCGGGGGGTCCTGGTCCGCGACAACGGCGTACCGGGGTGGCTGCGGGTCTCCGCGGGAACCCCCGACGAAAACGACGCGTTCCTCGATGCGGTACGCGAACTGAAGAAGGAGCAGCAGGCATGAGCCGCGTTGGACGGGTCGAACGGACCACCAAGGAGACGTCGGTCCTCGTCGAGATCGATCTCGACGGCAAGGGCGAGGTGGCAGTATCCACAGGGGTCGGCTTCTACGACCACATGCTCGACCAGCTCGGCCGCCACGGCCTCTTCGACCTCACGGTCAAGACCGAGGGCGACCTGCACATCGACACCCACCACACCATCGAGGACACCGCCCTCGCCCTGGGCGCCGCCTTCAAGCAGGCGCTCGGCGACAAGGTCGGCATCTACCGCTTCGGCAACTGCACGGTCCCGCTCGACGAGTCGCTCGCCCAGGTCACCGTCGACCTGAGCGGCCGTCCGTACCTCGTGCACACCGAGCCCGAGACCATGGCGCCGATGATCGGCACGTACGACACGACGATGACCCGGCACATCCTGGAGTCCTTCGTCGCGCAGGCCCAGATCGCCCTGCACGTGCACGTGCCCTACGGCCGCAACGCCCACCACATCGTGGAGTGCCAGTTCAAGGCCCTCGCCCGCGCGCTGCGTTACGCATCGGAGCGCGACCCGCGCGCCGCCGGGATCCTCCCCTCCACGAAGGGCGCGCTGTAAAGCCATGACCGGTCTCAACACCATCCTCATCGTCGTCGGGCTCTTCCTGATCGGCGGCATCATCTCCTTCGTCAAGCAGGGGATGCCCAAGGGCCTGATCACGCTGCTCTCCATCGGCGCGGCCATGTGCCTCGTCGCGGGGATCATGCGGCTCGACTACTGGAACTGAGGGGCGTACGCGAATGAGCACTCCCCAGAATCCACGCAAGAAGGTCGTCGTCTTCGACTACGGCTTCGGGAACGTCCGTTCCGCCGAGCGCGCCCTCGCGCGCGCGGGCGCGGACGTCGAGATCACCCGTGACTACGACACGGCCATGAACGCCGACGGACTCCTCGTCCCCGGTGTCGGCGCCTTCGCCGCCTGCATGCAGGGGCTCAAGGAGGCGCGCGGCGACTGGATCGTGGGCCGCAGGCTCGCGGGCGGCCGACCCGTGATGGGCATCTGCGTCGGCATGCAGATCCTCTTCGCGCGCGGCATCGAGCACGACGTGGAGGCCGAGGGCCTCGACGAGTGGCCCGGCACCGTCGAGCCGCTGAAGGCCGACATCGTCCCGCACATGGGCTGGAACACCGTCGAGGCGCCCGAGGGCTCCCAGCTCTTCGCGGGCCTCGACGCCGAAGCCCGCTACTACTTCGTGCACTCCTACGCCGTGCACCACTGGGACTTCGAGGCCGGCAACCCCGCCTTCCGCGCGCCCAAGGTCGCCTGGACCACGCACGGCGAGCCCTTCGTGGCGGCCGTCGAGAACGGCGCTCTGTGGGCCACGCAGTTCCACCCCGAGAAGTCCGGCGACGCCGGCGCCCAGCTCCTCACCAACTGGATCGGAACCCTCTAGGAATGTCAGGGACCTCTGTGAGCAAGCTCGAACTCCTTCCCGCCGTCGACGTCCGCGACGGCCAGGCCGTACGTCTCGTCCATGGCGAGTCCGGATCGGAGACCTCCTACGGCTCCCCGCTGGAGGCCGCCCTCTCCTGGCAGCGGTCGGGCGCCGAGTGGCTGCACCTGGTCGACCTGGACGCCGCGTTCGGCACCGGCGACAACCGCGCGCTGATCCGCGAGGTCACCGAGGCCATGGACATCAAGGTGGAGCTGTCCGGCGGCATCCGCGACGACGACACGCTCGCCGCGGCCCTGGCCACCGGCTGCACCCGCGTGAACCTCGGCACCGCAGCCCTGGAGACCCCGGAGTGGGTCGCCAAGGTCATCGCCGAGCACGGCGACAAGATCGCGGTCGGCCTCGACGTACGCGGCACGACGCTGCGCGGCCGCGGCTGGACCCGCGACGGCGGCGACCTCTACGAGACCCTGGAGCGCCTCAACTCCGAGGGCTGCGCCCGCTACGTCGTCACCGACATCGCCAAGGACGGCACGCTGCAGGGCCCGAACCTGGAGCTCCTGAAGAACGTCTGCGCGGCCACGGACCGTCCGGTCGTCGCCTCCGGCGGCGTCTCGTCCCTGGACGACCTGCGCGCCATCGCCGAGCTCGTCCCGCAGGGCGTCGAGGGCGCCATCGTCGGCAAGGCGCTGTACGCGAAGGCCTTCACGCTCGAAGAGGCCCTCGCCGCGGTGGCCTCGTCATGAGTGACATCGTCCGCAGGGTGAGCTCGGGCGGACCGTGGGAGGAGGCCATCGGGTACTCCCGCGCCGTCGAGCTGCCCAACGGCCTCGTCCTGGTGTCCGGTTGCACGTCGGTGGTGAACGGCGTCATAGACGCCGGAACCCCCTACGAGCAGGCGGCCAACGCCTTCCACGTCGCCGTCGAGGCGCTGAAGAAGCTGGGCCTTGGCCGGGAGCACGTCGTACGCACCCGCATGTACCTGACCCACGCGCGTGACGTGGAGGAGGTCGGCCGGGCCCACAAGGAGCTCTTCGACGATGTCCGCCCCGCCGCGTCGATGATCATCGTCTCCGGCTTCGTCGACCCGAGCCTGGTCGTCGAGGTCGAGGTCGAGGCGTACCGGTCCGACCGGGCCGATCGAGGAGCTGAGACGTCATGACCCTCGCGGTACGCGTGATCCCCTGCTTGGACGTGGACAACGGCCGGGTCGTCAAGGGTGTCAACTTCCAGAACCTCCGGGACGCGGGCGACCCCGTCGAGATGGCCAAGGTGTACGACGCCGAAGGCGCCGACGAGCTCACCTTCCTGGACATCACCGCGTCCTCCGGCAACCGCGAGACCACGTACGACGTGGTGCGCCGCACCGCCGAGCAGGTCTTCATCCCGCTCACGGTGGGCGGCGGCGTCCGTACGGCGGAGGACGTCGACAAGCTGCTGCGCGCGGGCGCGGACAAGGTCGGGGTCAACACGGCCGCGATCGCGCGCCCCGAGCTGATCCGCGAGATCGCGGAGCGGTTCGGCCGCCAGGTGCTTGTCCTGTCGGTGGACGCGCGGCGCACCGAGTCCGGGAACTTCGAGGTGACGACCCACGGCGGCCGCAAGTCCGCCGGGATCGACGCCGTCGAATGGGCGCACCAGGCCGCCGAGTTGGGCGCGGGGGAGATCCTGCTCAACTCGATGGACGCGGACGGCACCAAGGACGGCTACGACATCGAGATGATCGCGGCGGTACGCCGGCACGTCACCGTCCCGGTCATCGCCTCCGGCGGCGCGGGCCGCCTGGACCACTTCCCGCCCGCGATCGCCGCGGGCGCTGACGCGGTGCTCGCCGCGTCGGTCTTCCACTTCGGGGATCTGCGGATCGGCGAGGTCAAGGACACGCTGCGGGAGGCGGGCCACCCCGTCCGCTGAGCTTGTTCTGCGCGTAAGCCCTGGTCACTGGGTGGCCGGGGCTTTTCGCCGCCCTGTTGGGAAAGAAAACTTGCGCAATTTATATTGCGCAAGTTTTCTTTCGTACCTACGGTGAAGGCATGAACGACAAGCAGCCCGAGCCCGGCGAGCCCCGCCGCATCACCGATGTCGACACGCTCAAGGCCTTCGGGCACCCCCTGCGGCTGAAGATCTACAGCACGCTGCGGGTCGCGGGTCCGGCGACCGCCTCACAGATCGCCGCACAGGTCGACGAGGCGGTCTCGCTCGTCAGCTATCACCTGCGGAAGCTCGCCGAGCCCGGCCTCATCAGGGAGGCCGAGGTGCAGAGCGGGGACGCGCGGGAGCGGTGGTGGGAAGCCGCGCAGGAGACCGTGAGCTTCCGGCACGAGGACTTCAAGGACACCCCAGAGGGTGCCGCCGCGCACACGGCCGTCCTCCGCACGCTGATCGCACACCGCGAGGAGCAGTACCACACCTACCTCGCCCAGCAGTCGGCCTGGGGCGCCGAGTGGCGCAGGGCCGCGGACCAGTCGGACTTCCTCGCCCGCCTGAACCCCGCCGAACTCACACGGCTCAACGCCGAGATCTCCGCCCTGATCAAGACGTACGAGGAGCAGGGCAAGGCCGCCGAGGCGGCGGGCGACACCGAGGGGCGCGAGAACGTCGCCCTGCATCTGGCCAGCTTTCCGTTCCGGATCTGAGAGGCCCGCCCCACATGACCACCACCGGCATACGTACGGCTCCCGTGACGGAGAGACCCGCGCACCGGGACGGCAATGTTCTTCGCTGGCTGGGCGCGTACAGCGCGTCCGCGATCGGCGACAACGTCTTCTACCTCGCCCTGTCCTGGGCCGCCATCAAGTCCGGCAGCCCCGCGCAGGCGGGCCTGGTCATGGCCGTCAGCGCAGTGCCGCGTGCGCTCCTGATGCTCGGCGGGGGAGTCGTGGCCGACCGGTTCGGGCCCCGCCGGGTCGTCATCGGCAGTGACGCGGTGCGGTGCGCCGCGGTGTTCGCGGTGGCGGCGCTGCTGGCCCTCGCGAGCCCCGGAGTGTGGCCGCTCGCCGCGCTCGGCTTCGTCTTCGGCACCGTCGACGCGCTGTTCATGCCCGCGGTGGGCGCCCTTCCGGCCCGCATCACGGCTCGGCACCAGCTCGCCCGGGTGCAGGGCATGCGCGGCCTGGTGATCCGCCTCGCCAATGTCGTGGGGGCGCCCCTCGGAGGGCTCGGCATCGCACTCGGCGGGTCGGCCGCGGCGTTCGGCATCGCCGGGCTGCTCTTCGCGGCGTCGCTGCCGCTGCTGATGTCCGTCCGCATCGCGAAGCTGCCCGCCGAAGAGAGAGCCGGGGAGAGCGCCGGAGAGGGGACGGGCAGCGGGCGGACCGCGTGGAGGGAACTCGGCGACGGGCTCCGGTACATCCGGCGGCACCGGGTCCTCGCCCCGCTGATGGTGGTCGTCGCCCTGGGGGACCTCGGCTTCGTAGGACCCCTGAACATCGGGCTCACTCTGCTGGCCGACGAGCGCGGCTGGGGAGCGTCGGGCGTGGGCCTCGTCCTCGCCGGGTTCGGGGCGGGAGCCGGCGGATCGGCGCTCCTGCTGACCGTGCGGGGGCGGCTGCCGAGGGCGGGGCTCGTGCTGTCCGGGACGTGCGCCGTGGGAGCCGTGGGGATCGGCGCCGTGGCGTATGTGCCGAGCCTGCCCGCCGCCGCCGGAGCGGCGCTGCTCGTCGGCCTCCTGGTGGGACTCACCGGAGCCCTGGCCTCGGCGCTCGCGCAGACGGAGGCGGACCCTGCGTACGTCGGCCGGGTCACCGCCGTCGGCGGCCTGGTCAGCCTGGGCGTGGCACCGCTGACGTTCCCGCTGACCGGGTGGGCCGTGGAGATCTGGGGGACGGCCCCCATCTTCACCGTCAGCGCGGCGACGTGCGCGCTCGCCGGTGTCTACGGGCTCAGCTCGCGGGGGCTGCGGGCGGCCGAACTGCCCCGCTGACGCCCCTACGCCCCCGGCGCCGCCTGCATCAGCTGGACCAGGTTGCCCACCGTGTCGTCGAGCACCGCGGTGATCACCGGGCCCTGCGCCTGAGGGCCGTGCGCGAACCGGACCCCCAGCCCCTTCAGCCGCTCGTGCTCGGCCCGCACATCGTCGACCCCGAGGACGATGCACGGGATCCCCGCCTCGTGCAGGGCCTTGTGATAGGGCTCCGCGATGGGCCCCTCGCCCGGTTCGAGCAGCAGCTCCACGTCACCGCGACCGCCCGCCGCCCCGACCGTGACGAAGGGCGTACCGCCGCCCGGCACCACGTGATGGCGGGTCTCGAAGCCCAGGACGTCCGTGTAGAAGGCGTGGGCCTTGGCCACGTCGTCCACGTACACCCCGGCCATCGCGACCCTGATCATCAGAGGCCCAGTTGCTTCGTCTCGTGCAGCCTGGCGATCGCGTCCTTGTCGCCGTCCAGCTCGACGTTGGCCGCGTCCTGGCGCCCGTGCGCGAACATCAGCAGCTCGGAGGGCTCACCGGTCACCGTCACCACGGGAGTACCGCGGTGCGCCACCACCGTCTGGCCGTCGGGGCGCCGCAGGACCACGCCCACCGGCGCCTTGCGGCCCACCAGGCGGGCCATCCGCTCGAGGCGCGACCACAGGGCGTCCGAGAACACCGGGTCCAGCTCGCGCGGCGTCCAGTCGGGCTGCGCGCGGCGCACGTCCTCGGTGTGGACGTAGAACTCGACGGCGTTCGACGCCTCGTCGATCTGCTTGAGGGAGAAGGGCGAGAAACGCGGCGGTCCCGTCCTGATCAGCTGGATCAGTTCCTCGTACGGCTTCGCGGCGAACTCGGCCTGCACCCGTTCGAGGCGCGAGGCGAGCTGTTTGATCAGCAGCCCGCCCGCGGCGTCCGCGCGGCGCTCGCGGACCACCACATGAGCTGCGAGATCGCGGGTGTTCCAGCCCTCGCAGAGGGTGGGGGCGTCGGGGCCCTCGGCCTCCAACAGATCGGCCAGGAGAAGTCGTTCACGCTTGGCATGGGTCGACATACGCCCCAGCGTACGACTCGCCCCCCGGTCCGCACAGTGGACAGGGCCCGGCGGTGTCACCCGGGCGCGGCACAATGGGGCCATGACCGCCACGCCCCCGCCCAGCAGCCTCGACCCCGAGATCGCCGCCCGCCTCAAGCGCGGCGCGGACGGCCTCGTCCCCGCCGTCGCCCAGCAGTACGACACCGGCGAGGTGCTGATGCTGGGCTGGATGGACGACGAGGCGCTGCACCGCACGCTCACCACGGGGCGCTGCACGTACTGGTCGCGCAGCCGACAGGAGTACTGGGTCAAGGGCGACACGTCAGGCCACTTCCAGTACGTGAAGTCCGTGGCCCTCGACTGCGACGCGGACACCGTCCTGGTCCAGGTCGACCAGCTCGGCGCCGCCTGTCACACCGGCACCCGCACCTGCTTCGACGCCGACACCCTCCCGGTCACCTTCACCGGCACCGAAGCGTGATCGTCTCGCCGTCCCGCAGCACGATGCGGGACGGATCGCCGGCCCAGCGGCGCCCGGCGACGTCGGCGCCGCACTTCTCCCGTACGCCGCTCACGCCCCACTCGGTCATGAACTGACCCAGGGTGAAGTCCCGCCAGCGCTCCGACTCCACGTGCAGGGTGCCCGTCGTGTCGTGCGTGTGCAGCGGGCTGTAGCGGGGCTTCGGGCCCGAGCGGTCGATGCCGATGTCCGCGGGGACCGTGACGGGGCTGCCGCCCGAGTAGACCTTCAGGGTGGTGTGGATGTGCATGTCCATCGCCTCGGAGTCGAGCATCTCCAGGCCCGCGGCGCGGACCCGCTCGGGCACGTCCTTGGGGGCGGGCCACACCACGGGGCCGGGCGCGGCGGCCGCGAACGCGGTCGAGGCGAGGAGGAGGGCAAAGGCGGTCAGCGTACGGCGGTTGGTCATCGTCCCGTTCTAGTGGCAGACGTTCCGCCTGTCGGCCCGCGACACCGTCCGCCACCCACACGGCCGTAAGCTCCTCCCATGGATCTCGAGACCTTCCGCAAGCTCGCGAGCGACCGCCGAGTGATCCCCGTCAGCCGCAGGCTCCTCGCGGACGGTGACACGCCCGTCGGCCTCTACCGCAAGCTCGCCGCAGAGCGGCCCGGCACGTTCCTCCTGGAGTCCGCGGAGAACGGCCGGTCGTGGTCTCGCTACTCCTTCGTCGGCGTCCGCAGCGCCGCCACCCTCACCACCCGGGACGGCGAGGCCCACTGGCTCGGCACCCCGCCCGTCGGCGTCCCCACGTCGGGCGACCCGCTCGACGCCCTGCGCGCGACCGTCGAGACCCTGCACACCCCGGGCGACCTGGCGTCCGGGATGCCGCCCTTCACCGGCGGGATGGTCGGGTACCTCGGCTACGACATCGTGCGCCGCCTGGAGAAGATCGGCCCCGGCGAGCGGGACGACCTCCAGCTGCCCGAGCTGACCATGCTGCTCACCAGCGACCTCGCCGTCCTCGACCACTGGGACGGCTCCGTGCTCCTGATCGCCAACGCGATCAACCACAACGACCTGGAGACGGGCGTCGACGAGGCGTACACCGACGCGGTCGCCCGGCTCGACGCCATGGAGGCCGACCTGTCGCGGGCCGTCTCGCAGCCCCCGGCCGCCCTGCCGCCGTCCGAGCTCCCCGAGTACACCGCGCTGTGGGGCGGCGAGCAGTACCAAGAGGCCGTCGAGGACATCAAGGAGCGCATCCGCGCGGGCGAGGCCTTCCAGGTCGTCCCCTCGCAGCGCTTCGAAACCCCTTGTGAAGCAAGCGCGTTGGACGTGTACCGCGTGCTGCGGGCCACCAACCCGTCGCCGTACATGTACCTCTTCCGCTTCGAGGGATTCGACGTCGTCGGGTCGTCTCCCGAAGCCCTCGTCAAGGTCGAGGACGGGCGCGCCATGGTGCACCCCATCGCGGGCACCCGCCCGCGCGGCGCGACCCCGCAGGAGGACCAGGCCCTCGCCGACGAGCTGCTCGCCGACCCCAAGGAGCGGGCCGAGCACCTGATGCTCGTCGACCTGGGCCGCAACGACCTGGGGCGCGTCTGCGAGCCCGGCTCGGTCGAGGTCGTCGACTTCATGTCCATCGAGCGGTACTCCCACGTCATGCACATCGTGTCGACGGTCACCGGCCAGGTCGCCGACGGCCGCACCGCCTACGACGTCCTCACCGCCTGCTTCCCCGCGGGCACCCTCTCCGGCGCCCCCAAGCCCCGCGCGATGCAGATCATCGACGAGCTGGAGCCCTCCCGGCGCGGCCTGTACGGCGGCTGTGTCGGATATCTCGACTTCGCCGGCGACTCCGACACCGCCATCGCCATCCGCACCGCGCTCCTGCGCGACGGCACCGCATACGTCCAGGCCGGAGCGGGGGTCGTCGCCGACTCCGATCCGGTGGCGGAGGACACCGAGTGCCGCAACAAGGCGGCCGCGGTGCTGCGGGCCATCCACACGGCGAACCGGCTGCGGCGTCCCGATGGACGTGAGGGATAGTGGAGGGGTGACTTCTGCCGTACCACCGCCCCGCACCCAGGCTGCTGATCCCGCTGGTGCCGCCGAGGCCGACGCCGAGCCCGAGACCCGGGCCCAGCGCAGCGGTCGGCGCAGCATCGGCGTCGCCCTGCTGTTCGGCGCTGTCGGCGCGGCCCTCGCGCTGCTGGCGTCCCGCCAGACCTGGGCGAAGGGCACCGCTTCCGTGGCGGGCGGCGACCTGCCGCTGAGCGCCACGGGCAGCGACGTCACGGGCGTGCCCGCGGCCCTCGCGATAGTGGGCCTCGCCGCGCTCGTCGCCGTCTTCGCCGTCCGCAGGGCCGGGCGGATGCTCGTCTCGCTGCTGCTCGCGCTGAGCGGCGCGGGCACCGTGGCCGCCGCACTCCTCGCCGCGAACGACAGCGGCGCACTCGACGAGAAGGCCGCCGAGGCCTCCGGCGACACCGCCGCCACGATCGGTGACCTCAGCCACACGGCCTGGCCGTACGCCGCGGCCGCCGCGGGCGCGCTGATCCTGATCGCCGGGCTCCTCGCCCTGACGTACGGCAGGTCCTGGCCCGCGATGTCGGGACGCTACGAACGCGACGGCGCCCCGCGCCCGCGCAAGGCGCCGCCCAAGGTGGACCCGGACCGCCCCGAAGACCTGTGGAAGGCCCTCGACCGCGGTGAGGACCCGACGCGGGAGGCATGACCCCGCGCTCACGGCACACCCGCGAGTACGGGACAATGGAGCGGTGAGCGTTCGGCTCACCCCACGCATCACCACCACGCATACAGCAACGAGGAGCAAGTCATGGCGGGCAGCAGCCACGGACACACCCCGGCCGCCTGGACCGGTGTCATCATCGCCTTCATCGGTTTCTGCGTATCGGGTGCCTTCATGGTGATGGCCAACCCGATGGGCTTCTGGGCCGGCATGGTCATCATCGCCGCCGGTGGCGTCGTGGGCCTGGTCATGCGCGCCGCGGGCCTCGGCCAGGCCAAGCGCCAGCCGCAGCAGAAGGCCGGACAGCTCGCGCACTCCGAGGGCTGAGTTCTCCAAGACGTACGAGGAGGCGGTACCGGCAGTGGCCGGGACCGCCTCTTTTCGCGTTTCCCTGCCGGGCACGGGCCGCCGCCGAAGGGCACAATGCATCGGGTGAAGGCTGATGAACGCTGAACCCGGGAGCGCGGCACCACCCGTCGGAACCGCACTGCGGCGCCTCGCGGTGCCCGTCGGCGTGCTCGGCTCGGTGATCGCCGCCTTCGCCTACGTGGGGACGGTCGACCCGAACGAGCCGGGCCACTACCCCGCCTGCCCGCTGCTCCGGCTCACCGGCGTGTTCTGCCCCGGCTGCGGCGGACTGCGCAGCGCCCACGCGTTCATCCACGGCGACCTCGCCACGGCACTGGGCGCCAACGCGCTCGCCGTCGTCGGGTACGGCGTCTTCGCGGTCCTGTGGACCCTCTGGGCGGCCCGCGCGGTGCGCGGACAACGCGTGCGGATCGAGTTGGGGCCCGCGCACCTGTACGGGATCGGGGTGCTCGTCGCGGTCTTCACCCTCGTACGCAATCTGCCGTTCGGGGCATGGCTGCACCCTTGATAATTCGAGAAAGCCCAGGCAGCGGGGGTACGGGGTGTCCAGGACGTGGGACTGGCGTCAACCGGATGCGGGGCCTTCGCCCTCCTGCGGATACCATCGCAGTGACCATCGGAATGCCTGATGAGGCAGCCGAACAGCCTGAGGTTCAAACAGCAGCTTCACCGTCAGGGAAGGGGACCGCTCGCGTGAGTGTGCTCGACGAGATCATCGACGGAGTCCGTGCCGACCTCGCGGAACGGCAGGCGCGCGTCAGCCTCGACGAGCTCAAGGAGCGCGCGGCGAAGGCTCCTGCGGCCAAGGACGGGGTCGCCGCGCTGCGCGGCGACGGCGTCAAGGTCATCTGTGAGGTCAAGCGCTCCAGCCCGTCCAAGGGCGCGCTCGCCGCGATCGCCGACCCGGCCGGACTCGCCGCCGACTACGAGGCGGGCGGCGCCGCCGTCATCTCCGTGCTCACCGAGCAGCGCCGCTTCGGCGGTTCGCTCGCCGACCTGGAGGCCGTCCGGGCCAAGGTCGACATCCCGGTGCTCCGCAAGGACTTCATCGTCACCTCGTACCAGCTGTGGGAGGCGCGTGCCTACGGCGCCGACCTCGCCCTGCTGATCGTCGCCGCCCTGGAGCAGCCCGCCCTGGAGTCGCTCATCGAGCGTGCCCATTCGATCGGCCTCACGCCGATCGTCGAGGTGCACGACGAGGACGAGGCCGAGCGGGCCGTGGACGCGGGCGCGCGGGTCATCGGCGTCAACAACCGTGACCTCAAGACCCTGAAGGTCGACCGCTCCACCTTCGAGCGCGTCGCGCCCGAGCTGCCGGACAGCGTCGTCAAGATCGCCGAGTCCGGTGTGCGCGGGCCGCACGACCTCATCGCGTTCGCCAACGCGGGCGCCGACGCGGTCCTCGTCGGGGAGTCCCTGGTGACCGGCCGCGACCCGAAGTCCGCGGTCTCCGATCTGGTCGCCGCGGGCGCACACCCGGCACTCCGCCACGGGCGGAGCTGACCCCTCCCGATGACCGCCTTCGCCCGCCTCGCACCCGGCTGCCGCCCCCGCGGCTGCCGGGCGCCCGCGCGGCGCGTGCACGGCCGCAGGGTGCGGTACGTCATCGGCGATGAGCCGGGTCAGGTGAACGGGATGCGATGGCCGAGCGCCCCGTCAGGGGCGCGGGGAACTGCGCGACCAGCCACGGCGTCGCGTCGGCCGGACGAACCGTCCGCCCTTCACGGCGCGTAGCCGTCCTCACCTCGGTGGGGCCTGCTCGCGCAGTTCCCCGCGCCCCTGGCGGGGTCGATCGCATAGCAGATCACCCATTCACGTCATGTGAGGTAGAGGCATGTCCAGCGAGTACTTCCACCCAGACCCAGAGGGTCAAGTCCCCACCGCCGAGGGCTACTTCGGCGCATTCGGCGGCAAGTTCATCCCGGAGGCCCTCGTCGCCGCCGTGGACGAGGTCGCCGTCGAGTACGACAAGGCCAAGAACGACCCCGAGTTCGCCCGCGAGCTCGACGACCTCCTGGTCAACTACACCGGCCGCCCGAGCAGCCTCACCGAGGTGCCCCGGTTCGCCGAACACGCCGGTGGCGCCCGGATCTTCCTCAAGCGCGAGGACCTGAACCACACCGGCTCGCACAAGATCAACAACGTGCTCGGCCAGGCCCTGCTCACCAAGCGCATGGGCAAGACCCGCGTCATCGCGGAGACCGGCGCCGGACAGCACGGCGTCGCCACGGCCACCGCCTGTGCGCTCTTCGGCCTCGAGTGCACCATCTACATGGGCGAGATCGACACCGAGCGCCAGGCCCTGAACGTGGCCCGCATGCGCATGCTCGGCGCCGAGGTCATCGCCGTGAAGTCCGGCAGTCGCACCCTGAAGGACGCCATCAACGAGGCGTTCCGCGACTGGGTCGCCAATGTGGACCGCACGCACTACCTCTTCGGGACCGTCGCGGGCCCGCATCCCTTCCCCGCCATGGTGCGCGACTTCCACCGCGTCATCGGCGTGGAGGCCCGCCGCCAGATCCTGGAGCGCGCCGGACGCCTGCCCGACGCCGCCGTGGCCTGCGTGGGCGGCGGCTCGAACGCCATCGGCCTCTTCCACGCCTTCATCCCGGACGCCGGTGTCCGCCTCATCGGGTGCGAGCCCGCGGGCCACGGCATCGAGACCGGCGAGCACGCGGCCACGCTGAGCGCCGGCGAGCCCGGCATCCTGCACGGCTCGCGGTCGTACGTCCTCCAGGACGAGGAAGGGCAGATCACCGAGCCCTACTCGATCTCCGCCGGACTCGACTACCCGGGCATCGGTCCCGAGCACGCCTACCTCAAGGACAGCGGCCGCGGCGAGTACCGCGCGGTCACCGACGACGCGGCCATGCAGGCCCTGCGCCTCCTGTCGCGCACCGAGGGCATCATCCCGGCCATCGAGAGCGCCCACGCCCTCGCCGGGGCCCTGGAGATCGGCAAGGAGCTCGGCAAGGACGGGCTGCTGATCATCAACCTGTCCGGGCGCGGCGACAAGGACATGGACACGGCCGCGCGCTACTTCGGCCTGTACGACACGGACGCCGCCGTGGAGGCGGACGCGGCCGGCACCGGCGCGGAGATCGAGGGGGACGCGAAGTGAGCGGCAACATCAGGCTGTTGGACGACACCCTCGCGGCGGCGAAGTCCGAGGGACGCTCCGCCCTCATCGCCTACCTCCCGGCCGGGTTCCCGACCGTGGACGGCGGCATCGCGGCGATCAAGGCCGTCTTCGAGGGCGGCGCCGACGTCGTGGAGGTCGGCCTCCCGCACAGCGACCCGGTCCTCGACGGCCCCGTCATCCAGACCGCCGACGACATCGCGCTCAAGGCGGGCCTCAAGATCGCCGACGTGATGCGCACGGTGCGCGAGGCGTACGAGGCGACCGGCAAGCCGGTGCTCGTCATGACGTACTGGAACCCGATCGACCGCTATGGCGTCGAGCGCTTCACCGCCGAGCTCGCCGAGGCGGGCGGCGCGGGCTGCATCCTGCCCGACCTGCCCGTCCAGGAGTCGGGCCTGTGGAGGGAGCACGCCGAGAAGCACGGCCTTGCGACGGTCTTCGTCGTCGCGCCGAGCAGCAAGGACGAGCGCCTCGCCACCATCACGGCGGCCGGTTCCGGCTTCGTGTACGCGGCGTCGCTGATGGGCGTCACGGGCACCCGTGAGTCCGTCGGCGAGCAGGCGCAGGAACTGGTGCGGCGCACCAAGGCCACCACCGACCTGCCGGTCTGTGTCGGCCTCGGGGTCTCCAACGCCCGCCAGGCCGCCGAGGTCGCGGGCTTCGCCGACGGCGTGATCGTCGGTTCGGCCTTCGTCCAGCGGATGCTGGACGCCGAGAACGCCAACGACACGGCCGCAGGCCTTGCCGCCGTCCGTGCGCTCGCGAGTGACCTCGCCCAGGGAGTTCGCGGCAACGCGTAACTCGTACGGGTGGACCTGGGACCGGGGAGGCACGCTCGTGCCTCCCCGGTTCGTTGGCGGGGTGTGAGTGAGAAGAACCGTGAGGGAAAGCGCGCGGCCCGCGACCGGCTGGCGGAAGAGCGAGAGCGGCAGAAGTCGCGGGACAAGCAGCGCAGGGTGTTGATCGTGAGCGCTGCCGTCGTCGGCGTGCTCGCGCTCGCCGCCGTGGCCGGTCTGGTCGCTGCCAACTCGGGTGACGACAAGGACACTTCGGGTCCCTTGGCGGTCCCCAAGGGAGCGACCGGCGAGGATCAGCTCGCGATCCCCGTCGGCAAGGACAGCGCCAGGTCCACCCTCACCATCTGGGAGGACTTCCGCTGCCCCGCCTGCAAGCAGTTCGAGGACATGTACCGCAAGACGATCCACGAGCTCACCGACAAGGGTCAGCTCAAGGTCGAGTACCACCTGGCGACGATCATCGACGGGAACATGGGCGGCAGCGGCTCCCTGCGCGCGGCCAACGCGGCCGCCTGCGCCCAGGACGCCGGGAAGTTCACCCCGTACCACGACGTGCTGTACACGAACCAGCCGCCGGAGACGGACGACGCGTTCAGCAAGAACAGCAAGCTGATCGAGCTCGCGGGCAAGGTGAACGGGCTCGTCGACGACACGTTCAAGAAGTGCGTGGACGACGGCAAGCACGACAGCTGGGCCACGAAGTCGAACAAGGCCTTCCAGGAATCGGGCCTGAAGGGCACGCCGAGCGTGCTGCTCGACGGCAAGGACATCTTCGGTGACCAGAAGAATCCGCTGACCCCGGCGAAGCTGAAGGCGAAGGTCGAGGAAGCCAGCAAGGGCTAGCCGCGCCTGGTCGCGCCTCGCGCCTCGCGGCGGGGTCCTCGCGGGCCCCGCCACGAGGTCCTGTTATGGAGACGTAGCCGGGCTGGTTGCCTCGGGCACCACCCGGCACGGTAGCGTCGGACCTGCCATGGACCTTGCCTTCATTCCCAGCCCGTCGCGCGGTGTGGTCGAACTCGGACCCATTCCGCTGCGCGGCTACGCGTTCTGCATCATCATCGGCGTCTTCGTCGCCGTCTGGCTCGGCAACAAGCGGTGGATCGCTCGCGGGGGCCGCCCAGGCACCGTGGCCGACATCTCCGTCTGGGCCGTGCCGTTCGGCCTCGTCGGCGGGCGTCTCTACCACGTGATCACGGACTACCAGCTGTACTTCAGCGAGGGCCGTGACTGGGTGGACGCCTTCAAGATCTGGGAGGGCGGCCTCGGTATCTGGGGCGCGATCGCGTTCGGCGCGGTCGGCGCCTGGATCGGCTGTCGCCGGCGCGGCATCCCGCTGCCCGCCTGGGCCGACGCCCTCGCCCCCGGCATCGCCTTCGCCCAGGCCATCGGCCGCTGGGGCAACTGGTTCAACCAGGAGCTGTACGGCAAGGCCACGGATCTGCCGTGGGCGCTGAAGATCACGTCGGCGGAGGACGGCCGGGTCCCCGGCACGTACCACCCGACGTTCCTCTACGAGTCGCTCTGGTGCATCGGCGTCGGCTTCCTCGTCATCTGGGCCGACCGCCGCTTCAAGCTGGGCCACGGCCGGGCGTTCGCACTGTACGTCGCCTCGTACTGCGCCGGGCGCGGCTGGATCGAGTACATGCGCGTCGACGACGCGCACCACGTGCTCGGCCTGCGCCTGAACGTCTGGACCGCCATCGCGGTGTTCATCCTCGCCGTCGTGTACTTCGTGCTCTCCGCGAAGAAGCGCCCCGGACGCGAGGAGATCGTCGAGCCCGTGCCTGACGGCGAGGGCGCCTCGGACGACGACCACAACAAGGACGCGGCCAAGGCCGACCTGTCCCAGGACTCCAAGGAACCCGAGGACTCCAAGGACTCCAAGGACAAGGACGGCGCAGGAGCCGAGTCCGCCAAGAAGGGCTGACGCGCCTCCTCCCTCGTACGCCCGTACGCCCGTACGCCGATGGGGCCGCCGGATCACCGATCCGGCGGCCCCATCGCCATGAACGGCTAGAGGCGCCGCCGCGCCAGGTCCAGGACCCGCCGCGCGCCCTCCACCACGGCCTTGTCCACGAACGTGCCGTCCGGGAGTGCCAGGGCGCCCTCCTGTGTGGTGGACGCCTTGACGACCTGCTCGGCGTGGTCGATCTCCTCCGGCGTGGGCAGATAGGCCCGCTCGATGGCGGGGAGCTGGCGGGGGTGGATCGCGGCGCGGCCCAGGAAGCCCAGGGAGCGGCCGTGCGCGCAGGACGCCGCCAGGCCCCGCAGGTCACGGATGTCGGTGTACACGGACTGCGCGGGCGGTGCCAGGCCCGCGGCCCTGGCGGCCACCACCACCCGCGCACGGGACCAGTCGAGGCCCGCGTCGTCACGTACCCCCAGGTCCGCGCGGAGGTCCGCCTCGCCGAGGGAGAGCCCGTGCAGGGCCGGGTGCGCGGTGGCGATGGCGAAGGCGTGCTCCAGGCCGAGGGCCGATTCGATGAGGGCGTGCAGGGCGGGGGCGCCGCCGTCCGCGGGCGCCGACCGCTCCGCGACACGGACGACGTCGGTGGGGCAGGTCACCTTGGGCAGGCGAAGACCGGAGACGCCGGGCAGGTGCGCGATCGCCCCGAGGTCGGCATCGGCCAAGGGACCGTCCAGGGCGTTCACGCGGACGTGGACCGGGACGGCGGGAGTCTCGGAGAGCAGTTCGGCCGTCGCCGCTCGCGCGTACTCCTTGCGGTCCGGGCCGACCGCGTCCTCCAGGTCGACGATGACGGCGTCGGCGCCCGCGAGCAGCGCCTTCGCCACCACGGCCGGCCGGTCGCCGGGCGCGTACAACCAGGTCAAGGGCGTGTCTTTCACAGCGCGCCCTCCTCGCGCAGGTCCGCGATCTCCCCTTCCGTCAGGCCCAGTTCGGTCAGAACCTCCGCCGTGTCCGCTCCATGCGGGCGGCCCGCCCAGTCGATCGAGCCCGGGGTCTCCGAGAGGCGGAAGAGGACGTTCTGCATGCGCAGCGGGCCGAGCTCCGGGTCGTCGACGGTGGTGACGGTGTCCAGAGCGGCGTACTGGGGATCGGTCATCACGTCCCGTACGTCCTGGATGGGGGCGACCGCCGCCTCCGCCTTCTCGAAGGCCTCGATCACCTCGGCGCGGGTGTGCAGGGCGATCCAGCCGCCGACGGCGCCGTCGAGCTCGTCCGCGTGGGCCGCGCGCTCCGCGCCCGTCGCGAACCAGGGTTCGGAGATCAGCTCCGATCGGCCCACCAGGCGCATCACGCGCTCCGCGATCGACTGGGCCGAAGTGGAGACGGCGACCCAACTGCCGTCCGCGGTGCGGTAGGTGTTGCGGGGCGCGTTGTTCGTGGAGCGGTTGCCCGTGCGGGGCTGGACGTGGCCGAGCTGGTCGTACCAGGTGGGCTGCGGGCCAAGGACCGTGAGGATCGGCTCGATGATCGCCATGTCCACCACCTGGCCCCTGCCGGTCCGGTCACGGGCCGCGAGCGCCGTCATCACCGCGTACGCCGTCGCCAGGCCCGCGATCGAGTCGGCGAGGCCGAAGGGCGGCAGGGTCGGCGGCCCGTCCGGCTCGCCGGTGATCGCGGCGAAGCCGCTCATCGCCTCCGCGAGGGTGCCGAAGCCGGGGCGGCGGGAGTACGGGCCGAACTGGCCGAAGCCCGTGACGCGGGTAAGGACGAGACGCGGGTTCGCCTCGCTCAGCTCCTCCCAGCCCAGGTCCCACTTCTCCAGGGTGCCCGGACGGAAGTTCTCGACGATCACGTCCGCCGTCGCGGCCAGCCGCAGGAGGGTCTCGCGACCGCCGGGAGTGGAGAGGTCGAGGGTCATCGTGCGTTTGTTGCGGCCCAGGAGCTTCCACCAGAGTCCGACGCCGTCCTTCGACGGGCCGTGCCCACGGGACGGGTCGGGCTTGCGCGGGTGCTCGACCTTGATGACCTCCGCGCCGAAGTCGCCGAGCATCGTGGCGGCGAGCGGGCCCGCGAAGAGCGTCGCAAGATCGAGGACGCGCAGGCCGCCGAGGGGTGACGTCATGACGCGCCGCCGTTCGTCTGGGTGTCGATCTCGGAGCGGAACGGCATGGACGCCGACGCCCCCGGGCGCTGGACGGAGAGCGCGGCGGCGGACGACGCCCACGCGAGCGCGTCCGGCACGGTTCCGCCTTCGGCCAGCGCCACCGCGAGGGTGCCGACGAAGGTGTCGCCGGCGCCGGTCGTGTCGACGGCGGTGACGTGCGGGGCCGCCACCATGACCGGCTCGGCGTCCCGGGCCGCGTACAGGCTGCCGCGCGAGCCGAGCGTGACGACGACCTCGGGGACCTGGGAGAGGAGCGAGCGGGCGGCGGCGTGCGGGTCGGTCAGGCCGGTGAGGGTGGCCGCCTCGTGCTCGTTCGGCACCAACAAGTCGATGGCGTCGAGGAGTTCGGGAGGCAGCGGCTGGGCGGGCGCAGGTGTGAGGACGGTGCGCACGCCGTGCCTGCGGGCGGCCCGCGCGGCGGCGAGCACCCCCTCGACGGGGATCTCCAGCTGGAGCAGCAGGGTGTCGGCGGAGGCGATCAGGCCCTCGTCGCCGGGGGCGAGCGCGGTGAGCGTGGCGTTGGCGCCGGGGATGACGACGATGGCGTTGCCGCCCTCGTCGTCGACCACGATGTGCGCGGTGCCGGTGGTCGCGGTGTCGACGGTGCGCAGGAGGTCGGTGTCGACCCCGGAGTGTTCGAGTGCGCTGCGCAGTTGGGCGCCGAAAGCGTCGGCGCCGACCGCGCCGATCATCGACACGGCGTCGGCGCCCGCGCGGGCCGCGGCGACGGCCTGGTTGGCGCCCTTGCCGCCGGGGAGCGTACGGAACTCGCGCCCGGTGATGGTCTCCCCGCGCTGCGGTGCCTTGGCGACGTACGCGACGAGGTCCATGTTCGTGCTGCCGAGCACGGCGATGTGGGTCATGGGTGGGGTCTCTCCTGGGCGAGTGCGGTGGCGAGTTCGGTGGTGAGGTCGGCGAGGGTGTCGAAGCCGGTGCCGTCGAAGCCCGGGACGGAGCTGGCGAGGCGGTTCTTGAGCGGGGACGTCCAGCGGTCGGGCAGCGCGTCCGGGTGGCCCGCGAGCAGACCCGCGATCGACCCCGCGGTCGCGCCGTTCGAGTCGGTGTCCCAGCCGCCGGAGACGGCGCGCGTGATGGAGCCGGTGAAGTCGCCGTCGGCGTGGGTGAGGGAGGCGGCCAGGAGGGCGGCGTTGGGGATGACGTGCACCCAGTGGTGGTGGCCGTAGGCGGCGTGCAGGGTGTCCACGACCCGGTCGAAGTCCCTTTCCCCCGATGCGAGTTGGATGCCGTGGCGAACCGCGCGGGACAGACGTGAGTCCGGCGGTACGACGGTGAGGCCCGCGCGCAGGCAGTGGTGGACGTCTCCGGTGCCTGCCGCCGCCTCGGAGATGGTGGCCGCCGCGAACATCGCGCCGTACACGCCGTTGGCGGTGTGGGTGAGGCACGCGTCGCGGTACGCGCTGTCGGCTGCCGCCGCGGGGGCGCCGGGGTGGGTCCAGCCGTGGACGTCGGCGCGGATCAGGGCGCCGATCCATTCGCGGAAGGGGTTGTGGTGGGTGGCGGTGTGCGGGGGCTCGATGCCGCCGAGGAGGTTGCGGTAGGCGATGCGTTCGGCGGTGAAGGTGCGGGCGGCGGGCAGCTCGTCCAGCCAGAGCCTCGCCACGTCCGCGGTGGTGAAGTCCCTGCCGTGGCGCTGGAGGAGACGGAGGTTGAGGAGGGGGTAGTTGAGGTCGTCGTCCTCGGGCATGCCGTCGATGTTCTCGGCGAGGGAGGTGGGCGCGGAGCGCTTGTTCCAGGGATAGGCCGTGGCGAGCTCCGGGGGGAGGCCCTTCGCCGTGAACCACGTGGTCAGGGGCCAGTTGCCGGTGGCTTTGGCGAGACTCCTGATGCCTTCCAGCGGGAGCTTTTCCACTGGTTTGCCCAGGAGGCAGCCCGCTGCCCTGCCCAGCCAGGCGGCGTGCAGGCGGTGGCGCAGGGCCCTTCTTTCCCCGATCCCGCTCCTTCCCGAAACCGCCTGCCGCGGGGCTCTGTTCTCCGGTGCGGCCCACAACGGGGGGAGCTGGGACAGCTCCGTCAGCAGCTCTTCCGCGAAGGCCCGTAGCTCCGGAGAGGGCGGGGCCGGGGACGCGCCCGCTCTGGCGGGCGCCAGGTGGCCGCCCGCCGCCAGCCAGCGGGACCGGATCGCCCGCGCGTCCTTGCCCTCCTCCTCCGCCTGGCGCAGCTCGTGGCCCACCAGGTCCTCCGGCTGGACCCAGGTGAGGCGGATCACGGGGTGGCCGTGAGGGCGGCGTACGCCGACTCGTGGGCGCGGCGGCGCCGCACGTCGCGGGTGAAGATCTCCCGGGTGACCTCCGTGAGCGTAGCCGCGGGGGCGTGCAGGTCCAGACGGCTCGCCTCCGCGACCGTCTTCGACCACTCGGGCGGGGCGCCCGACCCCAGGGCGCCGGCGATCGCACCGCTCATCGTCGCGATGGAGTCGCAGTCACGGCCGTAGTTGACCGAGCCGAGCACCGTATGGCGGTAGTCGCCGTCGCCCACCAGGAGCATGCCGAGCGCGATCGGGAGCTCCTCGATGGAGTGCAGACGGGAGGGGCGGCGGGCGCCGAGGGACGGGGCGCGGTAGTCCTGGCCGACCGTGTCGAAGGGGATGACGGCGGTGCGCAGGGGGGCCAGTGCCGACTCGAAGTCCCGGTGGTGCGCGGCCACTTCGGCCGCCGACTCGATCGCGGCGCGCGTTCCGTCCTTCGCGAGGGACAGGGCGGTGTCGATCACCGAGGTCGGTGTCGCGCCCGGCGCGCAGGCCGCCGCCACCGCCGCCGCGAAGACTCCGGCGGCCTCACGCCCGTACGACGACTGGTGCGCGCCCGCGATGTCCAGGGCCTCGGCGTACGCGGCCGCCGGGTTCGCCGCGTTGACCAGGCCGACCGGTGCCATGTACATCGAGGCACCGCAGTTGACGATGTTTCCGGTGCCCGCCTCGCGCGGGTCGACGTGGCCGTAGTGGATGCGGGCGACGATCCACTTCTCGGCGAGGAAGACGCGGTGCAGCGGAATGGCCTCCGTCTCCAGTTCCGGGATCCAGCGGGGGTTCGTCATGAGGTCGGGGACCAGGTGGTCGGCGACCGCGTAGGCGTCCAAGTGGTCGCGGACGGTGGCGTACACGCGGATCAGCGCGTGCGTCATCAGGGTGTCGTCGGTGACGTGTCCGTCGCCCTTGTGGTAGGGCGCGATCGGGCGGGCGGTGCGCCACTGGTCGCCGTTCCAGGGGCCGACGATGCCGTGTACGCGACCGCCGTGCCGTTCGACGATCTGCTCGGGGGAGTAGCCCTCGACGGGACCGCCGAGTGCGTCTCCGACGGCCGCTCCGACCAGGCAGGCGGTGATGCGCTCGGAGAGGGGCAGGTCGGTGGGGAGCAGCTCAGTGGCGAGGCCCCGGGGCGTTGGTGACGTCATGTCGGAATTGTCCTCCCGGAGCGCTCAGTTCCGTGGCTGCGAGATGCCCGGCGAGTTCCACCAGGTCGGTGCCCGCGAGACGGGGGAGCGCGCAGCCGGAGAGGGTGCGGCAGGCGTCGCGCCAGGCCTCGGGGACGGCGGTGGCCGTGCCGAGCGCCCCGGTCAGCGCCCCGGCCAGGGCGGGGGCGGAGTCGGCGACCCGGGAGAGGCAGGCGGCGGCGGGCACCGCGTCACGGATACGGCCGCGGGCCGCGGTGGTCAGGGCGAGGGCGACCGGGACGGTCTCGGCGGCGGCGATGCCGTAGCTGTAGACGTGGTCGACGATCTGGTGCTCCAGGAGCGGGACGAGACCGAAGGCGCCGTCCTCCGGCTGGGTGCGGGCGAGCTTGACGGCGTGCCAGGCGTTGCGGCCGATCTCGGTGTGCTCCGGGAGCTGGGCGAGAGCGGCGTCCACGGTCGCGTCGACGTCCGCGCCGCCGAGCGCCGCCGCGATCGCCGCGGCCATCGCGCGGGCGCCGTGCACGCCGTCGCCGTCCTGGGTGTAGCGGGCGTCGAACTCGGCCAGGGCGGCGGCCTGTTCGGGGTCGCCCGGATGCACCAGAGCAAGCACGCAGGCGCGTACGCAGGCGGCGTCGTCGAAGAAGTGGGGGTTGTCGTGGCCGGTGGCGGGCGGGCGCAGGCCGGTGGCGAGGTTGCCGAGGCCCGCGCGCACGGAGATGCGGGCGCGCAGGGGGAGTACCGCGGACTCGACCTCGGGGGCGCGGGCCGCCGCCGCGGCGATCTCGCTGGCGAGGGTGTTCCAGGCGAGGTCGAGGGCCGCGCGGACCCGGCGGTCCGGGGACAGCCGGGCGTCGAGGGTCCCGTCCGCCGCGCGGAGCAGCGACTCGGCGGCGAAGGCGGCCCATTCGGCGTCGTCGGAGGGGCCCAGGCGCAGGGGTTCCGGGGGCTGGTTCAGCGCGATGGGTACGGGGAGGGTGGTGGTGGCGTTCTGCTCGGCGAAGGTGTCCAGCTCGCGGGTCAGCCTGCGGGTCCACTCGGGCATGCGGGCGGCGCGGTGCCTGGCAGCGGGCCATCCTGCGGCGTCGCCTGCGGCGAGGCCGAGGAGGAGCCCCTCGATGCGGGACCCGGGCGCCTCGCTTTGACTGGCACCCGGCATCAAGGGCTGTGCCCACCCTGCCCACCCTCCCCCTGCGGAACGCCTGCCCACAGCGGGTCCGGCAGCGGGAGCCGCTGCGGGGTGAACGGGTGGGTGGGCGGGAGAAATCCGCCGCGAAGCGGCGGGCTCGTTCGCGCTCACGAGACCCCCCGGTCAGAAACAAGCAACTCCGCGACATCCAGCACATGGTGACCCCGCATGGAAGGGAGACAGCTGCCCCGCGCAGGGCCGATCGCCGCCGCCCACGGCGGGGGAATCGCCGAAGCCCCACAGGACGCGCCGGACAATGCCCCGGCCACAGCGGCAGTCGTATCCGCGTCCCGCCCCATGTTCACGGCGGTCAGCACCGCGTCGGGGAACCGGCCGGAGGCCGCCGCGTACGCCCCGAAGGCGAGCCCCACCGCCTCGGGGGCGAGGTCGGTCCAGGGATAGCCGCCGATCACCACCGCGGAGCGCACCGCGCGCTCGCCCCGGTGGGCCACCGCCACCGCCCGCCGCAGCGAACGCGACGTCCAGCAGTCCTCCGGGATGACGGCCAGGGCAGCGGCCACCACGGAGTCCACCGGCGCCCCGCCCATCGCCGCCGAAACCCCCGCGGCCACCGCCTGCCCGCCGTAGATTCCCTCGCCGTCATGGCTGACCGAGCCGTCGATCGCGACGAGCCGGGCCGCTTCGGCGGGCCGCCCCGCGGCGAAGACCCCGAATGGCGCGGCCCGCATCGCGAGGCCGTCGCTCCACGCGTGCCGGTGCTGCGCCGAGATGGGCGCCGCGAGGCCGCGGCGCAGGTTCTCCAGGGTGCCGCGTTCGCTGAAGCCCGCGCCCCGGAAGGGGCCCTCGTCGAGGTCGGCGATCCACTCGTGCCAGGCCGCCTCGACATGCGCGACGGTCAGCGCCGAGCCGTGCCGTGCGAGCAGCAGCCCCGAGAAGATCGCGTACTCGGTGTCGTCCGTGCCCGAGGGATGCTCGGCGACGTAACCGGTGATGCGTCCCCAGCGGCGGCGGATCTCCGACGGCTTCATGTTCTCGGCGGGCGCGCCCAGCGCGTCGCCGACCGCGAGGCCGAGAAGGGCGCCACGCGCCCGCTCTCTCAAGCCGATCGCGCCGGTCACTCCTGTCACACCGGTCAAGCCCGTCATGCTGTGCCTCCCTGGTGCCGAGACGTGTGGCTGTATCCCTGCCACGCGGCACCCCTGACGCGAGCATCCGCACCGCCGACGTCACCCCTCAGGACGCATGCGGTCACCGGTTCGAGGAACCCCCGTTCACATGCGCGCAAGCGCAGGTAAGTACGGCCTTCCTTGCTGGCGAGAGCGTTTTTTCGCGCGTACTTTCGAGATCGTCCAAGTACTGAGGGGGCCCATCATGGCGATCATCGAGACCGAAGCGGCACTGCACGAGGCACACCGCGACAACCACACCCACCGCGACGTCAACGGCGGCTGGCTGCGCCCCGCCGTCTTCGGTGCGATGGACGGCCTGGTGTCCAACCTGGCCCTGATGACCGGTGTCGCCGGCGGGGCCGTCTCGCAGCGGACCATCGTCGTGACGGGCTTGGTCGGTCTCGCCGCCGGTGCCTTCTCCATGGCGGCCGGTGAGTACACCTCCGTGGCTTCGCAGCGTGAGCTCGTGGAGGCCGAACTCGACGTGGAGCGGCGCGAGTTGCGCAAGCACCCCGCGGACGAGGAGAAGGAGCTCGCCGAGCTGTACGAGTCGCGTGGCGTCGAGCCCGGCCTCGCCCGTGAGGTCGCCAAGCAGCTGTCCAAGGACCCCGAGCAGGCCCTGGAGATCCACGCGCGCGAGGAGCTGGGCATCGATCCCGGCGATCTGCCCTCCCCGCTCGTCGCCGCGGTCTCCTCCTTCGGCGCCTTCGCGCTTGGCGCCCTGCTCCCCGTCCTGCCGTACCTGCTCGGTGCCGACACGTTCTGGCCCGCGCTGCTGCTCGCGCTGATCGGGCTCTTCGGCTGCGGTGCCGTAGTGGCGAAGGTGACCGCGCGGTCCTGGTGGTTCAGCGGACTGAGGCAGCTCGCGCTCGGCGGGGCGGCGGCTGGTGTGACGTACGCCCTGGGCAGCTTGTTCGGTACCGCCGTAGGATGAACGCTTGCAGTCCTATGCGGGACTCTGCATAAGTAGCCGTTACTCGGCGGTTTCGAATCCTTAACCACCGGGCATGAGCCGTAAGCGCTGCGGGCAATGAGGCCTGTGCCGCGCTCGGGCCTTCGGTCATTGATCTGTCCGCATGGGTCCCCTCCCTACCGCTCTCCACGGGTATGAGCGGTGTCCACATGGTGGAATGAGCTATCCGCTTTTCGAGAAGCGTTCCATCATGTAACCTGCACGAAATTTTGCCTGGGCCAACGTCGTCCCTCGCTTATTGCATATGCCACGACGACGACGGGAGAGCCAATGCGTACGCACGCCTGGTCGCCCATGGACGGTCGCCCCGCCCCCCAGGGCATGTACGACCCCCGTAACGAGCACGACGCCTGTGGTGTCGGGTTCGTGGCCACCCTCACCGGTGTAGCCAGCCATGAGCTGGTCGAACAGGCGCTGACCGTATTGCGCAATCTCGAACACCGCGGTGCCACCGGTTCCGAGCCGGACTCCGGTGACGGCGCCGGCATCCTGCTTCAGGTGCCGGACGCCTTCCTTCGCGAGGTCTCCGACTTCGCGCTTCCCGAGGCCGGCGCGTACGCCGTCGGCATCGCCTTCCTGCCGGTCGACACCGCGGGCACGACCGACGGAGCCGTCTCACAGATCGAGACGATCGCTTCGGAGGAGGGCCTGACGGTCCTCGGCTGGCGCGACGTCCCCGTCGCCCCCGAGCTGCTCGGCTCCACCGCTCGCTCGACGATGCCGGTCTTCCGGCAGATCTTCGTGGCCGACGGCGAGAGCTCCGGCGTCGCGCTCGACCGCAAGGCCTTCGTGCTGCGCAAGCGCGCCGAGCGTGAGGCCGGGACCTACTTCCCGTCGCTCTCCGCCCGGACCATCGTCTACAAGGGCATGCTGACCACCGGCCAGCTGGAGCCGTTCTTCCCCGACCTGTCCGACCGCCGTTTCGCCACGGCCGTCGCGCTCGTCCACTCGCGCTTCTCCACGAACACGTTCCCGAGCTGGCCGCTCGCACACCCGTACCGCTTCGTCGCGCACAACGGCGAGATCAACACGGTCAAGGGCAACCGGAACTGGATGCGGGCGCGTGAGTCGCAGCTCGCCTCCGACCTGTTCGCCTCCGCCGGTGAGGACAGCACGGACAAGCTCGACCGGGTGTTCCCGATCTGCACGCCGGACGCGTCCGACTCGGCGTCCTTCGACGAGGTGCTCGAACTCCTCCACCTCGGTGGACGTTCGCTTCCGCACTCGGTCCTGATGATGATCCCCGAGGCGTGGGAGAACCACGGCTCGATGGACCCGGCCCGCCGCGCCTTCTACCAGTACCACTCCACGATGATGGAGCCCTGGGACGGCCCGGCCTGTGTCACCTTCACCGACGGCGTCCAGGTCGGTGCCGTTCTCGACCGCAACGGTCTGCGTCCCGGCCGCTACTGGGTCACCGACGACGGCCTCGTCGTCCTCGGCTCCGAGGTCGGCGTTCTGGACATCGACCCCGCCAAGGTCGTCAAGAAGGGCCGGCTGCAGCCCGGCCGGATGTTCCTCGTGGACACCGCCGAGCACCGCATCGTCGAGGACGACGAGATCAAGGCCGCCCTCGCCGCCGAGAACCCGTACCAGGAGTGGCTGGAAGCGGGCGAGATCGAGCTCTCCGACCTGCCCGAGCGCGAGCACATCGTGCACACGCACGCCTCCGTCACGCGCCGCCAGCAGACCTTCGGCTACACCGAGGAAGAGCTGCGCGTCATCCTCGCGCCGATGGCCAAGACCGGCGGCGAGCCGCTCGGCTCCATGGGCACGGACACTCCGATCGCGGCCCTCTCCGAGCGCCCGCGGCTGATCTTCGACTACTTCACGCAGCTGTTCGCGCAGGTCACCAACCCGCCGCTGGACGCCATCCGCGAAGAGCTCGTCACCTCGCTGCATTCCTCGCTGGGCCCGCAGGGCAACATCCTGGAGCCGACCGCCGCGACCTGTCGCAGCGTCACGCTGCCCTTCCCGGTGATCGACAACGACGAGCTCGCCAAGCTCATCCACATCAACGCCGACGGCGACATGCCCGGCATGACGGCCGCGACCCTCTCCGGTCTCTACCGCGTCAGCGGCGGCGGCGACGCCCTCGCCGCCCGCATCGAGGAGATCTGCGCCGAGGCCGACGCCGCCATAGAGGCCGGCGCCCGCCTGATCGTGCTCTCCGACCGGCACTCCGACGCCGAGCACGCGCCGATCCCCTCGCTGCTGCTCACCGCGGCCGTCCACCACCACCTCATCCGTACGAAGCAGCGCACCCAGGTGGGCCTGCTCGTCGAGGCGGGCGACGTCCGCGAGGTCCACCACGTGGCCCTCCTCATCGGCTACGGCGCCGCCGCGGTCAACCCGTACCTCGCGATGGAGTCCGTCGAGGACCTGGTCCGTGCGGGTACATTCCTGCCCGGCATCGAAGCCGAGCAGGCCATCCGGAACCTGATCTACGCGCTCGGCAAGGGCGTCCTGAAGGTCATGTCCAAGATGGGCATCTCGACCGTCGCCTCCTACCGCGGCGCGCAGGTCTTCGAGGCCGTCGGCCTCCAGGAGAACTTCGTCGCGAAGTACTTCGTCGGCACGACGTCCAAGATCGGTGGAGTCGGTATCGACGTCGTCGCCCAGGAGGTCGCCGCCCGGCACGCCAAGGCGTACCCGGTCTCCGGCGTGGCCTCCGCGCACCGCGCGCTGGACATAGGCGGTGAGTACCAGTGGCGCCGCGAGGGCGAGCCGCACCTCTTCGACCCGGAGACGGTCTTCCGCCTGCAGCACTCCACGCGCAACCGCCGCTACGACATCTTCAAGAAGTACACGGACCGCGTGAACGAGCAGTCCGAGCGCCTCATGACGCTGCGCGGCCTGTTCAACCTGAAGTCGGACCGCCCCTCGATCTCCATCGACGAGGTCGAGTCGGCCGCCGACATCGTCAAGCGGTTCTCGACCGGCGCCATGTCGTACGGCTCGATCTCCCGCGAGGCGCACGAGACGCTCGCCATCGCCATGAACCAGCTGGGCGGCAAGTCCAACACCGGTGAGGGCGGCGAGGACGCCGACCGTCTGTACGACCCGGCACGCCGCTCGTCCATCAAGCAGGTCGCCTCCGGCCGCTTCGGTGTGACCTCGGAGTACCTGGTCAACGCGGACGACATCCAGATCAAGATGGCGCAGGGCGCCAAGCCCGGCGAGGGCGGCCAGCTCCCCGGCCACAAGGTCTACCCGTGGGTCGCCAAGACGCGTCACTCGACGCCGGGCGTGGGCCTGATCTCCCCGCCGCCGCACCACGACATCTACTCCATCGAGGACCTGGCCCAGCTGATCCACGACCTGAAGAACGCGAACCCGCAGGCGCGGATTCACGTGAAGCTGGTCTCCGAGGTCGGCGTCGGCACGGTCGCCGCGGGTGTCTCCAAGGCCCACGCCGACGTGGTCCTCATCTCCGGCCACGACGGCGGTACGGGCGCCTCGCCGCTCACCTCCCTCAAGCACGCGGGCGGTCCCTGGGAGCTCGGCCTCGCCGAGACCCAGCAGACGCTGCTGCTCAACGGCCTGCGCGACCGCATCGTGGTCCAGACGGACGGTCAGCTCAAGACCGGCCGTGACGTCGTCATCGCCGCGCTGCTCGGCGCCGAGGAGTTCGGTTTCGCGACCGCGCCGCTCGTCGTCTCCGGCTGCGTCATGATGCGCGTCTGCCACCTGGACACCTGCCCGGTCGGCATCGCCACGCAGAACCCGGCGCTGCGCGAGCGGTTCTCCGGCAAGGCCGAGTACATCGTCAACTTCTTCGAGTTCATCGCCGAAGAGGTCCGCGAGATCCTCGCCGAGCTCGGCTTCCGCACCATCGAGGAGGCCGTCGGCCACGCCGAGCTCCTCGACACCGAGCGCGCCGTGAAGCACTGGAAGGCGCAGGGCCTCGACCTGGAGCCCCTCTTCCACGTGCCGTCGCTGCCCGGCGGCGCCGCGCGCCACCAGATCGCGGTCCAGGACCACGGTCTGGAGAAGGCGCTCGACAACGAGCTGATCAAGCTCGCCGCCGACGCGCTCTCCGCGTCCGGCGCGACCGACGCCCAGCCGGTCCGCGCACAGGTCGCGATCCGCAACATCAACCGCACGGTCGGCACCATGCTCGGCCACGAGGTGACGAAGAAGTTCGGTGGCGCGGGCCTGCCCGACGACACCATCGACATCACGTTCACCGGCTCGGCGGGCCAGTCGTTCGGCGCGTTCGTGCCGCGCGGCGTGACCCTGCGCCTGGAGGGCGACGCCAACGACTACGTCGGCAAGGGCCTCTCCGGCGGGCGGATCATCGTCCGCCCGGACCGCGGCGCCGACCACCTCGCCGAGTACTCGACGATCGCGGGCAACACCATCGCGTACGGCGCCACGGGTGGCGAGCTGTTCCTCCGTGGCCGTACCGGCGAGCGCTTCTGCGTCCGTAACTCCGGTGCGACGGTCGTGTCCGAGGGCGTGGGCGACCACGGCTGCGAGTACATGACCGGTGGCCACGCGGTGGTCCTCGGCGAGACGGGCCGCAACTTCGCGGCCGGCATGTCGGGCGGCATCGCGTACGTCATCGACCTGGACCGGGACAACGTCAACCCCGGCAACCTGGGCGCCGTCGAGGCCCTGGACGACTCCGACAGGACGTGGCTGCACGACGTCGTGCGCCGCCACCAGGAGGAGACCGGCTCGACCGTCGCCGAGAAGCTGCTCACCGAGTGGGACACCGCCGTGGAGCGCTTCAGCAGGATCATCCCCAGCACGTACAAGGCAGTGCTCGCCGCCAAGGACGCCGCCGAGCGAGCCGGTCTCTCCGAGACCGAGATCACCGAGAAGATGATGGAGGCGGCGACCAATGGCTGATCCCAAGGGCTTTCTGAACCATGGCCGCGAGGTCGCGCAGACCCGCCCGGTCGGTGAGCGCGTCCAGGACTGGAACGAGGTCTACGTTCCCGGCTCGCTCCTCCCGATCATCTCCAAGCAGGCGTCGCGCTGCATGGACTGCGGTATCCCGTTCTGCCACCAGGGCTGTCCGCTGGGCAACCTGATCCCGGAGTGGAACGACTTCGCGTACCGCGAGGACTGGTCGGCCGCCTCCGAGCGACTGCACGCCACGAACAACTTCCCGGAGTTCACCGGGCGTCTCTGCCCGGCGCCCTGTGAGTCGGCGTGTGTGCTCGGCATCAACCAGCCGGCCGTCACCATCAAGAACGTCGAAGTCTCGATCATCGACAAGGCGTGGGACGCCAACGACGTGCTGCCCCAGGCGCCCGACCGGCTCTCCGGCAAGACCGTCGCCGTCATCGGCTCGGGCCCGGCGGGTCTGGCCGCCGCCCAGCAGCTGACGCGGGCCGGTCACACGGTCGTCGTGTACGAGCGTGCCGACCGCATCGGCGGCCTCCTGCGCTACGGCATCCCCGAGTTCAAGATGGAGAAGCGCCACATCAACCGCCGCATCGAGCAGATGCGCGCGGAGGGCACCAAGTTCCGTACGGGCGTGGAGATCGGCCGCGACATCGACGCGGTGAAGCTGCGCAAGCGGCACGACGCGGTGGTCATCGCCGCGGGCGCCACCATCTCCCGCGACCTGCCGGTGCCGGGCCGTGAGCTGAACGGCATCCACTTCGCCATGGAGTACCTGCCGCTCGCCAACAAGGTCCAGGAGGGCGACTTCGTGGCGCCCCCCATCACCGCCGAGGGCAAGCACGTCGTGGTCATCGGCGGCGGCGACACCGGCGCGGACTGCGTGGGCACCGCCCACCGCCAGGGCGCGGCCTCCGTGACGCAGCTGGAGATCATGCCGCGGCCGGGCGAGGAGCGCAGCGCCAACCAGCCGTGGCCGACCTTCCCCATGCTCTACAAGGTGACCTCCGCCCACGAGGAGGGCGGCGAGCGGGTCTACGCCGTCTCGACCACCCACTTCGAGGGCGACGAGGACGGGAACGTCCAGTTCCTGCACCTCACCGAGGTCGAGTTCATCGACGGCAAGCTGACCCCGAAGCCGGGCACGGAGCGCAAGATTCCGGCCCAGCTGGTCACCCTCGCCATGGGCTTCACGGGCACGGACCGCGAGAACGGTCTGGTGGACCAGTTCTCCCTGGACCTCGACGAGCGCGGCAACGTCGCGCGCGACGCGGAGTTCCAGACGAACGTCCCCGGCGTGTTCGTCGCCGGTGACGCCGGCCGCGGTCAGTCGCTCATCGTCTGGGCGATCGCCGAGGGCCGCTCGGCCGCGCGGGGCGTGGACCGTTTCCTCACCGGTGCGAGTGACCTCCCGTCGCCGATTCGCCCCACGGACCGATCTCTGATGGTCTGATTCCAGCACAACCCCTCATACGTCCCGTACAACGGCGTACGGAACTGATGCGACGCCCGCCTCGTCCCCGACCGGACCTGGGCGGGCGTCGTGGCGTTTCCGGGCCGTGGTGGCGGGGCATCCCTGCGTTGCAGTGTGCGCAACGCGCATTGCTTGCAACGCAAATCACGTTTCGGCCCCGCTTAGCCGAATGGGTCTAGACCGCACCGAGCCCCTGTGACCACAATCGCTCCCACAACGGATCGGCGCAGTTACAGCACGTACCCATGAGGGGGCCGGTATGAAGCGACGGGTCATCGCGGCAGGTATCGCCATGACGCTCGGACTGACCGCGACGGCATGCGGCAGCGATGACGGGAGCGACAGCGGCGACAAGGCGACCGACGGCAAGGGCAAGACCCTCACCGTATGGATCATGGAGGGGACCAACCCCGACGCCAGGCCCTTCTTCAAGGAGGCCGGGAAGGCGTTCCAGAAGAAGACCGGCGCCAAGATCCACGTCGAGTACCAGCAGTGGGCCACCGCGCAGAAGAAGTTCACCACCGCCATCGAGGGCGGCGAGGACCAGGTCCCGGACGTGGCCGAGGTCGGTACGACCTGGGTGCCGCAGTTCGCCGAGACCGGCGCCCTCGTCGACGTGACCGACGACGTCAAGAAGTCGGGCCTGGGCGGCGACCTCGTCGAGGGCCTCAAGGACGCGGGCACGCTCGACGGCAAGCAGTACGGCATGCCCTGGTACGCGGGCGTGCGCGGCATCGTGTACCGCAAGGACATCTTCGAGAAGCACAAGCTGAAGGCCCCGACCACCTGGAAGGAGCTCCAGTCCACGGCGAAGACGCTGAAGGACAAGGAGCCCGGGATGATCCCCTTCCCGGTCGCGGGCGGCGCCGAAATGTACGCCACCCCCTTCATCTGGGGCGCCGGAGGCGAACTCGCCACCGAGCAGGGCGGCAAGTGGAAGTCCGGCATCAACTCGCCCGAGGCCGTGAAGGGCATCGAGTTCTACACGGGCCTCGCCACCAAGGACAAGGTCTCCCCGGCCAAGGTCAACACCTGGACGGAGAAGGAGGTCGGCGACGCCTGGGGCAAGGGCCAGGTCGCCATGTCCGTCAACGGCAACTGGACCCCGAAGGCCATCGTCGAGGCCAACCCCGACCTCAAGGGAAAGCTCGGCGCCGTGCCGATCCCCGGCCAGACCGGCGGCATGAGCAAGTCCTTCCTCGGCGGCTCCTACCTGTCCACGTTCAACACGGACAAGAAGGACCTCGCCTGGGAGTTCGTGAAGATGCTGACCACGGGTGACTTCGCGGCCAAGTGGGCCGAGGAGACCAACTACTTCCCGGGCCAGAACTCCGAGCTGAAGAAGATCGAGGCGAAGAAGGACCCGCTGGTCGAGCCGTTCGCCAAGCAGATGCTGGAGGCCGGCGCGACCGTCCCCAAGACCAAGGCGTACGGCGAGATCCAGGCATCGAAGGTCATCCCCGGCATGGTGCAGTCCATCCTGACCGGGAAGTCCTCCGTCCAGGAAGCGGCGGACAAGGCCGCCAAGGACATGGACGCGATCTTCGCCAAGGACAAGTAGGCAAGGGCGAGCCGGCACCGTGAAAGACACGCTGATCGGCGACGGGCCCAAAGAAACGAAGGCCCGTCGCCCCGCCCCCCGTCCGGAACACGAAACGGCCCTCCGCAAGAAGAAGCTGATCGGCCTCACCCGGCCGTGGCTGCTCCTCGCACCCTCCCTCCTGGTCCTCGCGGGCCTGCTCCTCTGGCCGCTGATCCAGGTCGGCAAGCTCTCCATGCAGGACTACGCCGTCAAGTTCGGCGGCGGAGTGGGCACGTACACGGGATTCGACCACTACACCGACCTGCTCGGCAGTGCACTCCTGTGGAAGACGGTCCTGCCCAACACGGCGTTCTTCGCGATCGCCTGCGTCGGCCTCACCGTCGCCCTCGGCACGCTCGTCGCTCTGCTCCTCAACCGCCTCGGCCCGGCCTGGCGGCTCATCTGCTCCATCGCCGTCCTCGCGGCCTGGGCGATGCCCGCCGTCACCGGCACGTACGTCTGGATCTGGCTCTTCCAGCCGCAGGACGGCATGGTCAGCCAGATCGCGGGCTCGATGGGGCTCATCGATCCCGAGACCACCAACTGGTTCACCGAGCGCGGGCCGTTCTACGCGATCGCGACCCTGAACGTCGTCCACCACGGCTTCCCGTTCGTCGCCATCACCGTCCTCGCCGGCCTGATGACGATTCCCAAGGAGCTCTACGAGGCGGGCGAGCTGGACGGCGCCAACGCCTGGCAGCGGTTCTGGAGGATCACGGTGCCGACGATCAAGCCCGTCTTCCTCGTCGTGACCATCCTCTCCACCATCTGGGACTTCAAGGTCTTCACCCAGATCTATCTGATGCCGGGCGGCGACGGCGCCAACGAAGAGGTCTACAACCTCGGCGTCTTCTCCTACATCCAGGCCTTCGCCAAGAACGACTACGGCACGGGCGCGGCGGCCGCGGTACTGCTGACCCTGCTGCTCCTGGCCATCACGGTTGTCTACATCCGCACGCTGTTCCGGCAGGGGGAGGAGGACCTGTGAGCGTCCGTCGCACCACACTCGCCGCACGCATCGGGCTGCCCGTCGGGGTCATCGCCCTGCTGGTCTTCGCGCTCTTCCCCGTGTACTGGATGATCTCCACGGCGCTCGACCCGAAGGCGGTCACCCGCGGTTCGGACGTGCTGCCGAGCGGCCTCAGCTTCGAGCACTTCACCTATGTGTTCGAGAAGGGCAACTTCGGCACGTACCTGTTGAACTCGGCGATCGTCGGCTTCGGCACGATCCTCGCCGCCGGGGTGCTCTCGCTCTTCGCGGCGATCGCGGTGGCCCGCTTCAAGTTCCGGTTCCGCACCTCCGTACTGATCATGGTCCTGATAGTGCAGATGGTGCCGCTGGAGGCGCTCGTCATCCCGCTCTTCATCCAGATGCGGGACTACGACATGCTCAACTCGCTGCTCGGCCTGACGATCGTCTACGTCGCGCTCTCGCTGCCCTTCGCGATCTGGACCCTGCGCGGCTTCGTCCAGACCGTGCCCAAGGAGGTCGAGGAGGCCGCGTACATCGACGGGGCGTCCTGGTTCCGGATGTTCCGGTCGGTGCTGCTTCCGCTGGTGGCGCCCGGACTCGTCGCGACCTCGATCTTCGCCTTCATCACGGCGTGGAACGAGTTCGTCTTCGCGTACACGTTCATGAAGGGCAGCGACAAGTACACCGCCGCCGTGGGCATCTACCAGTTCTTCGGTGAGAACTCCACGGCCTGGGGCCCGGTCATGGCCAGCTCCACGCTGGTCACCGTGCCGGTGATGATCTTCTTCGTGATCGTGCACCGGAAGCTGGGCTCGGGCCTGGCGGCGGGCGCCGTCAAGGGCTGATCCCCTCTCCCGGCGGGGGGGCGTTCAGGGCCGCGGAACTACGGAACCCTGAACGTCTCCCCGTACACCTTCCAGGTCAGCGGCGTCTTCAGGCTCAGATTGCCGTCGTAGAGAAACTGGCGCTGCGCCGTGTCCACGCGCGTCGTGTCGCGGTGCGCCTTCTCGGACTTCATCGCCGAGCGGCGGATGTCCAGGAAGATGTCGAGGTACGCCTTCTCCTTGCCGCCCTGCGCGGGCGTGTCCGCCTCCTTCAGGGCCGCCTCGCGCAGGCCGTAGAAGCCGCGCGGTCCGGTGCCGGGGCCGTGCAGCACCATCGCGTCGTAGTAGATGAACTGCCCCAGCGTGCCGAGCCCGTCGAGCTTGGCGAGGCGGACCGCCGGGTCGAAGTAGATGCGGTCGCGCGCGCTGTTCTGGGCCTTGCGGAAGCCGGGCTCGTCGGCCTCCGCCTTCCAGGCCTTGGTGAAGCCGGGGTCGAGGCCCTCGTGCGAGTCGGTGCCGTCGACCTTGCGCAGGGCGGGCAGATAGCGGGCCAGGCCGTTGTCCGGGTGGTCCTTCGTGTACCGCTCGACGAGGGTGAGCAGGTCGTGCGTGCCGGTGCAGAAGCCGATGATCCCGGCGGTGTAGCCGTGCCCGTCGTCGATGTCCTCGATGTAGCCGTACTGCCCGCGCCAGTTCAGCGTGGAGTTCTCCGCGCTGGCGATCAACTGCGAGGCCAGCTCCTTCTTGGCGGGCGCCGCGAGGCCCGGGGGGAGGTCCGCGATCAGCTCGTCGTCGGCCTTGATCTCGGCCGCCGACTTGTCCCGGTCGTAGGGCCGCTGGGTGCTGGTCCCTTTCCCGTCGGCTCCGGGGGCATCGCTGTCCGAGTCCCCGCCGAGGAGGTACACGGCGACCGTGGCGACCGGGGCGACGGCGAGAAGGAGGAGGCCTGCGCGTTTCATTCGCACAAGATTACGTGCGGTTGTGCGGTAGCGCGCCTTCCGGATCCGGCTCTATTGACTATTAGTCAATTTCGCACCAGTCTCGGGAGCCGTACCCGGTCATGGGAGGCCCTATGAGCACCGAAGCGCGGGAGCAGCTCAGCAAGGAGCTGCGGGACGAACCACCGGAATCCTTCGGGCAGTTGGCGCCCGAGCAGTCGGCCCTGCTGGCCGACGCGCTGCACCGCGAACGCGAGAGCCGCGCCTCGGGTCTGAACGAAGCCGCCGAGGAGGCGCTGAAACTGGTGCCCGCGCTCGCCCGCGGTCCCGTGCGCCGGATTCTGTTCCGATAGCCCGACACGAAGAGGGGACAGGCCATGGACAAGCTGCGGAGCAGGGCGGAGACCCTGAAGATCGCGCGTCTTCTGGACGTGGACCCGGACGGGCTCGCGTTCCTGCGGACCCTCCCCGTCGAGGACGTACGCCGCTTCCGCGAGCAGTGCGTCGCGGCGCTCTTCGACCGTACGCCCGAGATGCTGGACCGGATCGCGTCCGCGACGAAGCTGGTGCCGGCCGGGGTCGCCGCCGCGATCTCGCAGAAGGCCCTGGGTCCGCGGCTCGCCGCCGGGGTCGCCGGGCGCCTGGAAGCGACGCGGGCCGCGGACATCATCGAGAAGCTGCCGGTGCCGTTCACCGCGGAGTCGTGCGGGCATCTCGACCCGCGCAAGATCAAGGGCATCGTCGACCGGCTCGACGAGGGCCTGGTGGTGCGGATCGCGGTGGCGCTCGCCGAGCGCGGCGACCACCTGACCATGGGCCGCTTCGTCGGCTACCTGCGCGACTCCGCACTGAGCCGCATCCTGCCGCAGGTGGACGACGCCGCCGTCCTGCGGACCGGCTTCATGATCGACGTGCCCGGACGGCTCGGCCAGATCATCGACCTGATGGGCGCGGAGCGGCTCGCGTCGGTCATCGCCTCGGCGCCGGGGGAGGGCCTGTGGCCGGAGGCGCTGGCCGTCGCCGGGATGGTGACGGGCGAGCAGCGTGGCCGCATCGCCTCGCTCGCCGCGGCGCGCCCGCAGGAGCAACTCGACTCCCTGGTCGTGACGGTGAGCGAGCAGGACCTGTGGGAGTCGCTGCTGCCGCTGGTCGCGCTGCTGGGGGAGGAGGAGCGCCGGGCGGTCGCCGTGCTCCCTTCCCTGCGGGATGCCGAGGTGCTGGGCGGGGTGGTGCGGGCGGTGGTGGCGACGGGGCTCTGGGCGGAGTTCCTGCCGCTCGTGGGCTTGCTGCCGGAGGAGTCCCGGAAGGTCGTCGCGGACGCGGCCGGGGCGCTGCCCGCGCCCGACCTGGACGCGCTCGCCCGGGAGGTCGACAAGCAGGACCTGTGGGACCTGGTCATGCCGCTGGTGGAACTGATGGACGACGAGGCGAAGACCCGGATCTTTGAGCTGCCGGCGTTCCAGGAACAGGTGGGGTAAGGGCGATTTCTCTTCCCCAACCCCGCCCCTTCCCGAAAACCCGCCGGTGCGGGGGCCTTGGCTGCCGTCATCACCGGCTTCGCCGAGTTCGTCCTCATCCTTTCGGGGGTCCAGGGGCGGAGCCCCACGGTTTCGGGAAGGGGTGGGATTGGGGAAAGCCCCGCAGGGCCCGCCCTACCCCGCCGTCGACCCGCCGTCGACGGCGAACTCCGCCCCCGTGATGTACGACGACGCCTCCGACGCAAGGAAGAGGACCAGCTCCCCGACCTCCTCGGGGCGGCCCACCCTGCCGAGCGGCAGATGCGACCAGTCCCGCCCGGCGGAGGCCGAGGAGATCATCGGAGTGTCGATCGCCCCGGGGTGCACGGAGTTGACCCGCACCCCATACTCCGCCAGATCCAGCGCCGCGCTCCGCGTCAGCCCCCGCAACCCGAACTTCGTCGACCCGTAAGCCGCATGCCCCCGTATCCCCACGAGCCCCGCCGTCGACGAGACGTTCACGATCGAGCCGCCCCCCGCGTCCCGCAACGCGGGCAGCACCGCCTGGATGCCCAGGAACGGGCCGAGGAGATTGACCCGGATCAGCGTCTCGAAGTTCTCGTACGTCTCCTTCTCCACGGACGCCGTCCGCCACAGCGCGGCGTTGTTCACGAGCGCGTCCAGGCGGCCGAAGGCCGCCACCCCGGCCGCTACGGCCGACGCCCAGCTCTCCGCCTCCGTGACGTCATGACGTACGAAAAGGCCCTGCTCGCCCAGGGACTTGGCGACCTCGCGCCCCTCCTCCTCGCGCACGTCCGTGACCACCACCCGCGCCCCGGCCTCGGCGAAGAGCCGCGCCTCCGCCGCACCCTGCCCACGGCCCGCACCGGTGATCAGTACGGCCTTGCCCTCCAGTCCGTAAGAGATCACGTCACGCCACCCGCCTCTCCCGTACGCTCGGCGTTTTGGGACGGACGGGAGAGTGGAGCCGCACATGGGACCGGCGATCAGCCTGAGCAAGGTGGAAGAGGCGGCGCCCGCGCTCGTGAGCCTCTACAAGTCCGCCGGGGTCAGCCTGCGCAAGTACGGCCTGGAGGGCGAACGCGCCGCCGTCTACCTCGTCGTCGACTACTCCGGATCCATGAAGCCGTACTACAAGGACGGCACCGTCCAGGCCCTCGCGGACCGCGTCCTCGGTCTGTCCGCGCACTTCGACGACGACGGCAACGTGCCCACGGTCTTCTTCTCCACGGACGTCGACGCCGTCACGGAGATCGCCCTCGACCGCCACCACGGGCGGATCGAGGAGATCGTCGCCGGGCTCGGTCACATGGGCAAGACCAGCTACCACCTGGCGATGGACGCCGTCATCGACCACTACGTGGACAGCGGTTCCACCGCGCCCGCCCTGGTCGTCTTCCAGACCGACGGCGGCCCCATCAACAAGCTCGCCGCCGAGCGGTATCTGTGCAAGGCGTCGAAGCTGCCGCTGTTCTGGCAGTTCATCGGCTTCGGTGACGCGAAGAGCAAGCAGTTCGACTACCTCCGCAAGCTCGACGACCTCGCTGTCCCCGCCAAGCGTGCCGTCGACAACGCGGGCTTCTTCCACGCGGGGCACGACCCCCGGACCGTCTCCGACGACCGCCTGTACGACCAGTTGGTGGGCGAGTTCCCGGCCTGGCTCGCGGCGGCGCGGGCGCAGGGGATCGTGACCACCTGAGCCCCGCCGTCCTCCCGCGCCGCGTGCCCTAGCCGACCATCCGCTCCCGCAGCGCGAGAATCGTCCGTGCGTCAAGCCCGAGTCCCTTCGTCAGATAGCCGCTGAGGCTGCCGTACTCCGCCTTGACCTCGGTCAGTGCCGCTTCCAGGTAGCCGGTGCGGACCTCCTGGAGGGGGATGAGGAGGTCGGGGTTCTGCATCAGGCCGCTCTGCTTCAGGCCCTCGCGCACCTTCGCGTCGTACGCGGCCCGGTAGGTGTTGGACGCCAGGAAGTCATCGACGACGGTGCTCTCGGGGACGCCCACGGCGCGCAGCAGCAGATAACTGGTCCAGCCGGTGCGGTCCTTGCCGGCCGTGCAGTGGTAGAGCAGCGGTGACGTCTTGCCGCCCTGGGCGATGTCGCGCAGGGTCGCCGCGAACTGGGCGCGGTTGGGGCCGTCGGTGACGAAGGTGCGGTAGACGGCGCGCATGAAGGCGTCCGCCTTGCCGTTGCCCAGCATCTCCTCCTGTTTGACGGGGTCCCTGGAGCCGATCACGGTCATCAGCGTCGTGAAGAGGCCGTTGTCGTTGATCGCCCGGGACGTGACGGCGAGCCCGGCGGGCAGCCGGTCGGCCCCGTCGTACCGCACCTCCGCGGGCACCCGGAAGTCGACGACCTTCTTCAGGCGCAGCCCGGAGAGGGTGGCGACATCGGCGTCCGTGAGCTTGGCCAGGGCGTCGGCGCGGAAGACCTGGCCGTACCGGACCCGCTCGCCGTCGTAGGTGCGGTAGCCGCCCAGGTCTCTTACGTTCACGGCGCCCTGGAGAGGTATCTGCCGCACGCCGTCGGCCATGGCGCGGGGGTGGTGCGGGGCGTGCCGGGCCGTGCCGCGCTCGGGTGCGGCGGGCTCGGCGTGGGCCGCCCAGACGGGCAGGGTGCCGAGCGCGAGCGCGGAGACCGTGACTCCGACCGCCGTACGGGTTCGGGTGATGCGCATCGGGCCGCCTTCCTTTGAGAGCGGTCGCCATGGCCACACGTCGATCAACCAAGCGATTGTTTGGCAGAAGGTAGCGGGGTGTCCCGGCAGGGGGAAGGCACGTCTAGTTGCTGTCCGGCGGAGCGTTACAGCGGCGGCGCCTCGGAGGGGCCTGCGCCGCGTGCTGTCACGGCGGGCGATGGGGCGGGTGGCGCAAGGGGGGCGGCCTTGTGTCGTGCGGCACGTGGGCCCCGGAAACAACGGGTCCCTCGTCCGTGTTAGGCTTATGCGTCGCAGTTTTGGTACCCATGAACTTTATGTGCGCCTGACGGGAATGCTCCGAGGGCGCATTATTGTTTTTTTCCGGTCTCTCCGGGATGGGGGTCATTGCAGCGCTTGGAATCCACAATTCCGTGGCTTTCCTTACTCTGCCCCTGTTGAGGAGATTGACATGGCAACTGGCACCGTTAAGTGGTTCAACGCTGAAAAGGGCTTCGGCTTCATCGAGCAGGACGGCGGCGGCCCCGACGTCTTCGCCCACTACTCGAACATCGCGTCCTCGGGCTTCCGTGAGCTCCTCGAGGGCCAGAAGGTCTCCTTCGACGTCACGCAGGGCCAGAAGGGCCTGCAGGCCGAGAACATCGTTCCCGCCTGATCGTCGTAGCACGCGAACCTCATAGCCGGGGCCCGCACCAGAAAGGTGCGGGTCCCGGCTTGTGCTGTCACCAGGTCCAGGAAGGCATTTCCGTATGAATCGCTCCGAACGCCCTGCACGTCCTGCCCGCGGGCGCTCCACGAACGCACGCGGAAAGGCCCCGGTGGCCGGCGGCGGCCAGGCGAAGGGCGCCGCGAAGAAGCCGGGCCGTGCCAAGCCCAGGCCCGTCGGCGGTGAATTCGCGCTGCCCGAGAGCATCACGCCCGCACTGCCCGCGGTCGAGGCGTTCGCCGACCTGGACATGCCCGAGGCCCTCCTGAAGACGCTGGCCGCGCAGGGCGTCACCGAGCCCTTCCCGATCCAGGCAGCCACGCTCCCCAACTCCCTCGCGGGCCGCGACATCCTCGGCCGTGGCCGCACCGGCTCCGGCAAGACCCTCGCCTTCGGCCTCGCGCTCCTCGCCCGCACCGCGGGCCGCCGCGCCGAGCCGCGCTCCCCCCTCGCCCTGGTGCTCGTCCCCACGCGTGAGCTCGCGCAGCAGGTGACGGACGCGCTGACGCCGTACGCGACGTCCGTGAACCTGCGCATGTCGACGGTGGTCGGCGGTCTCTCGATCACCAAGCAGGCGAACACGCTCCGCCGCGGCGCCGAGATCATGGTGGCGACCCCCGGCCGTCTCAAGGACCTCATCGAGCGCGGCGACGCCGATCTCTCGCAGGTGCGGACGACGGTCCTCGACGAGGCCGACCAGATGGCCGACATGGGCTTCATGCCGCAGGTCACCGCGCTCCTCAAGCAGGTCGAGCAGGGCGGTCAGACCATGCTCTTCTCCGCGACGCTGGACAAGAACATCGACCGCCTGGTCCGGATGTTCCTGACGGATCCGGTGGTGCACTCGGTCGACCCGTCCGCGGGTGCGGTCACGACGATGGAACACCACGTTCTGTACGTCGCCGACGAGACCGACAAGAAGGCGGTGGCCCTCCGTATCGCCGCCCGTGAGGGCCGGGTGATCCTCTTCCTGGACACCAAGCGTGCGGTGGACCGCTTCACCAAGCGGCTGCTCGCCAACGGTGTAAGGGCCTCGGGTCTGCACGGCGGCCGTTCGCAGCCGCAGCGCAACCGGACCCTGGACCAGTTCAAGACCGGTCTGGTGACCGCGCTGGTCGCCACCAACGTGGCGGCCCGCGGGATCCACGTCGACGACCTCGACCTGGTCGTGAACGTCGACCCGCCCACCGACCACAAGGACTACCTCCACCGCGGCGGCCGTACGGCCCGCGCAGGTGAGTCCGGCAGCGTCGTCACGCTCGTCCTCCCGGACGAGAAGCGGGAGATGACGCGTCTGATGTCCGACGCGGAGATCAGCCCGAAGACGGCGCGCGTGAAGTCCACGGACGAGGAGCTGGCGCGGATCACCGGTGCGCGCGAGCCGTCCGGGGTGCCGGTCGTGGTCGAGGTTCCGCAGCAGCAGCAGGCTTCGCCGCAGCGGGGGCGCCGTCGTCCTGCCGGGCAGGGAGGCGGCGGCCAGCGTCGCTCTCGTCCGCAGGGGCAGTCGTCCTCCCAGGGGCAGGGTCAGTCCCAGGGCGGCCAGTCCAGGGGCCAGTCCCAGGGCGGCCAGTCCAGGTCCCAGTCGCAGGGTGGCGGCAGGCCTTCCGCCGGGGGCGGCGCCGCCGGCGGTGGCCGTGCCAGGCGTGGCGGCGGGCGCCCCAGCGGGGGCGCGGGGCGCCGGGCCGCGTAGTCCGTGCCCCGGCGGGGGCGCCTTGCCCCTGCTGGGGTGGCTCTCCCGCCCGTCCACCTGATCACCCCGCATTCACCCTGACCGAACAGGCCTTTCCCACCCCCCCCCACCCGATTGCCCCGTAGCGGCGGATGGTTGGAGCGGGTGGGGAACCTGCCCCGAGGGAGGCCCTGATGTCTGAGAAGTCGAGCCGTATGGAGCCCCGGGCGGAATCCGGCGAGCGGCAGGTGCTTCCCCTCGTCGAGCGCGACGACCGGGCGGAACTGCGCGCCGACTGCGGCAGTTGCTTCGGGCTCTGCTGCGTGGCCCTCACCTTCTCCAAGTCCGCGGACTTTCCCGTCGACAAGGCGGCCGGCACCCCCTGCACCAACCTCCAGCAGGACTTCCGCTGCGGCATCCACCAGAAGCTGCGCCGGACGGGCTTCTCGGGCTGCACGGTCTACGACTGCTTCGGCGCGGGACAGAAGGTTTCCCAGGAGACCTACGGCGGCACCGACTGGCGGCAGGACCCCGACAGCGCCCGCCAGATGTTCGACGTCTTCCCGGTGATGCGCCAACTCCACGAACTGCTCTGGTACTTGACCGAGGCGCTCACCCTTCCCGAGACCCTCCCGATCCGGGCGGATCTCCAGCGCGCGCTGGACAGGACCGAGCACCTCACCCAGGGCACCCCCGCCGCCGTGGCCGCGACGGACGTCGCCGCGCACCGTGAGGACGTCAACGTCCTCCTCCTGCGCACCAGCGACCTCGCGCGCGCGGACATCCGCCGTAAGAAGAAGGACCGCCGAGGAGCCGACCTCTTCGGCGCCCGGTTGCGAGGCGCCGATCTCCGGGGCGTCACCCTGCGCGGTGCCTACCTCATCGCCGCCGACCTCCGTGGCGCCGACCTCCGCAGGGCCGATCTGATCGGCGCGGACTTCCGGGACGCGGACCTGCGGGGCGCGGACCTCACCGGCAGTATCTTCCTGACGCAGTCGCAGGTGAACGCGGCGAAGGGCGACGCCGACACGAAGCTGCCGCCGTCCCTGGAGCGCCCCGGCCACTGGGGCCAGGCCTCCGCGAAGCCCCGCGAACGCACCCTCACGTAACGCGCCGCGCCCTCACGTATCGCACTCAAGCACCGTCCGGCACAACGTGCACCGCGCCCGCATCCGCCCCCGGGCAGGCAGCCGGATCCGCTGCTGACACGTCGGGCAGGGGAACGAGACCCGCAGCGGCTCCGCCCCGGCCGGTCCACGGGAGAACGAGTACGCCCCGCCCCCGGCGCCGGAGACCCCCGCTCCATCCGGGCCGCGCTCCAGCGCGTACCGCCGGTCCTTCGCGTACCGCCGCCGCCCCGTCCAGCCCGCGGCCGTCAGCGGAGGCTGCTGCTCGTCGCGCCTGGCCTGCGCGAGTCCCTTCGTATAGGCGGTGTACGCCTGGGCGCTGGTGAACCACGTCTCCGGCGCCTCACCGAAGGCGATGGCCCGCTTGGCCAGGACGTACCCGAACTCCTCCGGCGTGAGATAGCCGAGCTTCTGGGACGAGGCGCCGTCCTCGCGGTAGGCGTCCAGGAGGAGCCAGCCCGCGCCCAGATAGGTGGTGGCGGTGTCCGTGAGGATCTCGTTGTCGCGCGTGCCGGGGAACGTCAGATCAAGCCGGTGCAGATACACGTGCATGACCTCGTGGGCGAGCGCCGCGCCGATGTCCCTGCGATGCGTGCGGAACCGGTCGTTGAGCTCGATGAAGTACTCGGGCCCCGCGGTGAGTTCGACGTTCGCCGCGTGTTCCATCTCCCGGAAGCCGACGATCATGCGGGCGTCCGGCAGCCGGAGGTGCCGCACCATCTCGCGGGCCACGCGCTGCACGCCCAGGTACAGGTCGTCCTGGTCGGAGAAGGCGACGTCGGCGGGGGCGATGCTGGCGTCGAAGGTGTGGACGCTGTCGTACGACAGGCGTTTGTAGAGCGCGGTGATCGCGGAGCGCACCGTCTCCAGATGGGGGTAGCCGTGCACCACCGGCCCGCCGTCCGCCATGCCGGCACCCCCAGGAGACGTCTTCAACCCGCCTCCACTGTAAGGCCGGTCCTCGTCGGCAGGATGGGGCGCCGTGACGGCTGCTGGCCGAAAACCGCCCCTTGCTCTATGCGGACACTGATCTCCATAATCCGCAACAACGCTTTGGCGGGCTCATGCCATTCTCGCGTTCGTCGTGGGGAGGCAGCGGGGCCGCCGTCGCGCGTACCCCCCACGAACCCCCCACGAAGGGAAGCCCGTTGAACACCAAGCTGCGTGGAGTCAAGAGAGCCGCCACCCTCGGTGCCATCGCCCTCGCCACCGTCAGTCTCCAGCCCGTCGCCGCCTCCGCGGCCCCTCACCCCGGCCCCACCCCGGGTGAGCGCGTGGTCGGCGGCACCCCCGCCGAGCAGGGCGAATTCCCGTTCATGGTCCGTCTGTCGATGGGCTGTGGCGGCGCGCTGTACGCCAAGGACATCGTGCTGACCGCCGCCCACTGCGTGGACGGCTCGGGCGACAACACGAGCATCACCGCCACCGGTGGTGTCGTGGACCTGGAGAGCCCCGACGCGATCACGGTGAAGTCCACGAAGGTCCTGCAGGCGCCGGGTTACAACGGCAAGGGCAAGGACTGGGCGCTCATCAAGCTCGAGAAGCCCATCGACCAGCCCACGCTGAAGATCGCCAAGGACGACAAGCTCAACAACGGCGACTTCGACATCGCCGGCTGGGGCGCCGACAAGGAGGGCGGCGAGCAGCAGCGCTACCTCCTCAAGGCGAAGGTCCCCTTCATCAGCGACGCCGACTGCGAGGCCGCCTACGGCGCCGACCTCACGCCCGGTGAGGAGCTCTGCGCCGGGAACCTGGCGGAGGGCGGCACGGACACCTGCCAGGGTGACTCCGGCGGCCCCATGTTCCGCAAGGACGAGGCCGGGGAGTACGTCCAGGTCGGCATCGTCAGCTGGGGCAACGGCTGTGCGCGCCCGAAGTTCCCCGGGGTCTACACCGAGGTGTCGACGTTCGCCGGTGACATAGAGAAGGCGGCGTCGGAACTCTGAGTTCTCGCTGTACGCGGGGCCGGACCAGCCACTGGTCCGGCCCCGCGTTCGTGTCGGCACGGTCCGCCCCGCGAGGCGGACACCCCCCGGCGGCGGACCCCCGTTAGTCCAAGACCTGCCTCCCCTTTGTCCATG